>JAZKIX010000162.1:0-3408 GCA_040384645.1 Pseudomonadota bacterium | reverse complement strand
TTCTCAATGCTGCGCACCATGAGCGAAGCGTACAAAATCGCACGTTTGAAAGGCATGTATCTGCCGGCACTGCGACTGTTTTATCTGGCCACACTAGGTGCTGCACGCTGCATGCAACTGGAAGGCACCATCGGCAATTTCACGCCGGGTGCGGAAGCCGATTTCATCGTGCTCGACCCAAAAGCGACGCCATTGCTGGCACGGCGCACTACCTGCACCGAGAGCTTGGACGAATTGCTATTTGCGCTCGCGCTGCTGGGTGACGACCGGGCGATCGCGGCTACTTTTGCCGCGGGGAAATTGGTGCACCGGCGGGATAGCGCCACAAGCTAAAGCGCGGCTTGCCAGCCGCATATCGGATAAAACGGCAATTATCCGATCAGAATATAAGAAATATACTGCCACCTGTATTAAATTTGACCCAATGAAACTGTGCGGGATATGGCATAAAATAGCTGATACTCCCCTATTACCTGCATTTATTGTAGGTCGGATTTTAACCCGACTTGCCCAATTGAACGGGCAATATTGTCGGACTCAAGCCCGACTACGAATATGCGCAACATCAGTTTTCAAAAAATCTTTGCGTTTTCACAGCAAACACCGATTGCAAGTTCACTCGCGATGTGCGCAAAAGCACGCATCGTTCGTCATCTTGATCCGATAATTGCTTCTTTAACTTCTCGCAGGAGCGTGATGATGAGCGATTCTGACGACCAAGGGCTCGATGCCGGCACCAATACCGCGGCCAACGCGACCGCCAGTAAACAACGCAGCATTCAGCGTGAACAAGACAGTAAGGATGAGAAGCAAGCGTCAACCGAGCAGAAAAATCAGGCGGTGCAAACCGGCGCGCAGGACTATCCGGCACCGCCTATGCCATCGCAACATTTGGGCAAACCGGGGCACGAATCTGAGATGGCGCTAAAGCCGCAGTTCATGGCGCCCAATTACAAAGGCAGCGGCAAGCTGGAAGGGCTTTGCGCCATCGTGACCGGCGGCGATTCGGGGATTGGGCGCGCGGTTGCGGTGCTGTTTGCACGCGAAGGAGCGGACGTGTCGATCCTCTACTTGAACGAACATGACGATGCCGCAGAAACGGTGCGCTGTGTCGAAGCCGAAGGAAGCCAGGCGCTGGCAATTGCCGGTGACGTGAAAGATGCGCGATTTTGCCGGGACGCGGTTGAGCAAACGGTTAAGCAATTCAGCCGGCTCGACATCTTGGTCAACAATGCGGCCTTCCAGGAACATGCAGAATCCTTGCTCGACATTACGGAAGAACGTTTTGACGAGACGCTCAAAACCAATGTCTATGGTTATTTCCATATGGCCAAGGCCGCCCTGCCGCATCTTAAACGCGGCGCGTCCATCATCAATACCGGGTCGGTAACCGGCTTGAAGGGCAATTCAAGATTGCTCGATTATTCGACCACCAAGGGCGCGATACATGCTTTTACCCTGTCGCTCGCGGCTAATTTGCTAGAGCAAGGGATCCGCGTCAATGCAGTCGCGCCGGGGCCGGTCTGGACCCCGCTCAATCCCGCCGACAAACGAGCCGAGAGCATCGCCAAGTTCGGCCAAGACACCAGCATGCACCGGCCGGCACAGCCTGAAGAATTGTCGCCGGCCTATGTCTTTCTGGCGTCGGCGGCATGCTCCAGCTACATCACGGGTATTGTTTTGCCGGTGACTGGCAGTGTGGGGGAATAAGCTGTGCATAACATGCGGCGGACCCAGAAAACATAGAAAATAGGGGGTATATGCATAATATACCCATCGCCCGCAGGTATTCATTGCGCCTTTAAAAATACACCAGGCAGTATATTTTAATCTTTTAAGCACTCTTTACTGCTCTACAAACGCAACACACCGCGCACCTCATCCCACCAAGCTAATTCGCCATTCCGATCAACTGCAAACCAGGCGTATGCCGCTCATTGTGGCTTGCCGGCAATGCAACAACTTCCTGCTCCGGCAAGGTGAATACGGCCACCGCTTGCAGCAGTTGATGCACTTGTTCGTTCAAACTTTCGGCGGCAGCGGCGGATTGCTCTACCAAGGCGACATTTTGCTGGGTGGCTTCATCCATTTGCTTGATCGCGTCGCCCACCTTGCTGATACCGCTGCTTTGATTCAGGCTTACTTGATTGATTTCGGCCATGACTTCGGTCACGCGCTGGATCGATGTCACGACGTTTTGCATGGTTGCGCCGGCTTGGTCGGCCAGTTGCGAGCCTTGGCTGACGCGTTCGACGCTGGCGCCGATCAAGGTCTTGATTTGCTTGGCAGCGTCGGCGCTGCGTTGCGCCAGCGAACGTACTTCGGCTGCGACTACGGCAAACCCCCGGCCCTGTTCACCGGCGCGGGCGGCCTCGACTGCGGCGTTCAGCGCCAGAATATTGGTTTGAAAAGCGATGCTGTCGATGACGCTGGTGATGTCGGCAATTTGTTTTGAACTGTCATTGATTTGCTTCATGGTATCGACCACACGGCTCACCACGGCGCCGCCCTGACTGGCGACATTGGATGCGCCGATCGCCAGTTCACCGGCTTGGCGTACATGGTTTGCGCTGTCGACCGCGGTGCTGCCAAGCGTGTCCATGGACGATGCAGTTTGCTGCAAGGCGATCGACTGACGCTCGGTACGATTGGATAGATCGAGATTGCCGGCGGCGAAATCAGAGGTGGCGCTCTGGATATTGCTGGCGCTCTCCTGGACTGCGATGACCATCTGCGCCAGTGACTTTGCCATCCCTTTCATTGCATATAACAGGCTGGTGGAATCGCCGCGCCGGGTTTCGATATTGAAAGCAAGATTGCCGCTGACAATTTCGGTGACGACCTTAAAGGCGTAACGTGGATCGCCACCCAATTGCCGCATGACACCTTGAGTGATGATCAATGAAACTGCCATTGCCAATATGACCGCCAATGCCAGCCCCGCCAATAGCAAGCGGGTCATTTGCTGCTGCGTCACCTTGGCATCGGCTACCTCGCGCTGGGAGCCGGCCACGCTTTGCTGCACCCATTCTGCCAACTGCGTTTGCATCAATTTAAATGTTGGAATCACTTGATTTTGAAACTTGCTTGCGGCAGCACTTGCATTACCCATCTTGACCAGACTGATGACGGCTTTATGCTTTTCGGCAAAGTCAATCGCCAGCTTGTCGAAGGCGGCAAGCTTTGCCGCGCTGACACCATTTTTTGCAAACAGATCACGGTTGTTTTTGAAATCGACGGCGATTTGACTAAAGCGCTTTTCATATCCCTCTGCCATCATTTCATCGGTCGCGCCAATGAAGTACAAGCGCTGTACTTGCATTTCAAAGAGATTCACTTGCATGTTCTTGGCCGCTTCCACCGACGGTAACCAATTCTCGGCCACTGCAGTCGTATGCTGGCTCAACC
>JAZKIX010000161.1:39555-42373 GCA_040384645.1 Pseudomonadota bacterium | reverse complement strand
CGGCAAAGTACGCACCGGTACCGATACGATTGCGACAGCATCCAACCAGATTGCAAGTGGTAATCTAGACCTGTCCGCCCGTACCGAACAACAAGCCAGTGCGCTGGAAGAAACTGCGTCTTCTATCGAAGAACTATCTTCCACGGTCAAACAAAATGGCGAAAATGCGCGTCAAGCCAACCAATTGGCTTTATCAGCGTCCGATGTGGCGATTAAAGGCGGCAAAGTGGTATCGCAAGTGGTCGATACTATGGCCTCGATCGAGGCGTCGGCTAAAAAAATCGTCGACATTATCGGCGTTATCGATGGCATCGCCTTCCAAACCAATATCCTCGCTTTGAATGCGGCGGTCGAAGCGGCCCGTGCCGGCGAACAGGGACGTGGCTTCGCGGTCGTGGCAGCAGAAGTTCGCACGCTGGCGCAACGTTCCGCCAGCGCTGCCAAAGAAATCAAAACCCTGATCGGCGATTCCGTCGATCAAGTCGGCATCGGCAGCAAGCTAGTCAGCCAGGCAGGCGTGACCATGAATGAGATCGTTGCCAGCGTCAAACGGGTAACCGACATCATGATTGACATCAACTAGGCCAGCCAGAAACAGGAAACCGGCATCGACCAAATCCATCGCGCTGTCACCGAGATGGATAGCGTGACCCAGCAAAATGCCGCGCTGGTGGAACAAGCCGCTGCCGCTGCGCAATCCCTGCGCGAACAGGCCAGCGACTTGGCGCAGGTAGTGAGCATTTTCAGGCTGATTGATGACAAGCCCGATCAAACAGAACCCGGCAACGCGACTGCAAAACGACGGGATGGCGCCACCTTCGCACTATTGCATTAAGAAAATGTACTAAGAAAACTAAGATAAACGCGTTAAGTCGCCTATCTCAAAAATTTACATTTGTGTCGCGCCGGCCATCAAATTTAGCTCAATCGCTACTGGTGCAGCGCAAAACCTAGCGCCAACCGTTTATTTTCCGCACAATAGTTTGGAAACAATACGATTATGGCGAAAATGCGTATAATTGCGATCCTGCAGCAATTGCTGCGGAGCAAATCTTCCCACCTTCGAGTATCCCATGTCTTCCAGCAATATCAAAAAACTCGGCCTGTTTACCATTACCTGGCCTATTTTCATCGAGCAACTGTCGCATATCCTGCCCGGCATTATCGATACCTTCATGGTCAGCCATTTGGGCGATTCCGCTGTAGCCGGCTTATCGGTCGCAAATCAGATCGTCATTTTTTTCATCATCTTGTTTTCTTTTGTTGGTGTCGGCTGCAGCGTTGTGATTACCCATTATCTGGGAGCCAATGACCGCGTCGGGGCTGAACGGGTCGCCTCCACCGCGGTAGGCGCCAACTTTTGGCTCGGTGTGGTGGTAAGTTTGCTGATCTACGCCTTCTCTAGCGAAATGCTGGGTCTGCTGCATCTGCCGCCAAGTTTAATGCCGTATGCACAACCATTCCTGGCATTGATGGGCGGCACCCTGTTTCTGGAAGCGCTCAATATTGCATTTGGTTCGGTATTGCGGGCGCATGGCCATACCCGCGACGTGATGGTAGTCACGCTGGGTATGAATGTTTTGAATATCGGTTTGAATTTCCTTTTAATTTTCGGCATGTTCGGCTTCCCTGAACTGGGTGTGGTGGGCGCAGCGCTATCGACTGTCATCAGCCGCAGCATTGCCTGTATTGCGCTGGCGTGGCTGGTACAACATCGTACGGAACTGCATTTGCGGCTGCATTCCTTCTGGCGTTTTTCGCGCGAATATCTTGACAAAATCCTTCACATCGGGATCCCCGCAGCCGGTGAAAACCTGTGCTGGTGGATCCAGTTCATGGTCATCACGTATTTTGTCGGGCAAATGGGTGAAACCTCGTTGGCAACCTTCTCATACGCCATGCAATTGTCGATGATGATGATGATGCTCGGCATTTCCATTGGGATCGGGACCGAAATCATGATCGGTCACATGGTCGGCGCTGGCGAAATCGAGGCCGCCTACCGCCAAGTTTTACGCAGCTTGCGCGTAGGCTTTGGCATCACCGTGATCACCACGTCCATCGTGGTGTTGCTGGCGCCGCATCTGTTCAGCATGTTTACCAACAACCAGGTCATCATCACCGGTGGCGCGCTATTGCTGCGCATCAGCATGATTTTAGAACCGGGCCGAACTTTCAATCTGGTGGTCATCAATTCCCTGCGCGCCACCGGCGATGCGCGCTTTCCGGTGCTGATGGGCATGCTGTCGATGTGGGGCTTATCGGTACCGCTGGCGTGGTTCCTGAGCCTGCACCTGGGCTGGGGCTTGCCCGGTATCTGGATCGCCTTTACCGTCGATGAATGGGTGCGCGGCATCATGATGTACCTGCGCTGGAAGAGCCGGGTCTGGGAAAAATATGCGCATGCGTCACGTGCCGGCGTAGTGGCGCAGGTCAATTAAGCAGTTTTTAGGCTTAAAAATACTCTACCCAGTATTTTTAAAGCCGCTGTAAAACCGTGCGAGGGCGGCATTGTTTTAGCCTATACCCCCCTATTTTTATATTATTGAGCCATCCAGTTCGATCCGGTTGCGCCCATTTCGTTTAGCGCGCAGCATGGCTTGGTCGGCGCGCCCCAGCAATTGTTCGAGCGTTTCGCCGGCCCTGAACTGGGCTACACCCATGCTGATCGACAACACGCCATCGGGGCGCGGCAAGCGGTTTACTTCAGCGCGCAGGCGCTCGGCCAATTCTTGCGCTTTCTGGAATGAGCATGCGGTAATCAATACCGCGAATTCTTCGCCGCCGAGCCGCCCCAGCACATCGCGTTCGCGGGTGA
>JAZKIX010000161.1:25559-39545 GCA_040384645.1 Pseudomonadota bacterium | reverse complement strand
GTCTGCGCCACGTCGCGCAAGGCTTCGTCGCCCGCCGCATGGCCGTAGCCATCGTTGAGCGACTTGAAATGGTCGATATCGACGAATACCGCATTGGCCGGTTCGCCCAGCGCGGCGCAACTGCGCAGCATGGCATTGGCTTTTTCGAAGAAATAGCGCCGGTTCGGCACGCCGGTCAAGGCATCGAGCGAAGCCATGTCGGCAAGCCGGATTTCCAACACAAAACTCTCGCGTCGATAACCGCAAAACAAGGCATGCAATACATACGACAAGGTGCCCGACAAGATCACGTACATGCCAAACACGGTCCAGTTCTGCGGTGTCAGCGACAGACTGCTGATAAAGGGCAGCACCGTCAGCCAGCAACCCACGGTGCCGATCACGTAATCGCGACGGGTCAGCCAGATCGGCCCGGCGCCAATCGGCACCAGGATAATCGCCGGCAACGCCCAGGTCAGCGGATCGGCATTGCCGCTGGAATTGAGTACCGTGCCCCACTCTAGCAAAGCCACAAAGGCAATCCCGACCCAGCCAAAATGATTGGCGCTACGCGCTTTGGCGGCGCCGTAAGTCAAGCCGGACAGTCCTAAAAAGATCGCCAGCAATAACCAGGGATTGGCACGCGACGCCGTTAAAAATCCACCGGCCAGGGCAAACATAGCAAATTCAGCCGTGGCCAAACCCAGGACGATGGTGGCCAGCGGCCGCATACGCAGCAGGGAGTAGTGCAAAAATCGGGGGATCAGGTCAGGCGAGAGGGCGGCGGGAAATAACGACAACATGGGTTCGGTCTCTGGCTCAGATAGCTGTTGATGGAAGCGCTTTGACCCATGGCCGCATCGCAGATGCCGGGCAAAATACGCTGAACCGCCGCCCGATACTACACAAGCGGGCGGGCTAAAGCAATTTTGCCAACGCGGAACCTATACTCGAATAGCGTCCAAGTGGAACTCCAGATTATTTGTCGGCGTGAGCCTGGTGCAGTTTATGCAGGGTGATCTTGCGCACTTCCAGCTTGCTTTGCTGGATATGCGAGCGCAGCAAGATCGATGATTCGGTAAATTTGTGTCGTAGTAGCAATTGCAGGATTTTTTTATGCTCTTGATAGGTTGCATCGACCCGGTCGCCCTGGGTGAAGTCGAGGCGCCGGATGATGCGGATTTTTTCGGTCAGGTCGGCATGCACCCGCGTCATTTCGGGGTTGCCGGCAGCACTGACCAGACTGGTGTGGAAGGCCTCGTCCAGCGTCGCCACGGCACGGCTATCTTGTTCGCGCGCTTCTTTCGGCACCAGCCAGATGGCGCATAATTGGTCCAATTCCGGCGCTGCTTCGGGCATTTGGCAAATACGTTCCAGTGCAGCGATTTCCAACACAATGCGCAAGTCGTACAGATTGTCGAAATAGGCGAAATCAAGTTTGCGCACTTGCCAGCCACTGCGAAAACCAACATCCAGATAACCGTCGCGCTGCAAGCGATACAAGGCGTCGCGCATCGGCGTGCGCGAGACTTGATAGCGCCCGGCCATCTCGGTTTCGGTAAAACGGTCACCCGGCAACAGGCGAAAATCGAAAATGTCCGCTTTCAGCCGGGCATAGACTTGTTCTGCCAAAGGATTGGCGAGGGATGTTGCCATAAGGTGTTTAATCTACTTTCAGAAATTGATTCAGGTGTGGAACTACCGGCTTGTCGGTCGGGTTTCAACCAGACAATGTCGCTTTAGACCAATGGCGCAAGTCGGGTAGAAACCCGACCGACATTTTGCGCAGGAAATCGCAATATGACACTACGCACCGCACTTCAGGCAATCGCCGTCGGCGCTGGTTTAGGCACATCAATCAAACTGACATGCGCCGCCACCACGCGCCAGCCTTCATCCATGCGCGCCCAGGTTTGCATCTGGCGGCCAATTTTATCGGTATCGGGAGCGGTAAATTCAGCGCTGATGGTGCCGAAATTTTCGCCGAAGCTGGTGATCACCAGCGCTGTAATACTGCGCTGCGGATGCACCGGCGCACAAGCCATGCGGTATTGGCGTATGGTTTCGCCGCTATACAAATTCTCAGCCACGCCATAACGCACGGTGTGCGGATGGTACCAGAACAGGTCGTCCAGCAAGGCCACATCGTGCCGCAGCAAAGCAGCTTCGTAGGTATCGAACACAGCTTTCAATTCTGCGACCACATGCGGTAAGTTGACTGAAAACATGAGGTTCCTTCTTTAGAATTATTTGAATGCCGCTACCAATGCCGCCAGCGGCGCAACCCAGCCGACGATGCCGCCCTGGGCACAAATCATCGCCAACGTGGCGCTTTTAAAATCGGCAAAATAACTGGCGGTGGCGTCTTCCACCAGCAGGCATTCATAGCCGCGATCATTGGCTTCACGCATCGACGTTTGCACGCACACTTCGGTGGTGACGCCGGCAAACAATAGATGTGTAATGCCGCGCGCCTGCAATTGCTGCTGCAGATCGGTGGCGTAAAAAGCACCCTTGCCGGGCTTGTCGATCACGATCTCGCCCGCCACCGGTTGCAAGCCGGCTACGATGTCATTGCCCGGTTCACCCCGTACCAGGATGCGCCCCATCGGGCCAACTTCACCGATGCGAAATACCGGGTCGCCACGCTGCAGTTTGGCCGGCGGACAATCGGATAAATCGGCCAGATGCGACTCGCGCGTATGCACCACCAGCATGCCGCTGCGGCGCGCCAAGGCCAGTAAGGCTGCGACCGTCGGCACGATGGCCGCCAGCGGCGTGACGTCGTTGCCGAGCGCTGCGCCAAAGCCACCGGGCTCGACAAAATCGCGCTGCATATCGATTACTACCAGCGCGGTTTTAGCTGGATCAAAGGCAAAGTCATACGGCTGTGCTGTGACTATTAATACGCTTGAGCGACTCATACGACCTCCGCGATTTCCAATGGTTTTGGCTCAGCTTGATGGCCTGCATTGGGATCAAGTGGGTCGGCCACATCGGCCGCAGCATGGCTTGCCATATGGCGTCCGATGGTGCTGCGGTCTGCCGCTTGCGCCGTGGTTTCGTACACGATGCTGCCATTGGCCATCACTAGTATCCGGTCGGCCAGTTCCAGTAATTCATCCAGGTCTTCGCTGATCAATAACACCGCTGCGCCGGCAGCGCGGGTGGCCAGGATGCGGGCGTGGATATCGGCTACCGCAGCAAAATCGAGGCCGAAAACCGGATTGGCCGCGATCAATACCGTGACCGATGCCGCCAGCTCGCGCGCCAGCACCGCCCGCTGCACATTGCCACCCGAAAGCGTGCCGATGGGACGTTGCGGCAGGGCTGGTTTGACATTGAAAGCGGCGATCAAATCGGCTGCTTGCGCTTGCATGGCCTTGCGGTCAATACGCCAATATTGACGACAAAGCGATGGACTGTCGAAATTGCGTAGCGCCATGATTTCCGCCACGCTCATGCTGGCGACACAGGCGTTGCGCAGCGGTTCTTCCGGCAGGCTGAAGACTTTTTGCGCCAGCATTTCGGCACGGCTGGCGCGATACGGCTGGCCGTTGACGCTGACTGCGCCGCCGCTGGCGGGGCGCTGGCCGAGCAAGGCTTCGACCAATTCTTTCTGTCCATTGCCGGAGATGCCGGCGATGCCGACAATTTCGCCGCGCCTGACCTGCAACGACAGCGCATTGACCGCTTGCGTGCCGCGGTCATTGGCCACTTGCAGCTGTGCCACTTGCAAGCCGATGGTGGCATTTGGATCGAGTGGCGGGCGTGCGCTGGCAAGCGCTTCCACTTTTTCATTGGCGGCCAGTGATTCACCCATCATCCAAGCCGCCAGCGCATCGGAATTGGTTTGCGCCACCTTGGCATGACCGACCAGACGGCCCTTGCGTAGCACGGTGACGTCATCGGCAAATGCAGTTACTTCATGAAATTTATGGGTAATCATCAGTACCGTGATATCGCCGCGATGCGCCAGATCGCGCAATAAGCCAAGCACCTCTTGCGCTTCTTGCGGCGTCAAGACTGAGGTTGGTTCATCCAGGATCAGGAAGCGGCGCTTGAGGTACAGCTGCTTGAGGATTTCCAGTTTTTGCTTTTCGCCAGCGGCCAGACTGCTGACCTGGCTATCGAGCGCCAGCCGGAACGGCATAGTATCCATGAAGGCATTGAGCGCGGCACGCTCCTTGCGCCAGTCGAGCCGCCACGGCAGGGTGCCACGTGTGAGTAATAGATTTTCCGCCACGGTCAAGCCCGGCGCCAGCGTGAAATGCTGGTACACCATGCCGATGCCGAGTGCATGCGCATCGCGCGGACTGTTCATGCGCTGCTCGCGCCCATCGACCAAGACGCTGCCCTGATCGAGCGGGCTGTAGCCGATCAAACCCTTGACCAGCGTGCTTTTGCCGGCGCCGTTTTCGCCCAGCAGCGCGTGGATGGTGCCCGCCGCCACATTGATCGACACATCGTCGAGCGCCCGGAAATCGCCGAAGGATTTACCGGCACCGATACTGGCGAGACTGAGCGCATGCATGATGGTTCCTAACGCGAAATTTGCGACGATTGATACAGCAGGTTGAGCAGTTTGACCGAATCGGCCACCGCGCCAAACACGCCGCCCTGCATCTTGATCATCTTCAGCGCCGCCAGATGGTTGCCGTGGTCGGTGGCGCCGCAGCAATCTTCCAGCAGCAGGCATTCAAAACCACGGTCGTTGGCGTCGCGCATGGTGGTGTGGACGCAGACATCGGTAGTAATGCCGGTCAGGATCAGGTTGCGGATACCGCGCGTGTGCAAGACCAGTTCCAGGTCGGTGGCGTAGAACGAACCTTTGCCAGGTTTGTCGATGATCACTTCGCCGGGCAGCGGGGCAAGTTCGTCTATCAGGTTCCAGCCCGCTTCGCCGCGCACCAGGATTTTGCCGCAGGGGCCTTCGTCACCGATGCCAGCGCCCATCTGGCGCGAGCGCCAGCGCTTGTTGGCAGGCAGGTCAGACAGATCGGGGCGGTGGCCTTCGCGGGTGTGGATGATGGTGAAACCGTGCGAGCGCATCGCTTCCAGCACCGACTGTATCGGCTTGATCGGGGCACGGGTCAAGGACAGGTCGTAACCCATTTTGTCGACATAGCCACCGATGCCGCAGAAATCGGTTTGCATATCGATGATGATGAGCGCGGTATTGGCGGGGGTGAAGTTGCCGTCATAGGGCCAGGGATAGGGATCGGCGGGCAAGGTATTGTGCATTTTTCAGCTCCGGGAATGGTTTTTAAGCGTTAAATATACTGGATGGGGTATTTTTAGTAGCGTACGGAATACGTGCGGGTTAGCTAGTGTTTTGCCTTATACCCCTCCAATTTCATTCATATGAGTGACATATGGCAATGCAGCTTTATCCTTGGTAGCTGCGGGTCGGCGCAGCATATCCGCAAGAGCTGCCATCGGTATGCACCACGTCATCTTCCCACTGCAGCCGGTAACGCCCTGCCATCAAATCGTGCATATAAGTGTAGGGACAATCCTGCGCGCCACCTTTGACGGCGACATAGGCGCGGTGGCCAAACTGGTAAATATTGTTTTCGACGCCCCAATGCTTGCGCGCCTCGCGCACCAGGTCGGGCCGCAATTCGCAAGTGATGATTTCATCGGGCCGGCCGCCGCCTTGGACCATCGGCACGCCATCGAAATTGACGAACATGCCTTCACCCATAGAGTCGAAAGTACCGTCCGAGCCGCACATGCAGACGCTGGCGGTTTGCATCAGGTTGCAAAAGGCGTTGGCTTGGTTGGTGATGGTCCAGCTATGCCGGATCGGTGCGGTATAACCGGCGGTGCGGATCATGATATCGGCGCCTTTGTATGCACATTCGCGCGCCATTTCCGGGAACATGCCGTCGTGACAGATGATCAGCGCCAGCGTGCTGCCGTTGGGGCCGGCGCAGACTGGAATACCCAGATTGCCCGGTTCCCACGGCTCGACCGGCACCCAGGGATGCAGCTTGCGGTAATACAGTTTGATCTCGCCTTGATCGTCGATGATGAGGCCGCTGTTATAGGGATTGCCGTTGGGATTAAATTCCATGATGGAAAAACAGCCCCAGATTTTATGCGTCACGCAAGCGGCTTTAAAGGCTGCCACTTCGGGACCGTCGAGCGAGCACATGATCTCGGGATTGGTATCCATCGACAAGCCGTGCAAGGCATATTCGGGGAAGACAATCAAATCCATCGAAGGCATATTGCGGCGCGCTTTGCCGACCATGGCAACGATTTTTTCCGTCTGCAGCGCCAGTTCCTGCGCTGTGTGCGGATCGGGCAATTGCAATTGCGCCAGCCCGATCACAACGCCATTGGGCGATTTATTGAGTCCGCTTAATCCTGACATTTAATTGTTCCTTCGATAGATTCACGTCAACGGGTCAGGCTCAACGGGTCAGGCTCAATTCGCCAGGTGCGCCGCTAATGGTGCGGCCGGGACGGCAAGTGACGATCATGATCGCCAGCGTCAAGACATAAGGCGCGGCATTGAACAGATAATAGCCAGAGGTAATGCCGAGCGATTGCAGCGCCGGCCCCAACGCCCCTGCCGCGCCAAAAATCAGCGCCGCCAGCAGGCAACGCAGCGGCTGCCAGCGGGCAAAAATGACCAGCGCCACCGCCATCAAACCCTGCCCGCTCGACAAGCCCTCATTCCAGCTGCCGGGGTAATACAGCGACAGATAAGCGCCGCCCACCGCCGCCAGAAAGCCGCCGGCCGCCGTGGCTGCAACCCGGATCGGTGTCAGGCGATAACCCAGGGCGCGCGCGGTTTCGGCATGGTCGCCCACCAGCCGCAAGGCCAAGCCCCAGCGCGTACTGAGCAAGGCCCAGTGCAGTAATCCCGCGAGGAATACGCCGATCAGGAACAAGCCATTGATTTGCAAGGCGTTTTGCAATTGCGGATTGCTGCTCCAGCCGCCCAAGGAAATCGCCGGCAACATCGGCGCCTGCGGTTGGATGAAAGGTTTGCCGAGGAAAAAAGCGATGCCGGTGCCCAGCAACATCAGGGCAATCCCGAACGCAATGTCGTTGACCCGTGGCAGCGAACATACCAAGCCGTGCAAAGCGCCCAGCAACATGCCGGAGAATCCCGCTCCCAGCACGCCCAGCCAGGGCGAGCCGGTCATCAGGGATACCGCGTAGCCAGTCATGGCGCCGCAGACCAGAATCCCTTCCAGCCCCAGATTGACGCGCCCGGCTTTCTCGGTCAGGCATTCACCCAGGCTGACGAATAAAAATGGCGTACCGACCCGGATCGCGCCGGCAAACAGCGCCAGCGCCAAGGCGCCGAAATCGAAGGTCAGTGTGGCGGCTTCAGACATGCTGCACCCCTTTCAAAATGGTCGACTTTGCTTGCCAGTTTTCCAGCTGCAAACGCCATGCAATCAAGCGCCCGCCGAGCGCTTCCCACGCCAGCAGATTGGTAAATAACAAGCCCTGCAACACCAGCGTGGTGGCGTCCGGCAAATCCAGCCGGCGTTGCAACAGCCCACCGCTTGATTCGATGCCGCCGATCAGTAGTGCGCAGGCAATGATTGCCATCGGATTTTGGCGCGCTGCAAAAGCGACCAGAATGCCGCTGTAACCGTAGCCCGCCAGCAGCGCGCTATTGGCGCTGCCATGCACGGCAGCGATTTCAATCATCCCGGCCAGACCGGCCGCCGCGCCGCCCAACATGCAGGCCACCAGCACTAGCCGGCTGACCGGCAAGCCGACCAGTTTGGCGGCGCGCACATTGCCGCCCACTACCGACAAGGAAAAGCCGAACACGCTATGGCGCAGCAACACATACGCCGCGATACAAGCCAGCACGCCCCAAAACAAACCCCAATGCACGTCGAGTCCGGGCAGGGAGCCGATCATGTATTGCGGCAGCAAGGGCAAGGTGGACGGCTTGTTCAGGCTGGCTGGATCGCGCAAGGGGCCTTCGACCAAATGCTTGAACAGTGCGATGGCGATATACGACAGCAACAGGCTGCCGATGGTCTCGTTGACGCCGCGCGCCTGGCGCAACCAACCCGCCAGCGCGACCCACAGGCCACCAGCGAGCATGGCGCCGGTCGCCATCAAGGGCAACATCACATACGCAGGCAATACAGGCAATAACATCGGCACCAGCGCCGCCGCCAAACCGCCCAGCGCCAGCGCACCTTCACCGCCTATCATCACCAGACCGGCCCGCGCCGGCAAGGCTACGCACAGCGCCGTCAACATCAAGGGCGCCGAGCGTTGCAGCGTGTTTTGCCAGGCAAAACCAGAGCCGAATGCGCCCTCCCCGATCAAGCCAATCGCCTCCCACGCTGGTGCGCCTTGCAGGAACAGGAACAAGGCAAACAACAGCATGGTGCCGACCAGCGCCGCCAAGGTTGGCACGGCGGGCAATAGCCGCAATGCCAGACGGGCCTGCCAAGCAGTTTGGAATGTGGATGAAGGCGCAGACATGGCTAGTCCAATTTAAACCTGGCCAACGACACCGGCGACCAAATAATTCATGTTTTCCAGCACCAGGTCGGTTTGCACCTGGGTGGTACCGGCCGCAATCACAACGGCGCCCTTGTTGTCCTTGATCGGACCCTTGAAGATGGAGAATTTGCCGGCAATCATGTCGGCCTTGATGCCATCGGCTTGCTTCTTGGCTGCTGCCGTAACCGAGGTGCCATAAGGCGACATTTTGACGAAGCCCTCTTTCAAGCCGCCGCGCAGGAAATTGATCATCGGCTTGCCTTCTTGCGCCGCCTTGATCAGCGCGGTGTACGGTGTAGACCAATCCCACTCAGCACCGGTCAGGTAACCTTTCGGGGCTAGCTTGGCCTGGCTGGCGTGATAGCCGCAGCTCATCACGCCGCGCTTTTCTGCGGTTTCGACCACTACTTTCGGACCATCGACGTGGCAAGTCAGGACGTCGCAACCCTGGTCGATCAGGCTATTGGCGGCTTCGGCTTCTTTCACCGGTTGCGACCAGTCGCCAGTGAAAATCACGCGTGTCGTGATCGAGGGGTCGACCGATTGTGCGCCCAGCGTGAAGGCATTGATGTTGCGCAGCACTTGCGGGATCGGCTTGGCGGCGACGAAGCCAAGCTTTTTGGTCTTGCTCATGTGGCCGGCGATGACGCCGTTCAAGTATTGGCATTCGTCGATATAGCCAAAGAAGCTGCCGGCATTGGCTGGATGTTTGCCCTGGGTCCACATGCCGCCGCAATGGGCGAAGCGCACATTGGGGTATTTTTCCGCCATCTTCACCATATGCGGGTCGAAATAACCGAAGGAAGTGGCAAAGATCAGGGTCGCTTTATCTTGCGTGATCATGGCTTCCATGGTTTTTTGCACCGCCACGGTTTCGGCCACTTTCTCTTCCTCGATTACCTTCACGCCCGGCAGTTTTTTAATTACGGCGGCGCCCTGCGCCTGCGCTTGGTTGTAACCGAAATCGTCACGCGGGCCGACATAGACCACGCCCACCACTAGCTTGTCGCCAGCCGCTTGTGCTAGTTGGAACGGCAAGGCGCTGCCGACTGCCAGTACACCGGTACTCTTGAGGAAATTGCGGCGATTGAAATGACTCATGTCTGCTTCCTTTTTCGGTTAGGTAATCGATTGCAATTTTTGACTTTGCAAGCGTCATGTGTTCATACTTGAATACAAGATAGATTTATTTGAGCAAGTCCCATGCCAACTTGAACGCCAGTGTTCGATCAGAAGGTTTGCTATGGGATTGCAGCCAGATTGCGGCCTGCACGGGAGAAATTTGATTGCAGGACGGTAAGGCAGCGTTGCTAAGTCACTCAATCGTTACCGGCGCCACAGCGTTTTTTGCCCTATAGAGGGGAGCGCATGCACGCTTGAGGTGCGGCGAAGCAAAGACGACCCAAAAGCTAGCGATTAAGTCGCTGTGTACGCCAGGCAACAGACCGGACGCGCCACGAGCCGTATGGTCGCGCAATGCGACAGACTCAAATTATGCAAATGTACGGGATTGGTGTCACATGTAAGCGTTTGAATCGCTGCTCGCTAGTTTCCGTCAGACTTGTATAGTTACTTCACACCACTTTCAAAGCGAGGCCAAAATGAAGTTATTCACCACCACAGCATGTGTGATTGCATTAAGTGCAGCCATGTACTTGCCGACGCAAGCAATAGCAGAACCCAACTTCAGTATCGTCATCGGTAATGCACCACCTCCCGAGCGCTATGAGCGTGTACCGCATGCGCGTAGAGGGTATATTTGGGCGCCCGGCCATTGGGTCTGGAGCCATAACCGCCACGTTTGGCAACGCGGCCACTGGGAACGGGTTCGTGCCGGTCACTCTTATTACGCGCCGCAATGGCGCGAGGAATCCGATGGCTGGCATCATCAACGTGGCGAATGGCGTCGTGCGGAAAGGCATGAGCGGCATGAAAACCGTAGAAACGATGCGATTAGTCGTCATGAAGAGCGCCGTAACAACATCATCGAACACCATGAACGACGGGTCGACAGGATCTTGGGACGCCATTAACTTATTCAGTTAATGCCTAAAAAAAGCCGCTTGATATTCAAGCGGCTTTTTTCATTGCGCGGCAAAGTCGCTGTGATAAAAAGATGCTAACTCGCTTCCACCGCCCGATCGGTCCTGGCTTTATTCGCTGTATCAGCTGCGCCGACCGTCCAGTCATGCAAGACTGAATACCCCACCGCCAACAAAGTCGGCCCGATAAATACCCCAAGGAAACCAAACGCCAGCGCACCGCCCAGCACGCCCAACAACACGATGATAAATGGCAGCGCGCCGCCGCGGCTGATCATGAGCGGCTTAATGACATTATCGACACTCGATACCACCACTGCGCCCCACACCAGCACAAAAATGCCCCAACCGGTCGAACCGTTGACGATCAGCCAAATACCTGCCGGTACCCAGATCAGGCCTGGCCCCATCGGTACCACCGACAAAAAGAAGGTCGCCAAACCCAAAATGCCGGCTGCCGGCACCCCTGCAATCCAGTAACCCAAGCCGGCCAAAATCGCCTGCACCAGCGCCGTGCCCAAGATTCCATACACTACGCCCTTGATGGTGCCGCCTGCCAATTGCAGCAAATACCGTCCACGTTCTCCTGCAATCCGCAGCAACGCCGCCTGTAGCCACGTAATGGCAACCTGGCCGCCGGTATAAAAGAAAAATGTCAGAAAAATACTCAGCACCAGTTGCAACAAACCAGCTCCGGCCGCCGTCCCCACGGTCAGCAACCACTGCCCAGCCGGCGCCGCCAGTTTACTGCGCAAAAAATCCGTAAAATGCGGATCGCCCTTCATCAAGTCATTCCAGTAAGCCGGAATCCGCTCACCCACCAGCGGTATTTTTACCACCCAATCTGGCAAGGCAGGCACGCCGTTTTCAGTCAGCCGGTGGGCAATCGCCTTAATCGTTTCGGCCTGTTCCAGCAAACTGCCAATCGCATACGCGAACGGCCCTACCACGCACAGCAACACCGCCAACACCAACAACAACGCCGCGATCACCCGATAACCCCGTAGTAGAGTCACCAGTCGGGTATAGATCCCCCAAGAGCAATAACTGATAATCGCCGCCCACAACAAGGGCGCAAAAAACGGCGCCAGAATCACCAGGCAGCCGCCGATCAAAAGGAAAATGGCAGCAACGGCCACCAGTTGTTCAATCAATTGACTCGGTTTTTGCATGTTGATCGCCTTGAGATAAATGGATGGCGTCACTCTGAAGCAGAAAAGCGGCGCTGGCAAGCGGCGATTCGATACCGGAGGCTACTTTGGGTGGCGCTACAGTAAATGCATACAGGGGTGGGTATTTTAAGATGCTCAATCAATTCGAGCGGTAGAGGCATTGTTTTTTGCAATACTCCCCTATTTTTAATATTGCAAAGACCTTTTTAGGGAATTCTGGACATCTATCATTGATCCACCAGACTTTCCCGGTTGCTAAAAAATTCAAGAAATTTCGAAACAATGGCACTATTTCTCTGAACAAAAACTATGCTGTTCAATCGCGTTTTATGGTTCAGTTCCTTTTGCCATCGGTTAGCGTTCAATTTTTTACTTTTAAACCCGGTTAAAAATGAGAATCTTAAAATACCTGGCAGTCCTATTTTCAGTTGCAATAATTCTACTTTGGCTGCTGGCCTGGCTACCGCCGAAATGGCTTCCCCAATATTTGCATTGGTTCAACTATTGGCTTGGTGGATTGCTGTCGCTGATATTGTTACCTGCCTTAATATTGTTTTTCTTCAGTGCCAAAAGTCTTATGTCCTCGCCAAACTGACCCAGTTCGATAAAACTTAACTCTGCCTGAACCAAATTCCCGCTCGAGAATCTATGATTTTCATGTGCGGACGACTTGATCAACATCACAGCAGCCAAGATTATGCGATGCCATTCGCTTGGTATGACGCTGTCTACGATAGCCACGCCGAACCGCGTTACAACGTTGCCCCCGGCACCTATCGCCCTGTGATCCATGTAGAAAATGAAGTGCTGCGTGTCGATGACCTGTACTGGGGCTACCGGCCGCATTGGGCAGCCGCCAAAAAAATCCCGGTTGCCATTAATGCACGTATGGAAAAACTGAGCAAAGCATATTTTGGCCGGCTTTTGAAGAACGGCCGCTGCATCGTACCGGCCGACGCCTGGTATGAGTGGACCGGTGAAAAAGGCCGGAAGCAACCCTGGCGCATTTACCGCAAGGACCAGCAGCCGCTCTTCATTGCAGCGTTGGCCAATTTCGGACCATATAAAGAACAACCCGAACACCCGTCCGAAGCCGGTTTTGTCTTAATCACCGCTGATGCTGTCGGCGGCATGGTCGACATCCACGACCGCCGACCCGTGGTATTAAATCTCCCTGATGCCACACTGTGGCTCGATCCCGACTTAGCGCCGGAACAGGCAGAACAGCTCTTGCGCCATTGCGCAAGCAGCGCCGAAGAATTTGCCTGGTATCCAGTCTCGCGCGATGTCAATAAGGGCAGTACTGATGACCGCTCTTTAATTAAAAAACTGGATGACTAACACCCGAAATCGCGCCGCAGGCGATCAATATAAGGGGGGTATATGCCAAACATATGCCTTACCCGCAGGGTTTTATTGGCGTTTTTAAAATACACTACAGAGTATATTTTTCGCTAATTAAAGCCAAGAGCGGCTTTTTGGCATCCGCTTGTGCACCGCACACGCTTCTTCAGTGCAAGGGGTCGGCCAAGATATCGTCGATCTTGCGCTTCGCATCCTCATAGGCGACAGCGATTGCCCGCTCTTTACTTGCTGCGACAAACGGTCCGCCAATGCCTTGCAAGACTTCAAAGCCATTGACGCCGTCGCGCTCGATTTCGCTGGTGGCCTGCCACTTGCCCTGATCGTCGGGATAGGCGAACGTGACGATGTCCCATCCCATATAGTGGATTTTCTGCTGGCGGGCCATGGTGTTACTCGGGGTTATGGTCTGGCGGCACCGGATCGTCGTCCGGTTCGGGATCGGGGATCTGGGGTGGAAGTTCGTCCGGCATTGGGTCTGGCGCCCGATGTGAGCTTAGTAATGAAGATGATGACGAAATTTGCATGGCTGCCTTCCAGTAAATGAGTCTGGGACATCGTACCCTGCATGGCTTGCGCAAGGTTGAGAAAAATCACACATGGGCTGTTAGTGTGATTTATCCAAATCAGTCATCACCGCATCAAAGCACCCTAATTGCACACCATCGGGCAATGTGGCGCTATACAGCATCGCAATGCGCCAGCCACATTGACGCGTGCGCCAATCTCGACAAGAACACTTTTCACAACGCGATGTTCGAACAAATCGGTGTAGACGCAGGCAGGCGCATAGTTATCAAAAATAAGCTCTGGAAGTCATTCAAGGAACGATTGCCGACAGTTTGAATTATTTC
Source organism: Pseudomonadota bacterium (assembly GCA_040384645.1). GTDB lineage: Bacteria > Pseudomonadota > Gammaproteobacteria > Burkholderiales > Burkholderiaceae_D > JAZKIX01. The sequence goes on along the minus strand of JAZKIX010000161.1, from coordinate 25,637 downwards.
GCAAAGTCAAAGGTGTGGCACGCTTAATAGGATGTGATGCGGCTGCCCAAGTCTTTAAATACATAATCAAATATGTAT
>JAZKIX010000161.1:2474-25549 GCA_040384645.1 Pseudomonadota bacterium | reverse complement strand
TGATCGCAGCAATCTAAAAATTCGCTTGAAAAAAGTTCGAATAAAACTTTTGACAAAAAAAATGGCCTACCTTTCGGTAGACCATTTTTAATACTGGTGCGGCTGGCAGGAATCGAACCCACTACCCGTTGGTTCGTAGTTAATAATATACTTGTTTTTTAACATCCAACACGATCCACCGATAAACAACAATACCAATAAAATCAAACACTTATCATTTTTTGTTGTCCGATAGCATCCAAAGCGATACACTAAAAGCCGGATATATTTACGGCACAGTTACGGCACGGGAGCTTAGCATGGCAAAAATGACGGTAAGTGAAATTACAGCACTTGAGACAAAAGAACGCCCATACAAAAAGGCTGTCGATACCGGATTACTTATCCGTGTAGCGACCAGCGGTGTAAAAAGTTGGATCGTGACCTATGTCATAGACGGCATACAACGTGATTACCCGCTAGCTAAGCCTTGGGGTAAAAAATCAGATGACGGCCATTTATCGCTGGCCGATGCTCGCACCGAGTCCGAAAAAATCCGCGCACTAGCCCGAACCGGCATCGACTACCAGATCAAGCTGGAAAATGAACGCCTAGCCGAGATCAAGCGCGTAGCTGACGAAGCAGCCGCAGCAATTGCCAAGACACAAGCCGAAACACTACGTCAAAAGCAGATCGAAGCCGAAAACCTGACCGTGCAAAATCTGTTCGATGCATGGGTCCCCGATACTGACCGCAAAGACAAGGGGGCGGAAATTCGACGCTTGTTTCAGCGCGACGTGCTGCCAATAGTCGGCGGCAAGGCGCTTAAGTCACTCACAGAAAAAGACTTCCGCGCCATCTTGAATACGGTCGTTGAGCGCGGCTCTAATCGCATGGCCGTGATGCTGCTATCCGACCTGAAGCAGATGTTCCGATGGGCTGAAAAGCGCAGGCCGTGGAAGAGCCTGATTGAAGATAATCCGGTCGAATTACTTGAAGCGCAGAAGATCACCGCCGATGACTACGAGGGCAACGAGCGCACCCGCACCCTGTCGGCCAGCGAGATCAAGGAACTGGCTGACAAGATGCCCAAAGCTGGCTTGCTGATCCGCACAGAAATAGCCATGTGGATCATGCTGTCATGCTGCTGTCGGATTGGAGAAATCATCAAAGCCAGATGGGAGCATGTCGACTTCGAAGCAAGAATCTGGACAATTCCGAAAGAGAACGCGAAAAACAAAAATGAACACAAGGTTTTTTTGTCGGACTTCGCCCTCATTTACTTTCATCGCCTGCGCGAACTGTCTGGCGCAAGTGCCTGGTGCTATCCAGACGCGAAGGACGAAACCCACGTATGCCTTAAATCGACTACCAAGCAGATACGCGACCGCCAATTGACGGCGCAAGGCAGAGCACCCATGTCGAACCGCAGCAAGCGTGCAGACGCGCTCATCCTGTCTGGTGGCGACTGGGTGCCGCATGACCTGCGCAGAACCGGCGCAACGATGTTGCAACCGCTTGGCGTCACGCCTGAGGTCATCGAGCGTGTCTTAAACCATGTCGAGCCGGATAAATTGAAACGCACTTACCAGACCTATGACTACGCCGACGAAAAGCGCGAGGCGTGGCGGCTATTGGGCGACCGGCTGTCGTTGATCCTGAATCGGGCTGATAACGTCGTTATGCTGCGCACTGCGTAGATTGCGATACTCGCCCGTGAAAATAGGTTGTTTCAGCTCTGGTTTGTCACGGATCGGCGCGTAATGTGAGATATTTTTTCAGGTGTTTGTTAGCGCTTACTGGCATGGCGTTACAACTCAGTTGCGACACAAAAAAATCAACTTATGGCAATCAGACCGTTTTTTTACAGCACTGAGAAAGCGTTTGCATCCCTGTAGTCGAAGTACTAGAATTAGTGCACTCGACAAGGTCGGACACTATAGGCGGTAGTCGAGCACATTTTTATTGAACTAAGAAAGGTACATATGGGCAGATCACACATTATTTTATCTTGCGATGAATACCGAATTCTTCCGCGAAATGGCTCAATGGTCAGTTTTAATCCGTCAAAGTTGGCGATAGCCGTGGTCAAAGCTTTTATGTCCGTGACTAACGGCCACGCTGGCGGGCCGGGCTACAAAGGCAAAGCGGCAACGGCAACAATAGATTGCGCTATGGAATCAACAGGCACAGATGGCGCAGCCATAGCAGTGGCTGGTGACGATGATGACGACGGCGATGGTGATGGCGACCCCGACAGTGATCGAGCACCGCACATTTCGTTAAAACCCAGCCATACAAAAACACTTCAAACCGCGCTTCATCCAAAGCGTATCACTACCGCCAATCGCATATTGCGAATGGCTGAGCTAAAAACCCGAATCGGGCTATCACGCAGCACCATCTACGAATTTCAAAATAGTGGAAATTTTCCGCGCTCAATTTCATTGGGAAGCCGTGCCGTTGGTTGGCTGGAGTCCGATGTAGATGCGTGGTTAGAAAGTCGCATCAACGCTTCTAAAGCAGCCTAGGAGGCGATGCGATGACCCAAACAAAAATAGCTACCGTTGGCGCGGTAGCCACTGACAACACACGTCCATGTTTTAGCAAAGCCTTCGTAGTAGCGATGCAATCCTTCTTGCTGCGCCAAGCATTGCGGCTGCAATTTATTGCTTCAATGATCGGGGGCAAATAATGAGCGCAATCATCACCATCAATACTGTTAGCCAGTTCCGCGAAGCATTGGCGGCCTATGACTTAAATCCCTGGGAGATCATCGCGGATGGCAAGTTGCACCGCTTCGACCTGCCCGATGAAAAGCACGGCAAGAATTCGGCCTGGTATGTATTGCACGACGATGGCCTGCCTGCTGGGAGCTTTGGCAATTGGAAAACGGACTTGTCTGAAAAATGGTGCGGTAAGTCCGACACCGCCATGACGCCCGCCGACCGCACCGCATACAAGACGCGTATTGAACAAGCCAAAGCACAGGCAGAACGTGACCGGCAAACACAACAGGTAGAAGCGGCCAAGGCGTGCGTCACGATATGGAATAGCGCCATTGACGCCACCGACGACCACCCTTATTGTCAGAAAAAAGGCATCAAACCCTATGGACTGAAAGAGTTCAAGGATAAGCGCACTCTGATTGTGCCGATTCGGGATGACGCTCGGCGTATTACCAGCTTGCAATTTATTGCTGCTGATGGCGGCAAGAAATTCAAGAGTGCCGGGCGCATTGAGGGTGGCTACTATAGCTTTGGCGGCAAGCCCATTGATAAGCTAATTTTGTGTGAAGGTTTTGCCACCGGCGCCAGTCTGTACCAGGCGACCGGCTATCCGGTGGCAGTGGCATTCAATGCGGGTAATCTGGAGGCGGTGGCAAAGATATTACGCGCCAAGCTGCCAGGGATCTGGATTATTGTGTGTGCCGACAATGACCGCTTCAACGGCGCCAGCAATATCGGCGTGACCAAGGCAACCGCCGCAGCATTAGCCGTGGACGGATTGCTGGCTATTCCATCATTTGATTCAGACGAAGGCCAGCCAACCGACTTTAACGACCTGCACCAGCGGGAAGGATTGGCCGCCGTCAAGGCGATGATTGATGCAGCTGGCGTGATCGGTGCGGCCATGCTGGAAAACCTGCCATCCACTGCCCAAGCAGGTCCGCAGGCAGGTCCGCAGCAAAATTGCTGGCCGGAGCCGGAACCACTGGCGCGCAGCACCCTGGCGCAGCCTTACCCGGTGGACGTCTTGCCGACCGTGCTGCGCGAGGCCGTGGAGGAAGTGCAGGGATTCATCAAGGCACCTGTTGCGATGGTGGCCTGTTCTGCACTGGCAAGCCTGAGTCTGGCCGCGCAAGCCCATCACAACGTCGAACGGGCGGCCACGCTATCGGGTGCCATTGGCCTGTATTTTCTGGTGGTGGCAGAAAGCGGCGAACGCAAGTCCACCTGTGATGTCATTTTCAGCAAGGTCGTGCGGGATTACGAGAATCAGGAGCAGGAAGCGGCCAAGCCTGAAGTCAAGCGATACAAAGCCGACCAAGCCGCATGGGAAGCGATTCGTTCTGGCATCTTGGACGGTATCAAGCAAGCGACCAAGGGCAGCAAGGACACTGGCCAGATGGAAAATGCCTTGCGCAAGCATGAAGAAATAGCGCCGGAAGCGCCACGGGTACCGCGCCTGATCTATTCCGACTTCACCCCGGAAGCCCTGACCTACTCCCTGGCGAAAGTCTGGCCTTCGGGCGGCGTCATTTCATCGGAAGCTGGCGCCGTGTTTGGCAGTCACGGCATGGGCAAAGATTCGCAATTGCGCACCCTGTCAAATCTGAATCAATTATGGGATGCCGCCAAGCTGACCTTTGACCGGCGCGGCGAATCGTATGTCGTCGATGGCGCCCGGCTCACCATGGCCTTGCAGGTACAGGAATCGGCCTTGATGGAATTCTTCCAGCGCACCGGGACGCTGGCCCGTGGCACTGGCTTTCTGGCGCGGTTCCTGATGGCGTGGCCAGAGTCGACACAAGGCACGCGCATGTACAGCGACCCACCGGATCGTGCGCCGGCGCTGGCCTGCTACTACAGCCAGATCAACCGCATCCTGCAAGTGCCGGTCCCTATCAATGACCGGGGCGGCCTGGAGCCGGCCATGCTGACACTATCGCCCGAAGCAAAAGCGGCGTGGATCAAATTTCATGATGCGATTGAATCGATGCTGGGTGATGGTGGCGAGTTGCAGGACGTGCGCGACGTGGCCAGCAAGATCGCTGATAACGCGGTACGGCTTGCCGCCTTGTTCCATGTAGTCGACGGCGGTATTGGCGCGATCGGCTTGGAGCACTTTGAATCGGCCAGCATCATTGCAAGCTGGCACCTGAACGAAGCATTGCGGTTCTTTAGCGAGTTGGCCCTGCCGGAAGCACTGGCGGACGCTGCCCTGTTGGATGCATGGCTGATCGACTATTGCAAAACGAATCAGGTGGACGTGGTATCGACGCGCGACATCATGCGGCTGGCACCGTACCGTCTGCGCAATAAGGAAAGGCTCAATGCCGCCATTTCGGGTCTGATCGAGCACGGCCATATCATCACCATTCAAAACGGCAAAAAGCGCGAAATCCAGATCAACCCGCAATTGATGGGGAGTTAATCATGGCGCTCAGTGACTTGATGAAAAAAGGATTTTTGACTTCTGCGACTGCGACACCTGCGACAGTAGCGACACTTGGCATCAAAACCAGTCCACCTGTCGCAACTGTCGCAGGTGTCGCAGTCGCAACTATTCAAAAATCTGAAATTAAATTGCCAACTGTCGCAGTCACAAACTCTCCAAAACGAAAAACCGATCAAGCAATTGAAGAATGGCAAATATCGCTGGTTCGTGAGTTTATGGAGATCGACGGTCTAACATTTGAGGACGCAAATGCGATGGCAGCGATATCGGTACAGCCACGGCCGACCGCAGAATGGCTGGCGATGATCGGTGAGCTGGATGCATTGATCGCACGCTACTGTGCTGCCTTCTATTTATCCGGCGCTGCCAGCGATCAGATTATCGCCATCCGCAACCGGCAAAGCCCAGCCAGCATTCCTGCCGCCCTGACATGGTTCAAACAAGAGTTAGATCAGCAATCAAAATTTGGAGGGTTGAAATCGCCATGAGCACACTTGAATATGCCAATGCTGACGACCCATATTTTGGAGGCGCGGTATTGTCGACCAAGAATTTTCTGGCCTAGCTCGATGTGCATGGCGTATCTTTGCCGGCAAGCCCTCGGATCATGACGTACACGTTCCTGCAAGTGCATGCGGAACGTGTCAATCAATTTGAAACACCTCGGTTAAATTCCTGAGAGTCTAATTCTCCTTTTTAAGCTGCTTTTTTCTCCATGATTGGCGGGTTGATCCAGGCTGCGGTGGGCAGCCTCTGGGGCTGTGGTAGCCGGTTCTTGAAACGGTTGGGTGTGCGCTCAAAGGCGTTTTGCAGTGTGATCTGTCGCAGCCGGCGCACTTCTTCAGCGCGGCCGGTGTGAACGGTCTCCGGTGTCATCATGCCGATGCCAGAATGCCGGTGCTCCTGGTTGTACCAAGTGAAGAACGGTGCGCAGTGGGCACGCGCATCAGCGAGCGAGCCAAAGCGTTCGGGGAAGCCCGGCTGATATTTCAGCGTCTTGAAATGCGCCTCCGAGTACGGATTGTCGTCGGAGATATAGGGCCGGCTGTGGGACTTGGCAATGCCCAAATCGGCCAGCAGTGTCGCCACCGGTTTTGAGCGCATGCTACTGCCCCGGTCCACATGCAAAGTGAGCATTCCAGGCAGGATCGCCTCCTTCATTGCGCTGTCGGCGATCAGTTGTTCGGCCAACTCGGCGCTCTCTTTCTCGGCCACCATCGAGCCCACGACATAGCGACTGAAGATGTCGAGGATGACGTAGAGGTGCAAGCAGGTTCCTCGGACCGGTCCCTTCAATTTCGTGATGTCCCAGCTCCACACCTGATTGGGCGTGACTGCCAGCAGCTCCGGCCTGGCATACGCCGGATGACGCAGCTGATCGCGGCGCTCCCGCACGGCAGCGCAGCTTTGCAGCAGGCGGTACATCGTGCGCACCGAGGCGATGTAGCGGCCCTCGTCGAGCAGTTGGGCATGGATCGCGGCTGGCGCACAATTGGCGAAGCGCGGGCTATTGAGTACATCGAGAACGACGCGCTGTTCATGCTCGGACAGCGCCAGCGGCGGGCGCCGCCGTGGTGCCACAAGCGGGGCCGGTAGCAGGCAGACGCGGCGTGACGCACGGTCGCGATACAGGGCACTACGCGGCATGTGCAAGGCGCGGCAGGCGGCCGACACACCGACTTCGTCAGCCAGGCTGTTGACGGCACGCATCACTTCGGGTCGCCGGTGGTATCCGACGTGCTCAGTCCCAGCAGGATGGAAAGTTTTTTTTGGACGTCAATAATCAAGTCGGCCTTGGCGAGCTTGCCGCGCAGACGTGCATTCTCGGCTTGCAGTTCAAGAACTAAGCGATCCTGTACCGCGCCTGGCTTGACCGTAGGACCGCGCTTGCCTTCGACGAGCTCTGGGTCGCCAGCGAACCGACGCTGCTTGCGCCAGGTAGCAAGGTGCGACGAATAGATGCCTTCACGGCGCAGCAGCGCGCCAATGTCGCCGGGCAGAGTGCATGCGTCAGCAGCTGTCAGGATGCGCAGTTTCTCGGCTTTGGAAAAGCTGCGACGTTTGGCCATCGCTAAGACCTCTGGGTCTGGGCGGGCCTCGGTAATATTTGAAATTTGCTGCTTTCGGTTGTGCATAATTGGATCCTGCCGCTGTACTCTAAATTAGTCGGGCAGGTGTCTCAAGTTATATTGGCACAGGGGGAGATCGCAGCGAGCAACAATTCATCTAACTGATAGACACATTGCCGCGTGCGCGGATCGCGCAGTTCATCGCATACTTCCACCAGCGACATCGGTCCATTTGCCATGTGCTCACCTAAATAGCGAAAGTAAACGCATTTTTCGGCGAGTTTACAAGCAATATTTGCTGTCTTGGCTCACGGTTAGGTCTACGCCTTCATGCAATCGCCCTGTTCCTGCACCATCGTCCACACACGCGCAACTGCAGGTGACTTGCCTTGTAAAGTGGGACGACTCTAGATTTTCCTCAGCCATGTTCGTACATTTTCTAAACTGCCGAATCGCTCTTTAAGTTTCCCTGCGATATCGCCGGATGCAATCACCACAACTGGGTGAGCATCCTGCACTAGTTCCTCGTAGGCTTGTGCATCGAGATATGACGTAGTAACCAGGATTCCGAACTGTCGATGCCTTAAACGGGAAATAAGTCTGGAGAGCGGCTTGACTCCGACTCCGTTGTTCGGTCCGTAACATTTCGCTTCCATCGCGAAATCAACATCTATCGCTCCGGCCCCATGACCGATACGGTATGTGCCAAGAGCATCTCTCCCTCCATCTCGCCAAGCCCTTGTCAATTCCCACGTCCGAATTGCCGGCATAAAAAGCCGAGCCAACTCCATTGCGCAACGTTCAAACGCATAAGGATCCGAGCTGTAGAACTCGTGAATAAGCTTAATGTAGGCAGTTAGTTCCGGTGTTCCGGGGATCTGCTGCTGTTTGGACCGTACAGCGTTTGCCGGGATGGATTTGAGTGGTGTAAATTTCCGGCCCCCAACCCAGTCCAGCCAAGCTTTGGGCGCTCGAGGGGATAGGATTGCTTTGCCGTCCTGAATATCACTTATCCACGCTCGGTGGAGGACAGGAATATCAAGTATGGTAAACGTGGCCTTGTAGTTCTGAAACCGAAGGGCATCATCGGTTGTTCGCCATACGGCCACCAAGTCGTCGTCCGCTCCCATACCGATTGCTCCTGGAACTGCAAGGCCGATAAACCGAAGATCACGATATGTACCGGTGTTACCAAATAAAAGAATCGGCGGAAAGCTGGAGCTATGTTGATGCTGATGCGCTTCATCAAAGAGGTTTCTCAGCATCAGGTTTCCTTGGCGGGGCGTCTCGTGTAAATCGCCGGGGTGACGTTTGTCACCGTAGTACACAAATGTTCCGTTTTCGCTGTCGAGAGCGTCCGGCCAATTTGGATCGGAGAAACTCGTTTTCAGTACGAGTAGCTTAAGGGTATTGACTGCAGGACGTTGGCCGAGATGACGGAATCCGGCTCCGTTATCGACCCCCAGCAATTTGGGCAACGGGTCATCAGACAAATTTCCATTTCTGGACCCTCCATAGACTTCGTCCACCTTCAGATCGACTAAATCCAGATCCTTATCGATCATTGGCGCTGTACCTGCCCGTCGTCTGTTTGCACAGCTCCAATCCACAAGAAAATAGCGGTCATGACGTCTGAGCACACTCCATTCCCGCACAGCTTCACTTTATCCCTTCGGCTTCCGTGCGGGAGCGTATGCTCCGCACCGCCGCCCATCGCCTTAAGTAGTTCGCTTGGTTGAAGCATTCTCAAGTAAGGTTTTCCATTCTGCCAAGTGACGAGACCAAATCGATCAACGGTGGTGATTGTCCTTAATGGCACGGTCAATGGTTGCCAGCCTCCTGCATAGTCGGAACTGTAATAGACAATGATAAATGGCACGTTTTTTCCAAGCGTTTTAATTGCGCGGTCGGCTCGCTCCAGGGTCGCTTGCGCCCTTCCAGGTTTGCCCAATAATGTGGACTTATGGTCACCGTTCCAATCAATGATGTCGTGGGCGGTTTGAGGAGCATTGTCTTGAAGAGCCAACAATTGTTCACGGCTAACGGTCGTGCCCTGGATATCGCACACCAGGAACATCCGTTTTCTCGCCTGCGCAGATCCAAAATCCGCCGAATTGAGGTGTAAATCGCTGACTGTGTATCCCAAATCTTCAATTGTTCGGATAAGTTCGTCGTGCCGGTCCCATTTCTTCATCCGGTTGACGTTTTCGACTATCACCCAGCGTGGCGCCATTGATCTAACCCAAGGCACAATGCCAATTGCGGTCTCACGACTAGTTTCAAGTCCCGGTTTGGCGCCACGTGCTATGGAGTGCGATGTACACTCTGGGGAAGTAAGCAACACATCCGGTTGGAAGCGTTCACCGAGTGCAACTGTATCGACGTTCTCTATTCGGTCGGTGATGATCTCAGATTTTGGGAAATTTGCTTGGTAAGTTCGCGTAGCCAAATCCCACGCATCCAATCCCAATAGCGGGATGCCGCCTCCACGGACAGCCCCCCTGGCACCAAAGCCGCCACCACAAAACAGATCTACAAAAGTTGTCATTAGAGTACTTATATTCCTGAGTTGGTTTGCGAAGAACTTCCGCTAATATCGGCGGCTAACAACAGCCTACCAGGTAATTGGCTGTAGCGCCAAGCTGTCCCAACATCATACAAACTTCGTTGCTGAGTCCTGACTCCCGAGCGCAGTTAGCCAAGACCATCATGGGGCGTCCGATTGCATCACATCATCGGACCACTAATCTCTCCAAAATGCGCATCGCCATTCATCCAGTCTATTAGATTTGCCGAAAGCGATTTAACTGTTTCGTGATTACGGATCGCACACTCCCAAACGCACAAAACCCTCCAGCCCATTGCGGACAACTTTTCGATGGCCAGTTGGTCACGCACTACGTTGGCCTGGAGTTTGGCAACCCAGAAGTCGGGGCGAGTAGCTGGAACCTTAGCGTATTTGCATCCCTTGTGGACATGCCAGAAGCATCCATTCACGAAGATGGCGATCTTCTTACTTGGCATGGCGATGTCGGGCGTGCCAGGCAAATCGCGTCGATGCAGGCGAAACCGGTATCCAGCCGCAAATAGCATCCGCCTGACCAACATTTCGGGCTGAGAATTCTTGCCCTTGATGCCCGACATCATACGGCTTCGGACCAAGGGCGATACAATGTCAGCCATGTGACACCCCCTTGACGCACATTGCCAAAGCCGAAATCATCCTATCCCGCCTTGACCTCAGGAATGTTGGACGCAGCGGCGGAATAGTTCGCTCCGATCACAGCCTCTTTGCATTCTGGTCGCTTGGCCCATTCAGAAATCATGCGCCCGCCAGAGGACGCGTGCAGTACATCGTTGATTTCCTTGGCCCACACAGCGATCTGCGTGAGCAACTCGGGCGATACAGCTTGTTTTGCCCAAATGCGTTCGAGGTCGATACGGCTCCCAAGTTTCTCTGATACCAGTGAGACGGTGTAGGCCGTGACATTGGCCTGAAACGCCTGGAACATGGTTCGCAGGAGTTTTTGGGACTCGCGGTAAATTTTAGCCTTGGCGATCATGGCCTTGAATTCGGCAAGCGTTGGCAGCGGAGCCTCCTGTCCATCCAACGGGGTGAGTCCGGCCATGAAGCGGTCAAAGTTTTTTTGGGAACCGAGGCTGACGATGTCAGGCTTGCGGTCCCACGCGGTGAGGTATTTTGCCAAGTCGGTTTTGGTGATGCGTCGGGTTGTCGGGATTGCATCCTTCAATGCCTTTAGCTTTGTGGGCGTCGTCCCTTCTCGGGTCAAAAGGGTATTGTAGCTGCCAGCCGCGCGCTCGTAGAACCATTGGCCGATGCCATCCGGGCAGTAGACCGATCGGGAAAGCTTTTCGATCTCGACATGGAAAGGTTTGTTTGCAGAGAGGTCAGACTGCTTTACCGCGTTCTGGCTGTTAGCGAATCGCGAGATGTCGGAGATTAGCGCCTCTTCCTTGATGGAGTCCACCGTCTTCATCACGATTATCTTGGCGGGCACCCTGACGTGGCTTAGGTTGGTATCGGGATACTTCTTCTTTGTGAAATAAAGAGAGGCGGTCGTTTGGCCACCATTGACGATTTGCAGCCCTTTGAGCCATGCGATCCCCGCCGATCCGTCGCCTAGCTTGCCCAAGCGCATTTCGTCGGCCACGATGACGATACCATTGTTGTAGGCCATGAACCGCTCAGGCGCCGAGCGCAAGGTCGATTGAATGCCGGCATTGACCCCTTTACCTTTAACGCTGAGGAAGGAGCGGACGTTAGCTTCAAGAAGCCGTGCACCAAACTTCTCGTAGAGCAGCCGTAGTGCTTCGCCGGGGATAGCAGTAAGCGCGTAGTCGTAATCGTCGTTTTCGCTAGGCACAAAGACGCATGGGAGGGGAGTGCCGGAGACTTCGTTAAAATCCACGACCAGCTCGTCGCGCGGTTTGCCCTCGGACCAATGACGATGAAGCCGCTCGATGTCCATGACTTCGAGGCGCACGGCCTTGCCGCCAATGTCGCGCGTCTTGAAGCTCTTGGACTTGGCGACCTTGTCGGTGATGACGTAGACGCGGATTTGCTCCAAGTCGTTGTAGATGCCATGCAATGTCTCCGCCAGCGAGCGCACATCGCTTGAGGGATCGAGTTTTGGGGCCATTTTGCCTTCCGCGCAAAGCGTCAAAAAGCGCAGGCATTGTTCGACGGCGGTCTTTGTCTCGGCGTCTGGTATTGGGGTGGGCGTATCGGCATTGGCGTATAGGCTTACGAACAAGTCGATTTGGTCGTTTTCCTCGGAAAGGGAATAGCCGCTGAGCCTCAAATTCGCATTGCCCACCTTGCCCTCGAAATGGCATTCGACCGGCTCGAACGTCATGCCTATCTCCGACATGTGATCCATTACGATGCCGGCGAAAACCAACTCTTCGTATAACGCGCCGTCTTGCATTTGCGAGCGGACGGTGGCCTGCGTTTCACGCAGGAATTCAGTCAAATTCATGCTCAAATTGCTCCTATTTTTTTCAATGCCCCCAATACGCCGACGTTCTCGCCGGGCGCCTTGTCGAGGTCAATCTCATACATGGCCTTCATGATGCCCGCAGGAACACTTCCCGAGGTCAGACGAGGGAAGTCGTTGGTAACTTCGACGACGCGAGTTGCTGCGTGCTCAAACCGTCGTGGATAACGGTCGGCGTGCGCGTCGATGTAGCCCGTTGCCAGCAGGCGCTCGGTCAGCAAACGCTCGGATTCGGCGTCTGCCTTAATCGACAGCCGCATCGCTTCGACGATCTCGGGCAAGTTTTGACCGCTGGCGGTTTGCCTCAGCCTGACGCCGGCCACAAAGAGCGGTTGAAGCACCGCGTCGTCAAGTTGCCCGAGCGACCCGATCTTCGCGGGGAATCCTGCGGCGGACAGCGTGGACTTGACCTCCAAAGCTCCTGTCCCGAGCTCGAAGTCTTGAATGCCGTCGAACGGCCCAACCCAAGATTCGATCGCACGGGCCGACGGGACTCCTGCATCAATGATGGCGCACAGCAGTGTGAGCTCGCCAATTAAACCGATCTCCGCCTCGGTACTCAGAGCCTGCGCGCCCTTGCGCATGAACTCTTGCCAAGCGCGGATGCGCCCGAGAAACACCCTCAGCAGGCGTTGCTCGTCGACGCCGGATTCATTGTCCATCGCGTGGACGACATCGGCGACCATTGTGGAGAAAAGCTCCAAATTGCCATGGGAATTTCGCGTCAACGCGAGCCAAGTAAATCCATCGCCATTAGGGGCGACGCGCTCCACAGCGAAGCCTTGACCTTTAGGAAGTTGCTCGGCTGCGGGAACTGAAGACGAGGCAAAGCTCGCGAGCAGGGCCTCATTCTTGTCAGGAAAACCGCATCCAGCCCGCAAGGCGCATGTGCCCACGGACGTAATGGATATGCTTCGCCATCCAGAAGTGTCCGCGCTATCGCGTAGCGAGTTCCATGCGAACTCGATGTCATCAATCAGCAGGGCCATATTCTTGTGTCCAAAGCAGGTGATCCACCACATATTCGACTGTCACGCGGGAGTCGCTTGCGGGAAAACTGACGCCAAAGGCCATTACGGGCTCAGTTCGGCCGGCGAGTGCTTCGCTGTCCGACTCCTTGGGGTCAAGAGGATAAAGCAGCAGCAGGCCTCGCTGCGGCGCCGGGGTGATGCCGTCGGCCTCGGAGCCCTTGCCGCGAACCTGTCGGATGGACGGGCCGTTGGGAACTTCGGGCTTGCTTGGCTTGACACCATCCTTCTGCCGCGCGGCGTCGGGGTTGAACGTCTTCTGAGTCTTGGTCAGTGCGGCCGTCCATGCGGCGTTGTCGAGGTCGATGGCTTCGTCTCGAGGCGACAGCAGCCGCCCAATCGCATACCGATCCGTGATGTTCTTGTCGGCTGTGCGCTTGGTCATGCCATCTATCGTGAGCCCACCTGCGAAGATGTGGGATCCGCCCGATCCACCGCCAAGCAATACGACTGTCCACGAGGTTAGCTCGCCAGTTGCCGCCATGGAGCGAACGAAGTCGCGCAGAAGCGCGCTGTTGACCTTGCGTGCCTTCGGATGGGTGATGAACGATTCAAAAAACTCGGCGATAGAGTCGCTCGAGATGCCATTCCAAAGAAAGCCCTTCCAGATCTGCTCCAAATTGCCACGGATGCGCTTGGGGTCAATTTCCAGCGGAAGGCCGCATGAGGCTATGAGCTTGTTGGTGGTGTCGAGGTTGCGGCTGAGAATCTTGTCATCGCTGTGCATGGACACCGTTTCGAGTAACTCCCCCCTAAAGGAGAGTTGCAGGTTCTTGGCAGTTCGCATTTTCAGCGGCGATGTCACAAGCAGAACGGGATGCGACTGAACGCGCATTCCATAGTCCCGTGGCATCGCACCGCTTTCCGCCATCGCGTCGAATTCCTCGCGCAGTTCCTCGGAGGCGTCAGCAATGTGTCCGAACCATTCGACGAGCTCAAAGGTGGTGTAGAGGCGGCACAGGTCGATGTAGCCAGGCCGGTAGCCAAACCAACGACCCATTTGCATTAGCGTGTCATACATCTTCGTGGTGCGGACGAAGTAGCTGGTGCAAAGGCCTTCGAGCGTCAGCCCGCGCGCGAGCTTGTCGCCGCCGATAGCGATGACTTTGAGGGCTTTGGTGCCTTGCTCCGCGTAGTCCAGAGCATCCTTGGCCTTGCCATTCACCATGCGAACGTCAATATCCGAAAGCACATCAGGAAGCTTGGCGAGGATCTCTTCCCAAGGCAACGCGGCAGACGGATCTTCCGAATCGGTGAGGTGCTCGGAGAAGGCAATTGTCGTAGGAACGAAATCCGTCTCCCACAGATTGCGCAGCTCATCGAGCAACGCTTGGTGGTCGAGCTCGCGCGTTACGCGCAGCTTCATCTTTTTGACAAAGCCCTCGACCTGCCGATGCACCTCTTTTTGGACGAGTGTGTATCGGGTGACATGCACCAGCATGGAGGAGTGCTTCGCTCCCTGATCCCGAGCTTCTCTGGCCGCGCATGCGAGGACAAACGAATAGATGGCGGCGCGGAGGGACGGCGGCAAAACATCTTGGCCCATATGGACCGGCACATAATCTTTCGGATGCTTCGGCGGCATCCATCCATCGAGGTTATTCTCGCTTGCGTGGTCCTTGAAGACTCGGATCAGCGGCAGGCCGCCCGTCCGCCCCTCTGGTGTTTGCAGGCCGAAGACGCGCGCAGGGCCAACGTAGTTGGAGGGCGCGGCTAGGTTGACGATGAACGATTGTGGGAAGAGGTCGGGGCCTTCTTCCAGCGTGGCGTTTTGGCGGTGGATGAATATGTTGGCGAACGGCGTGGCCGTGTAGCCTACATACGCTTTCTTGGCGAAGGTATTCAGGATTTTTCGAATTCTGCTGTTGATAGCCTTCGGTTCGTGGTCTTCGTCAGGCTTGCCATCCGCACCGATGTGCTGCTCTCCCGTGTCCACAGAAGCGTGGTCGGCTTCGTCGTCGATCAGAAGCAGCGGAAGATTAGATACGAACCGCTTGCCGGATTCGGTGTCCGTGGCGTCGGCGACATGGCCCTTGATCCATTTAAGGAGCCGCTCGAGCACGACCTTATGCTTCTTGACGACAAACAGCCATGGGCGCTGCTCAGGCGAAATTGCCAGATGCTTGGCGATCTTGGTATTGAAATCGCCGGTATTTGTTCTGTTGGTGGCGCAGTTGGGCTTGATCTCGAAATCGCGGCCATGCTCGCCAACGCCAATAAGCTTGACGATGTCCCCAGTCGCTGAGGTCTCATAGCCAAGGAACGCCTCTTCGAGGCGGATTTGGGTTTGCGACCGCAGGTTGTTGTGAAGGCCCGCCAAGATGATGATGATCTTGTAGCCCGAGTCGGCCGCCTTGCAGATCAGGCCCGAATAGTTGGCGGTCTTGCCCGACTGAACGTGGCCCACGACAAGGCCACGCCGGTCCCACGCACCGACTCGCAGGGGGTTTTCCATCAAGCCCAGGATGCGATCAGTGGACTGGTCCACGCCATCGACGGCGGTGGCCGACATCTGGCGCTCGAGCATGTCGCGGTAACGCGGCCAATAGCGCCAATCCTTCTTGCGCGCGGCTGCTAGCCATGCCTCATGGCCTGCGATGTCGGACAGCGTGGTGTCCTGGCCAATCCATAGGCTGAATCGCCGGATGAGTTCCGCAATTGCTGCAGCCATGTCGATGGATTGCTCGTTGCTCGGTGCCACGACGGAGGCGGCGATGTTTACTTTTTCAATGATGAGCGCGGCGGTGGGCGGTCCCTTGTCTTTCTCTGCTACTAACAGACTTTGGGCGATGCTGACGACTGTCGCCGTCGCTGTGCTGAACTCTGGCATTTGGAATCCCTTTTCATTTTTTTATGCGTTCTATGTGTTCATGCTCGTAGGCTCACCTTGGCTTCCAAGTCTCGCGATCAGGCTTTGGTAGTTCTGAAAGGGCTCAGTCGAGAGCAGAGCTCGCTTAGCGACCTCAACGCTCATGCCCTTGCGTCCGACCATGTCGGCGAACAAGGTATTTAGCACAGCAACGACGGCCTCGGGTGGCGCGTCCGAAAAGCCAGTACGCGGCGTTTCCTTGTGCTCAGCGGTGTCGAGCCAGATACGCTGGACCGGGACGGTCTCTTCGATGACCCGCAGCATCGCCTTGACCAGCGGTTGCAGGTCTCCCACGTTGGCCAAGACTGCTGCGACGGATGGATGTGATTCTTCGATCCGATACCGCATGCCTGCCTTCACGCGTTCGACACGCCAAACTTGCTCGATGGGAGTGTTGCCCTGCCTGGGAGTTGGCGTGCCGCGATAGGCAAACACGTGTCGAGCACGTTCGCGGGTGTTCTCGGCCAAGAGTGTGAGCCAGGGGCGAAGCGACACTGGCGGACGCGCTATCGATTTGCGAACGTCAATCTTCCAGTCAGCGTCTGCCGTGTTTGGAATGTCCAGCCGAATGCGAGCTAAGCGGTGTGCTTCTTCGCGGTTCCATGCGCGAGAGTTGCCCAGTCCGAGCCATCCGCCTGCGACCAGCAGGCGCTCGTTCCGGTAGACGTAGAAGCCTTGCTGCGCGGTCCAGCCGGCCGGGCCAGCATTGGCTTCGTGCTCCACAATGGTTAGTTTGTCGCGGTGCGGCAATACATGGCATTGCACCGAGACGGCTCCATAGGCAGTCGCGTGGTTGGTGGTCGGCGAAGTCCACTGTTTCGCTGGATGTCCCGACATGAACGGGTCCCAAGGCGCGATGGCGCGGTCATTCAAGAGTAATTTGAGCCGAGGGCGGGGTCCTTGGAGCAGGCGATGGAAAACCATCGCAAGGTGGGCTTCCACATCAACCGTCAAAGTCAGATAGTCGTCTGCGGTGTAGCCGGTGGTGACCACGCGGTCCATCATTTCCCAGAGGACCAGAGTGCCTGCCTTCTTTTCGTTCAAACTTTCGATGAAGGGTTCTGATCCTTGCGCCGGCCCTTCGAATAGCAGCCAACCACCTTCCGGATCGGCAGCAAGTTCGTCAAGGTCCCACCGGAGGCAGCTTGCGGCGCCATGCTTGACGGTTGCGACGGTTAGCCTGCGGCACTGCGAGAAAGATGCTGTTTTTAGACCCATGCCGAAGCGCCCGAGGTCGTGGGCGGCGCGAACGTCCAGTGGATTTTTGTCGCCAAGGCGCATCGCGCTTTCGAGCTCGGCGTCGTTCATGCCGCTGCCGTTGTCGAGAACCGTAATGCGGCTAGTCGGCCCGTCCCATGTGAAATCGATGCGGACTTCTTTGGCACCGGCCGAAAGGCTGTTGTCGATGATGTCGGCTAGGGCGGCGGCTGTCGAATAGCCCAAGCCGCGCAGAGCTTCGAGCATCGCCATGGCACGTGGAGGGGCGCTGCGTGTCTTTGATGTCATTTCCAATAGCCTTTTCCTGGCCAGAACTCGAATCCGAAAGCAAGCAGTTTGCGGACCAATTGGCGATAACGGCCGTCATGTGCTTCAATAAGATTGACCCATATTCTCCCCCGAAATCCCTTTGTGGTCGTCGTCGACGGGGATACCTAGTTCTGAGGCTTGCGCCAGCAATCTGTCGATGTTCGGCGACTTTTCGGGCCGCGAGGTAGACAGGACGTTTTCTGCAATGGCCTTCGTCGCGGCAGGCAACGGCAATGAGTTGGCCTCTGGTGATTGTTCAGCGTCCTCGCCCGCGTTGCCTTCTTCTTCCCCTTTGCCTTCCTTGCCAAACGATTTTTTGGAAAACGGGCTACCGAAGACTGCGAGCGCGAACGCGTCTATTCGGCTTGGAAGCTTCAGCTTCAGGATCGCGGCGGCCTCCATCTGGCGAACGCGTTCCCTCGTGACTGAATATTTGCCGCCAATTTCTTCGAGCGTAAACGCCTCTCCGACGCCGATGCCAAAGCGCAGGCGAAGAATCTGCTCCTCCTTGGGCTTGAGTGTGGACAGCTGCTTTTCAATTACCTGTCGCAACTCAGCCTTGGAAACGATGTCCATGGGGTCTGGTGAAATGAAATCGGATCGGGCTTCGATGGCGATCAGATCGTCAATGCAAAGTTCATGTATCGGTAACGGCTCTAATGCGAGGCTTTGTAGCCCGCCCACCTTGTGGACCGAGATATCCATGCGCACCGCGATCTCATCGAGGGTAGGCGCGCGCCCAATCTCCGACTCAAACACCTGAGTTTCTCTGGAGAAGCGCTGTGCTTGGTCATGGAGATAGACCGGAACTCGGACCGTTCTGCATTTGTCGGCGACATGGCGAAAAATCTGTTGCCTAATCCACCATGTGGCATACGTGGAGAACTTGAAGCCACGGCGCCAATCGAAGCGCTCGATGGCTTTAAGCAGGCCCAAGTTTCCTTCTTGTACCAAGTCGTCCAATGGTTCGCCACTATATAGATGCTTTTTGGCGAGATGGAAAACGAGCTTAAGATTGGCAACGGCCATTTGGTCGCGTGCGCTTCTGTATTCATTCATGATGCTGATGTATTGGACGGCCGAGCTTGACTCGTCGCCTTCGACATTGGCCAATTCCAAGAGGAAGCGCCGATTAAGGCGAAGCGCCGACAGCGCTTCACGGACTGCACGCCAGCCGGCGCCTTGCTGGACACTGCCGACCGGAAGGCTCGCAAGCATGCTTAGTGCGTCCGCGAAGTCTGAGGAATGATCGTCAAGCGGGTTTGAATTGTCGGATTGCAAGCGGCCATCTGGCTCCACTTCCTCGTCAAGCTGATCGGCTGCCAGAGTGTTGTCACCGATTTCACCTTCGAGGGCAAGCTCAAGGTCTGGATGGGCTTCGGCTGAACCGAGCGCCAACCAAGTCAGAGGTCGCTGCCCAGTCTTGACCAAGTGCCCAGCGGTCAAAGTGCGCTGTATGCCCTGCGGCCAAGTAGCCAAGGCATCGATTACTTTTTCCAGCCCGCTTTCCATGGCGCGGGCCAGTGAGATTTCTTCTTCAGCAGAAATGAGCCTTTCTTGCTGAAATTCCTTCTGATATATGCGTAGGGGCTCTGTGCGGCGGGCGGCGATGCTATCAATGAAGGCCAACGCATCAGCAATGATCTCTTCTTCGCTGGGCGTTTCTTCTGGCTTGACAAAAACCTCAAAATTATCTGTGGCGCTGACGTATTCAAATCGTTCATCGACTTCTGCGCCGAGGTCGTTTACGACCATGCTCAGCAGGCCTTCGAGGTCAGGGTTTACGGATCGGTCATCGTTGATCGACAGCGCTTCGACCGACATGCCCGGTACGCTGCCTTCACGGAGGGCTCTAAGCAAGAGCAGACGTAGTTGTTCGCGGGTTTCGATGGCGTCCTTGCGCGTCAACGGGGACGAGTGCTCTGGCAAGAAGACGTCAATGTCCTGCCAGTCCGTTGAAGAGTCGACGGGTTCATATTCGGTGATTGCCGCCTGAATCGCGTTGGCGGTTTGAGCGACCGATGCATCCGCTTCGGGTGGAGCGCGGTCTTCGTCCGGTTCCCATCTGGATAAGTCAAAAAAAGGTGTGTTTGCCGGCTCGTTCGCTTCGGCTGCAGCTGGAGCGCTATGCGGCGCCACGAAAGTTTCAGGCCAGTCTGCCCCGTTTAAAGGTATAGGTTGTTCGTAGGCTTGGCTGCCCGAAGGCCCTATGGGCGCATCGCCAAGTGGGGGCGCGCTAAGTGCTAACTTGAGAGATGCTCCAGTCGGGGGGGCTGGTTCGAGGACGACGATGGCTTCATGCGCGCCTGCGGCAACGGCGATGGCAAGGGCCGTTCTTCCAAAAGGGTCAAGCAGACTGTCGTCAGCTCCTGCATCGAGCAGCATCTTGCAGATAGCGGCCTTATTTTTGGCTGCCGACAACATCAGCGGGGTCAAACCGTTGCCATCACGGCCGTTTAGATCGTCGCCTCGGTCAATGTGAATCTGAAGGGCGCTCTCGACCCCAGTCATGACGGCCATTTTCAAGAACTGGCTGAGAGGCTTCGCCCCAGCAACGCTTGTGTCGCTCACCCGCACGCCTCTGTCCAAGCCGTTAAATTGACGACGTTTCGCGGCTGTCGGAATTGGGCTCTGAACATCTTTACCATTGTAAAGTGGTGGTTTTGGCCAGACAGATCCGATACCATTTGGGCCATACTATTTTTGGCGAGTTTAGTTGTAACTTATTGTACAGGAGTGGGCTGGGGCGGCACCAATTCTAATGCTCGTTTTCAACGAATTCATGTGGCATACAAGAAAAGGAAGAGGTGAGAAGAGTAAGTGCGGTGGAGTGATTGTTGATAGATCCGTTGTCGCCGGAATGTGTTGTGGCACGCGACGTGCATACACAATCTAGTAGATCAACCAGTTGAATCCGTAGGGTACCGATAACGTTACAGCCCAATTGGTACGCGAGGTGAGCCACTTATCTTATCCAATCAATTCACATGGTTGATCTACTAGGGTAGAAGGCATACTTCACCAATGGGGGCAACGTCGTGCTAATGCGTGGCAACGTGAAGCTCGCGCCAAAACAGCTGAAACTATAGTTTCAGTTATCATCGACAACAAGATTAACTGTCACCTTGAGACTGACGAACTTGCTATGTTGCGCGGCCTCGATGCAGGCATGGATACTGTACTAAAGGTCGCCCAGGCACGGGTTCTTGGAATAAATAAGGAGAACGTAGAAAACTTGATTAACGAATTGATTTCAGCGAATGAAAGGAATGATCGCATAGACTTCCATGGCATAGCTGTTGATTTGACCGTGACAGTTGGATTCATTGGAGGTGTCGAACACATCAATACTGTCGCTTCATACTTTGCCGTGTCGACTCCACGTAAGTCACTGTTAATTCCGCTTCTAGTTGGCGCGACTTGTCGTGAAGACAGCACAGTTGAGAGAATCAGCAAGTTATTTCCAGCCCATCTTGGGCAGTCAATAATTGGAGCTTCGCAAGATGACCACAAACTTGATAGGCGCGGTTGTTGATGGACTTGGTGAAGTGAGGATCGTTGAAGTAATTAAAACCCGGTTTTCATTTCTATGGAACACAAACGAATCGTATTGGCTCAAATGAATCGGGCAAGATCAATTCGCGCGGACAAATTATGTTAAAGAACCAATCTGTTGGGCCGTAGACAGATGTGTCCTTACACTTGCATGGGTCGCGCTGACAAATGTCAGTTGTCGAAAAGCCACCATTATCGTTAATTATCACCCAAGATGGATTTAATGGCCGTCACAAAAGCCGGCGGATACAATTTATCCTCGCGCTCACTTTCGATGGTACCGTCTGCGTTGATACGAAGCTCTTGTTGAGCAAGTCTAGTGCTGTCAATGCCTTTGTTGAGCGCTCAAAGTAACCGAGGTGACAATGCCCTACCGAAGTCGGTTGGGATGACGGCTGACGTCTACTGAACATCAATTAGCGGAGAAGCTGCTCGCCCGCCCACCGAAGGCTCAACTTGAATGTTCTTAAACGTTGCGTGCAAGTTGTCATTTACCACCTTGAGCCGCTCACCTTCCTCCAGCACCATGCGGGACAAGAAAGCGCGTTACTGGTCAATCGTGTCAAGCTTCTACGAAGCGGCCAGGGAAAAACGTCCGGAGCGCTGGAGTGGCGCCTCACGGAACTGGCAGCCCGTACTTATTGTTCGCCTGAATCCCTAAAAACCTACTGCGCAACCGGCCAATCAGAAGGAGGCAAATAGTGGATTGAAAATAGCGGCATGCATTTAGCACTTAGGCGACAACTAGTGGATCATCCAGCTGAAACGACCGGTTGAATTGAATGCTTGCCAAGCGGTCAAATAAGGATTGCGGACATGACACGGAGATATGAAATCATGGCAACCTTAAAATACTGTGTAAGGCTTGGGGAGGAAGAAAGAAGCCTGTTGCGAAAAAGGATCAGTAGCGGACATGATGGAGCCAGAGTGCTCATGCGCGCGCGCGTCTTGCTGAAAGCCGATGAGGGGACGGGTGAAACGGAGATTGCGCAAGCGCTGGAAATCCATCCACGCACCGTTGAAAAGGTGCGGCAACGCTATTGTGAGGGCGGGCTGGAACGTGCGCTGCATGAGAAGCCAAGGCCGGGAGCGCAACGCAAGCTCGATGGCAAACAGGAAGCGCACCTGATCGCGGTAGCCTGCTCGGATCCGCCGGATGGACGGCAACATTGGACACTCAAGCTGTTGGCCGATGAAGTGGTCAAGCTCGAATTTACCGACACGATTTCACCGGAGACGGTACGGCAGATTTTAAAAAAAACGAACTCAAGCCATGGCAAAAAGAGGAGTGGGGCATTCCGGAGGTAAGTGGCGAATTTGTCGCCAGGATGGAAGATGTGCTCGATGTCTATTCTGAGCCGTATGATGCGAAGTGCCCCGTCATCTGCATGGACGAAAGTCCCAGACAACTTATTGAGGACGTGAGAGAGGCATTGCCATGTAAGCCTGGATCGGCGGCCAGGCAAGATCATGAATACGAGCGAAACGGCACATGCAACCTGTTTGTATTTTGCGAACCATTAACGGGACAACGCCATCTCGAAGTAACGGATCAACGTACGATGGTCGATTTTGCGCACTTCATGCAAGCAGTGGAAAAACGATACGCAGGAGCCGACATCATCCGGGTCGTACTGGACAATCTCAATACGCACGCGGCGAAATCGTTTTACGAGGCATTCAAGCCCGAAGAGGCACGACGCCTGACAAGGCGGTTTGAGTTCCACTACACCCCAAAGCATGGCAGCTGGCTCAATATGGCAGAGATCGAGTTGGCTGCATTAAACAAGGTTTGCCTCAACCGCCGCATTGCAAACAAGGACATCATCCAGCACGAGATAGCCGCGTA
>JAZKIX010000161.1:0-2464 GCA_040384645.1 Pseudomonadota bacterium | reverse complement strand
CGAATGTGATCGAAATGCCCGAAATGTAGCCATCCAGTGGCGCTTCACCACTACGGATGCGCGCAGCAAACTCAAACGGCTCTATCCAGTCGGTTCATCTGGTTGATCTACTAGCTTACAAGCGTGCCTTCCAAAATTAGCGCGCCGATCGCCTTGGTATCGGCGGCCGTCAGCGGCTTCTTGCGATTCGCACCGAAGATATCACTGATATTTTCCAGTTTTTGGAGTGGCGTTGACGCCAGATCGGCGGGCGCAACGGCATAGCGCGATACATCGCCGATAAAACTTTGTACCGCTTCGTAGACTTTTGAAAATTCAGGGCTATGCTTGGACGGGTTATCCATCGTGCCGATGGTCTTGTGCCACCAGCTCAGCTTGCCGGTCTGGTTGAACCGGGCCACCGACCAGATATACGGCCGGCAGCCTGACATCATTAATGCTGTTGGCGGCGTTGGTTAAGGCGTCGCCTAAGCAGCTGCCAGTTCGGCGGTAGAAGATGCCCTTAAGCGCGCCACTGCCAGGTGCCACGGAGGACACATGCAAGCGGAGCTGCCTGCTAAGTTGAACCAAGCCTCCGAGGGTTCCCCGTCTGCCTTGTCCGGCGGATAATGACTGTACGCTGCTGCGCAGGAGCGCATATCGCGCAAGTGTATTGCCACCCGCCTGCGCCGTTCGCGCGAGTCCAACTGTAGCCAAGTCGTGTAAATCTCCTCGCGTAACTGTGCCTCCGTCTGCGTCCCTGAAAGTACCTGTTCCACTGTCATAGTCAACACATCCGTTGCCGCCTGCATCATCAATATTTTTCTGCGTAAGATCGATGAGCTTTTGGATATTGCCAATATGGTCGCCATACACCCAATCAACGGCAGCCACACCATTGCTGCCGTTGACTTGCTGCACACCCGGCGCAATATGGTCTGTTGTGCCGAACTTGAGAATAGAGGACAACATCTGCTCAGGTCGCCGCAACATTGCCGCCTTGGACGTTCCTACCGGATCGGCAATGAATACCCTTCCTGTATTGTAGGCATAATTTGCAGGCCACAGGATTCTGTTGGCCAAAGTTAGTGAAATAATGGTTAGTGGAGCGGTTAGTGCTTGAATGCCAGCTGGCCGTCAGCACAATTTCTAGCGTCTTAAACATCATATTGGAGTATGGGCACTCAGCCCTTTCAAGGGGATGGCGGCAAGGTTACAGAGCATGTAACAGGGCATGTAACAGCCAAAACAGCGTTACAAGTAACGACCTCAAAATTGCGTCGGCTCAATTCTCGCGGCCCAATTCTGGGCTGTGAGATTTAAAGCCGAAACTTAGTCGCCTTTGAAGCGCGATCAAGGCGCTCTAGTTCAAGGGCTATGCTGGATCATGGCAAACGTCGGATTACAGCAAGGGTGCCCCAAAATGGGGTAGCGTTTAGCTACTCCACCACCGTATGCGAGAAATTGCACTGACGGTTCCAGCAAAAGGGGGTCCATTCTTTTTTGGAGGACCTTGCAACGTGATCCCTATTCGCGGCTCAAAATTGAGCTGGTGAGTGCCAGGCCTCTGAAAATTCAGGCGCATCTTTCCCGCATCACTTACCCAAATTTTAGGGCCAGTCAGTTACGCTACACCTTTGGGCGATCAGATCACCCTTGAAGGGGAGCTTGTGCCTCGGCAAGCAAAGGGGCTAGCCAAACGCTACCCCCTGCAATGCGGCATATTCAATCGACTCAAAATTGAGCCGGTTAGGTTGACGCGATTCAGCTGGCAAGGTTGCATAGCTGGTTGCCTATGAAACAGCGGTCAATTTCCTGGATCTCACTATGCACTTCGGTGTCGTGAGATTTTGCTGAGGATATCAATCGGTCTATCGACCTGAAGACGCCACTGATCAATTTATCAAGCGTCACGTCTACCCTGCGCAAAGTTACACAAGCCCTCACCGGAATACAGCCAGACGACCGAGAACCCTGATATGGGGGTTACGAGACTGATACTTCACGAATTAAAGACGGGCAGTGGCCGAGAACACCATTTTGGGACAGGCTAGGGGTGCCGGGTAAATTGCCGATACCCAGCCGAATAGATGGCGGTAAATTTTCCCGCATCTGGCGCGCAACTTCGGATTTGAGAAGATTGCCATTGAATGCAACTCAGTTGCATAAGTGTTGCGATGTATCAGCCCGCTGTTTCCAGCATTGTTTCCAGCAATTTGGGAAATACAGAAGATGCCTACTCGCGTTTGAAACGCGGAAGGGTTCGATTAGCAATCTGATCCTTGGAACGATTACAGATCGGATCATCGCCAAGACGCCAGATCAAGCGGAAGCTGCACTTGAGTAAAACATATTTACGGCACAGTTACGGCACGGGAGCCCAAAAACCAAAACGGGCTACAGACCGAAATCTGTAACCCATTGATTATATTGGTGCGGCTGGCAGGAATCGAACCCACGACCCCTTGGTTCGTAGCCAAGTACT
>JAZKIX010000160.1:1237-6836 GCA_040384645.1 Pseudomonadota bacterium | reverse complement strand
ACGACCTCGCATTGTTGTGGATTGCTTGCGACGCAAGCTGCACCTGCTTTTGCCCAAGCAAATTGATTTTTACTCGCAATCGGACTTAGGTTCGCAAACTCCCGTTTTATTGCTACTGGGCGTGAGCAAAAAGGCATGAGTCTGACCATTGATGAGGCCGCTGCCGACGATCTGACCGGCGTTATTGATTGCATTGGCAGTTTCCAAAAACCAACCGGCGCTGCTGACCTCGGTTAGCGAGTTGAGATCAATCATTTTTCTTCCTCGATACAGAAATGCGCGAATTCCACCATCAGCCGCGTTGGTACTGATGCCAACGATTTGCCTCAGATTATTGATGCCCAGCGCCCTACTGAACGAGCCGCCGAGCGTGCCGAGGTCGTGCATGCGGTTGCCGCTATAGAGGAACGCATGTGAAGTCGTGCCATCGCTCAACGTACTTTCGCCGATCACGTGCCCATAGTCATTGATACCAAAAGCAATGCTGTAATTGCCGCCCAATGTGCCAAGGTCGCTCATGCCACGCCAACTATAAAAGAATGCATGGTAGGCATCATCGCCGCTCAGTGCGCTATTGCCGACCACTTGCCCGATGTTGTTGATGGCGGTAGCGCCGCTGGATCTGCCGCCGAGTGTGCCAAGGTCATTCATACGGCCATTGCGATACAAGAATGCGCGACTTTCTCCAGCAGGACCGATTTGGCTATCGCCGACAATTTGCCTGGCGTTATTGATACCCCAGGCACGGCCGAATTTAGTGCCCAGGCGAAGCAAGGTGCCACCGCGATACAAAACAGGGATGGCCTGACTCCCTTCCGTCGGCGCGTTATAGCCAATGACTTGGCCGATATCGTTGAGCCCGGTGGCCGAACTGAAGCCGCCGCCAAGATCGATCATGCTGCCATTGCGGTACAAAAATGCATGGTAAGCAGCATCACCCGCGGTCGAACTCTGTCCGGTCACGACGCCGGATTCGCTGATGCCCAGCGCTACGCTATAGCTGCCGCCCAGTGTGCCAAGGTCGGTAATGGTCCAAGGTCGGTCGCCAGCTGCAGCGGCGGTACTGAACAGCGCGAGCAACAAGGTCAATGTAACGCTTGCCGACCAATAGCGGATGCGCGTGGTAGGCAAAGTGCCCTGCTGGCTTGTGCCACCAGCAGGGCTTGTCATCACGGCATTTTTGATTTTTTGCATCGTGTTTTGCATGCCTTGTCCTCCCCAGTCGCTTGAAATGCCCGCAATGGAATAAGCCATGCGACCATAAAAATCAAGAATAGAGAAGCAAAGGCCATGGCAAGGCGCCAAATGTCAAAAGCATGTGGAATATTGAACGCTGCAAGTGGCGTTTTACCATGAGCAGGGGCGCGTTACATTTACAGGCCGGCTCAGGATGCTTCGAAATAGAAAAATATACTGGCACCAGTATTATTTTTCAAACAGCAGAGTCGAGCGGGAATGCCTATAAAATGGCATATACCCCCTATTTCAATTCAATTTAGCCGACTATTTCCTTGAAGTGGTTGGTGCCACAATGAACCTAATGCTCGCATGTAAAGGAATCGCCGCAGCGCTTGTTGCCAATCATAACTAGCTCCATACTGGCCGAAAGACTTGGACATCGACTTAACTGGCTGGGTCATTAACAATGCGGTCCTTTTTAAATAGGTCAGTTTGGCATCTATCAAATAGATGCCGGGATATTTATACGATGCATCAAATTGAGATTGACGAGCAGATATTTCCGATCTACGATGGAATCGATTCCATAATGATTTTAAAAGGTATGGAATCGATGCCATATTTTTTTGAGTGATATGGAATCGATTCCATATCACTATCTGTTAGATAAAAGTATCCCAGAACTTGAATTTTTAGCCCATCGAATCAATCAGTCCAATCTTTTGGCCCGCTTATGATCAGTGTTCTTGTTACGCCGCAGTCAATATTCGAGCTGCAGCGATTGCACTTATTTTGCGCTTTTAACAATCGATTTAACAGCAAGGAGGTGACACCAACAGGCGCATCGACGCAACCGGATTCAATATGAATCACCAAATCATCATAAAAAATAATGCTTGAAAATCCTGAGGAGAAATAAGAGTGAAGCAACAACTGAAACTAAAAACGCTGGTCAATGCATTAGTGGCCGCCATGGTGGTGAGCTTGCCGATGGTGGCCGACGCCACCACCGTGACCATGAGTACGCCCAGCAACTGGGGCTCAGGGTTCCAGGGCGAGATCGTGATCGGCCAGAATGCCGCCCCGATCAATAACTGGCAGCTCACCTTCCATGCCGGCTTTGACATCAACCAGATCTGGAATGCCGTGATCCTGTCTCATACCGGTACCCAGTACGTGATCGGACCGGTGGCCTATAACAAGGATATCCCGGTCAATAGTCAGGTCAACTTCGGCTTTACCGGCACCGGCAATCCAGTCAGCCCGACCGACTTTGCGGTCAATGGCGGGACACCGACGCCTACACCAACCCCGACTCCAACGCCCACACCAACCCCAACGCCGACACCAACGCCCACCGGCAATCTGGCCTTGAACAAGGCGGTCACCGCATCCTCGACTGAAACCAGCGCCACGTCCGCGGGCAACGCAGTCGATGCCAATGGCAGCAGCCGCTGGTCGTCGCAGTTTAGCGATGCGCAATGGATCAGGGTCGATCTGGGGGCGGTCAAAAGCGTCAATGAAGTGGTCTTGAAATGGGAAGCGGCTTACGGCAAGTCCTACCAGATTCAGGTTTCGCTCGATGGTACTAACTGGACCACCGTGAGCACCGTCACCAATGGCGATGGCGCGACAGACGTCGTGAAGTTTGCCGCTGTCAATGCGCGTTATGTGCGGATGAACGGGGCGCAACGGGCTACGCAGTATGGCTATTCCCTGTATGAGCTGGAAGTGTATGGCAGCACTACGCCAACACCGACACCAACCCCGACACCAACACCAACGCCAACACCTACTCCAACACCAACACCAACGCCGACACCTACTCCAACACCTACTCCAACACCTACGCCAACACCTACGCCAACACCGACTCCAACGCACGTAACGAATCCATTCGACAACGTCAATCAATACCTCAATCCTGACTATTCGAATTTGATTGATACATCGATCGCGCAAGTCGCTGGCAATACGGCGTTGATTGCAAAAATGAATGCGGTCAAAAACGCACCGACCGCTGTCTGGCTTGATCGGATTGAAGCCATCTCGGGCGGGACAGTCAATAGCGGGCGTATCGGCCTCGAAGGGCATTTATTGCAAGCGCTGGCGCAACAAAAAGCACTTGCTGCGGCTGGCTCAAACAAGCCGATGGCAGTGACCATCGTTGTCTACGATTTACCGGATCGCGATTGCGCTGCATTGGCATCGAACGGTACTTTGCATGGACTGGGCGGACTGGCAATTTACAAAGCCAATTACATCGATCCGATCGCCAAAATTTTGGCCGATCCGCGTTTCAATTCATTACGTATCATTACCATTATCGAGCCCGATTCATTGCCTAATATGGTGACCAACCTCAATAAAGGTTTCCCGGTCTGCGATACCGTTGCTCAGACAAAGGTGTATGAGTTGGGTGTGCAATATGCGTTAAGCAAACTGCATCCGATCAAAAATGTGTATAAATATATCGATCTCGGTCATTCCGGCTGGCTCGGCTGGGAAACCAATTCCGCTCCGGCGGCGCAATATCTCAAGCAAGTAATTGCAGGCGTTGCCGCAGGCGATATGTCGGTTGTCGATGGTTTTATTACAAACACCGCCAATACCACGCCGACGGTGGAGCCTTTCTTGCCGAATGCCGATTTGCAACTCAGCGGATCGGCCATCAAATCGTCCCCGTTCTACGAATGGAATCCGGCTTTTGACGAGCAACGTTTTGCTACCACCATGAAGGCATTGTTGGTCGCACAAGGTTTCTCACCGACCATCGGTATGTTGATTGACACGTCCCGCAACGGATGGGGTGGTGCTGGACGTCCGGCAGCGCTGGACGCGACGCCAACAACGGTCGCCACGTATGTCGACAAGAACCGCATCGACCGTCGCATTCATCGTGGCAATTGGTGTAACCCAACCGGCGCCGGCATCGGAGAAAGGCCACAATCATTGCCATTTGGGGCAACTAGCGCGGTGCAAGCCTTTGTATGGATCAAACCACCAGGCGAATCGGACGGCACCAGTAAATTCCAGACCGGACCAGATGCCGAAGGCAAGAGCTCCGATCCAATGTGCTCTCCGACGTACATTACCAAAGCAGGCAACGCAACCGGTGCGATGGATGGTGCGCCAGCAGCTGGCGCTTGGTTTCATAACCAATTTAAAGCCCTTGTTGAAAATGCGTATCCAGCACTAGGCAATACACCGACGCCGACACCGACTCCGACTCCGACACCAACACCGACTCCAACGCCAACTGGTTTTGTCGGCACCCATGGCCAATTGAAGGTCAGCGGAGGAAATTTGGTGGATAAAAACGGGAATCGTATTCAGTTGCGCGGCATGAGCTCGCATGGTTTGCAATGGTTTCCGCAATTCATCAATCAAAGCAGCATCAATTGGATGCGCGACGATTGGGGCATGACCGTGATCCGTGCTGCGATGTACACAGCTGAAGGCGGTTATATCAGCAATCCGAGTGTTGCCAACAAGGTGTATGAAACCATAGACGCTGCCATTGCTGCAGGTATTTATGTCATCGTCGACTGGCATATCTTGGCGGACAACGATCCGAACATTAACAAAGCCGCTGCCAAGACCTTCTTTGCCGAAGTTGTCCGTCGTTACGGCAATAGTCCGAACGTGCTGTATGAAATCGCCAATGAACCCAATGGCGGCGGCGTTACATGGAGCGGTTCGATCAAACCGTATGCGCAGGAAGTGATTCCTGTAATTCGTGCTGGCGCACCGAACAGCGTGGTCATCGTCGGCACACCAACTTGGAGTCAAGACGTCGACATCGCGGCGCGGGACCAGTTATCGTTCCCGAATGTGATGTACAGCTTGCACTTCTATGCGTGCAGTCATGGTCAATCGCTCAGGGACAAAGCTTCTACCGCGATGGCTCTGGGTGCCGCGATATTCTCGACCGAATGGGGCACCACGGAAGCCAGTGGCGGCGGCAATGTGTGTACGGGCGAAGCGGACAATTGGTTAGCTTTCTACAAGCAAAACAATATTAGCTGGGCCAACTGGACCATATCGAACGCTAATGAAACCTCCGCCGCACTTAACTCCAGCGCCAGCACGACAGGCGGCTGGAATTCCAGCAATCTGACCGGCTCTGGGAACTACGTCCGCGCCAAAATGAAGGAGTGATGTCACTTGTTGTAGGGGTAAGAAGCTCTCGGGCTAGTTGACGAGTTACCTGGATAGCCGCTTGGCTATCCAGGATTTTTTTACCTTAAAAATTGGCGCCGGTCACTATGTGCGGCGCTCTCGCCGCTCTCGGTTTGAAATTTCAATCAACAGGCAGTGCTCACAGCAACTGCGGCGATATGAAGTGTGAAGTAAGTAAATTACAAAAAATAATGCTTGAAAATCCTGAGGAGAAATAAGAGTGAAGCAACAACTGAAA
>JAZKIX010000160.1:0-1137 GCA_040384645.1 Pseudomonadota bacterium | reverse complement strand
GGCGCAACGGGCTACGCAGTATGGCTATTCCCTGTATGAGCTGGAAGTGTATGGCGGCACTACGCCAACCCCAACACCAACCCCGACACCGACACCAACCCCGACACCTACCCCAACTCCAACACCTACCCCAACTCCAACACCTACTCCCACCCCGACACCAAGCGGTGACGACTGGCTGCACGTCGATGGCAACAAAATTGTGGATCAGGCGGGTCAAGCGGTTTGGCTGACCGGAGCCAACTGGTTCGGTTTCAACTGTACTGAACGGGTATTCCACGGCTTGTGGCAAGTCAACCTGACTAGCAGTGTCGAAGCCATTGCCGATCGCGGCATCAACATCATTCGGGTACCGATCGCGACCGCCCTGATCAATGAATGGATGAACGGCGTCGCAGTGGTGCCTAGCATTAACACCTTCGCCAATCCTGAACTAGCGGGCATGAGCAGCTTGCAGATTTTCGACCGCTTCCTGGCCGTTGCCAAGGCCAATGGCGTTAAGGTATTGCTCGATACCCATTCTGCCAATATCGACAATTCGGGCCATCTTTATCCGGTTTGGTACAACGGCATTGTCACTGACAAGATGTTCTACGACACCTGGGCCTGGATCGCCAATCGTTATAAAAATGATGACACCATTATTGCGTTCGATTTGAAAAATGAACCGCACGGCAAGCCGCATTCAGATGCCTTGTTTGCCAAGTGGGACAACTCAAGCGATATCAATAATTGGAAACATACAGCCGAGGTCGCATCGAAACGGATTCTTGACATCAATCCTAATATGCTGGTCCTGGTGGAAGGTATCGAGACCTTCCCTGTGGATGGCGTGACCTGGACTTCGAAGAATGAAGCCGATTACCATTTCAACTGGTGGGGTGGCAATTTGCGCGGCGTCGCCACCATGCCGGTGACAGTGCCTGGTCACCAAAACCAAATCATGTATTCGCCGCACGATTATGGGCCCCTCGTCTGGGTACAGCCTTGGTTCAAGAAAGATTTTACCTACGACACCCTGTTGGCTGATGTCTGGGATCCAAACTGGCTCTACATCCATAAGCAAAAAATTTCACCGCTGCTGATCGGTGAATGGGGCGGCTTCATGGATGGCGCCAGCAATCAAAAATGGATGGA
>JAZKIX010000159.1:32408-34595 GCA_040384645.1 Pseudomonadota bacterium | reverse complement strand
CAGCCAGCCCATCGCCTGGTGGAAATCGACGATGCGCGATTCTTTGACGCGTTCGCCTTCGCCGCGTCGGATGAAGGCGCCGTCGCCGATCAAGCCTTGGAATGTGGCTGCGGCGTCGGCCAGGCTGCGGTAGTCGCCACCTTGCACAAAGTCGGCATCGATGGCGCTGACCTTGATGTTGCCGTGGTGCATGCGCTCAATGCGCAGCAGGTGTTTTTCAGAGAGTTCGTCTGAACGCACGACGACCTTCACGGCCGGGTCGTTGATGGCGCTGGTCATGGCGATGGCCGATTGCTCGGCGCTGTCCAGGTTGGTCAGATCGAGGGTCACGCCGGTCATGATGGCGGTCAGCGCAGCGCGGTCGATGACGCGGGCTAGGCGCATCATGATGGCGTTGGCGAGGTTGTAGTGACGTACCAGTTCTGCCAGGGCGTCGCCGCTGATCGGTTCGGCGCCTTCGCTCGGGATCAGGGCGGCGCCGTTCAAGGCCACTGTCATCATGTAAGTGGCTTCTTCCAGATCGTCCTTGAGGTAGCGTTCGTCGCGGCCGGCCTTGACTTTATAGAGTGGCGGTTGCGCGATGTAGATGTGGCCGCGCTCGACCAGTTCTGGCATCTGGCGATAGAACAGGGTCAGTAGCAGGGTGCGGATGTGGGCGCCATCGACGTCGGCATCGGTCATGATGATGATGCGGTGGTAGCGCAGTTTGTCGGCGTTGAATTCGTCGGGACCGATGCTGGTACCGAGTGTCGCGATCAGGGTGGTGATCTGTTCGCTCGACAGCATTTTTTCAAAGCGGGCTTTTTCGACGTTGAGTACCTTACCGCGCAGGGGCAAAATCGCCTGGAATTTGCGGTCGCGGCCTTGCTTGGCGGAACCGCCCGCGGAGTCTCCCTCGACGATATACAGCTCGCACAGGGCGGGGTCTTTTTCCTGGCAATCGGCCAGTTTGGCCGACAGGCCGAGGCCATCCATGATGCCTTTGCGGCGGGTTAGGTCGCGTGCCTTGCGGGCGGCTTCACGAGCACGTGCGGCTTCGACGATCTTGCCGCATATGATTTTGGCGTCGTTCGGTTTTTCTTGCAGGTAGTCGCTGAGGGTCTTGGCGACGATTTCTTCGACCGGGCCGCGTACTTCGCTTGATACCAGCTTGTCCTTGGTTTGCGAGCTAAATTTTGGCTCCGGCACCTTGACTGACAGCACGCAAGTCAAGCCTTCGCGCATATCGTCACCGCTGATTTCAACTTTGGCTTTTTTGGCGAACTCGTGTTCGTCGATATATTTATTGATGACCCGTGTCATCGCCGCGCGCAGGCCGGTCAGATGGGTGCCGCCGTCGCGTTGTGGGATGTTATTGGTGAAGCACAACACTTGCTCGTTGTAGGCATCGTTCCATTGCATTGAGACATCGACGCTGATGTTGGTGTTCTGATCCGACATGCGGTCGCCGGTGGCCTGGAAAATCGTCGGGTGCAAGACCGTTTTGGCTTTATTGATGTATTCGACAAAACCACGGGTGCCGCCTTCGAAGGCAAACAATTCTTCCTTGCCGGTGCGTTGGTCGGTCAGCCGGATCTTGACGCCATTGTTGAGGAAGGACAGTTCGCGGATACGCTTGGCGAGAATTTCGTAATGGAATTCGACATGCGAAAAAATTTCTTCATCGGCCCAGAAATGGACATCGGTGCCGCGTTTGTCGGTGTCGCCGATGACCTTGATCGGCGAGCATGGCACGCCGTTGATGGTTTCGATTTCGCGGTTTTGCGGCACGCCACGGACAAATTCCATGTAATGCACTTTGCCGTCGCGCCGGATGGTGAGCTTGAGCAATTTGGACAAGCCGTTGACGCAAGAGACGCCGACGCCATGCAGGCCGCCTGATACCTTGTACGAGTTTTGGTCGAACTTGCCGCCGGCATGCAGCTCGGTCATGACGATTTCGGCCGCGCTGCGCTTGGGTTCATGCTTGTCGTCGAACTTGATGCCGGTCGGTACGCCGCGACCGTTGTCGGTGACTGAAATCGAGTTATCGGAATGAATGGTGACGTGGATCTCGGTGCAATGACCGGCCAGCGATTCATCGATCGAATTGTCCAATACTTCGAATACCAGATGGTGCAATCCGGTGCCGTCTGAGGTGTCGCCGATATACATGCCGGGTCGCTTGCGCACGGCTTCCAATCCTTC
>JAZKIX010000159.1:6423-32398 GCA_040384645.1 Pseudomonadota bacterium | reverse complement strand
GAATCGAAGAAGCGCCGTAGGATTCTGGCACAGGCTGCATTGCGGGGACTTGGTTGCTCTCGGACATGGACTACTTTCTCAAAAGACGATTACTGATTTACACGCACATTTACTGCAAAACTACTGGCATCGGAAGGCAATCAGGCTGAAATGTTTTCAAGCTGATTGCCATTAAATTGAGCCATAAAAAATCAATGATCAAATCCGCATCGGCATCACGACGTATTTAAAGTCAGTGTTGTCGGGGATTGAAATCAGTGCTGACGAATTGGAATCACCCAGAGCAATATTGATCTGGTCGCACTTCAGGTTATTCAATACATCGAGCAGGTAAGTGACGTTGAAACCGATGTCGACGCTATCGCCGCCGTAATCGATTTCGAGTTCTTCGACCGCTTCTTCCTGGTCGGCATTGGTGGAGCTGATTTTCATGCTGCCCGGTGTCACGATCACGCGCACGCCCTTGAACTTGTCGCTGGTCATGATCGCGGCACGTTGCAAGGAGCGCAGCAATTCGTCGCGGCCGATGGTGAAATTGTTCTTGTAACCCTTCGGCACCACGCGGTTGTAGTCGGGGAATTTACCTTCTACCAACTTGGAAATCAGCTCGATATCGGCGAAGGTCAACTTGACTTGGTTGGCGGCGATTTCCAGATCGACCGGATCGTCGTTTTCATCCAGCAAGCGCTGCAATTCCAGGATGGTTTTGCGCGGGATGATGACTTCTTGGCGGGCAAATTCCTGCTCGGTTTCAACCTGGCAAAACGCCAGACGATGGCCGTCGGTCGCGACCGCAATCACGTTCTTGCCATCGACCACCAGCAACAGGCCATTGAGGTAATAACGGATGTCTTGCTGCGCCATCGAAAAATGGACCATATTGAAAAGATGCTTGAGCATCTTTTGCGGCAGCGTGACTTTGGTGTGGTAATGCTCGGCCTGCGCCACGGTCGGGAATTCTTCTGCCGCCAGGGTTTGCAGGGCGAAGCGCGATTTGCCGGTTTGCACCGTCAGACGCTTGTTGAGCAAGGTCATGCTGACATCGCCGGAATCGGGCAAGGCGCGCAAGATGTCGAGTAGCTTTCTGGCCGCGACGGTGGTGGCAACGACATCGCTGCCCGCGCCGATTTGTGCATGCGTGGTGATTTGCACTTCAATGTCGGTCGACAGGAACGACACTTTTTCGCCATCCTTACGAATGAGAATATTGGCCAGAATCGGCAAAGTGTGCCGACGCTCGACAATACCGCTCACTATCTGCAGTGGCCGGAGAAGGGTATCTCTGGGGGTTTTGACCAATTGCATAGTGTTCCTCGATAAAAAGTTAACGGATATTTTTTAATGGTTAAGCCGAAAAATCTACAACAAATCAAACACTTGCAAAATAGGCGCGGTTGAAATCAGCCCGTATTTTGACAGAAATTGCTGATTAATCTACATTTTCACTGCACCAGCGCAGAGCGCATCCAGCGACAACTTAACTGCACTTCCTTATTAAGGAAAATAATGGGGGGTATAAGGCAAAACACTAGCTAATCCGCTCGGTTTCATTGGGTCAAATAAAATACTGCATGGAGTATATTTCCCCTTCAATTTGCTTGATTGCGATGTTTTTAGCCTCGCTGCTAACCTTTCAACGTCTGCTCCAATACATGCAGTTCGTGATTGCATTCGGGACTCTTAGTGCGATCCAGCGCAATTTTTCGTACCGCATGCAACACGGTGGTGTGATCGCGGCCGCCAAACAATTCGCCGATTTCGGGCAAGCTTTTTTGTGTCAATTCCTTGGCCAGATACATGGCAATCTGGCGCGGCCGGGCGATATTGGCCGGGCGCCGTTTGGAATACATGTCGGCTACTTTGATATTGAAGAAGTCGGCGACGGTTTTTTGAATATTCTCGACCGAAATCTGGCGGTTTTGTACCGACAGCAAATCCTTCAAGGCATCCTTGACGACATCGATCGTGATGTCTTTGCCGTGAAAGCGCGAATACGCCAGGATTTTGCGCAAGGCGCCTTCCAGTTCGCGCACATTGGAGCGCAAATGCTTGGCCACAAAAAACGCGACATCGTCTGAGAACACCACGTTTTCTTGCTTGGCCTTCTTGAGCAAGATCGCGACCCGCATTTCTAGCTCGGGCGGTTCGATGGCGACCGTCAAGCCGGAATCGAAACGTGAAATCAGGCGGTCGTCCATCCCGGTGATTTCCTTGGGATAGGTGTCGCTGGTGATGATGATTTGTTTTTTTGCGGCGATCAGGGCTTCGAAAGCGTAGAAGAATTCTTCTTGAGTGCGGCTTTTGCCACCAAAGAATTGAATATCATCGATCAGCAGCAAATCGAGCGAATGGTAATAGCGCTTGAATTCGTCGAAGCCTTTGCGCTGATACGCCGTCACCACATCGCGCACATACTGTTCGGCATGGATGTAGCGGATTTTTGCCTTCGGCTGGTCTTGCAATACCTGATTGCCGATAGCATGAATCAAGTGAGTTTTACCCAGACCGACGCCGCCATAAAAGAACAGCGGGTTATATGAAATGCCGGGATTGTTGGCCACCTGGATCGCCGCCGCACGTGCCAGTTGATTGGCCTTACCAGTGACGAAGCTGTCGAAAGTCAATTCGGTATTGATGCGACTTAGGTCACGCCGCGGCGCGGCGTCGGCTGCTTCCTGCACCCGTTCCGGCATGTGGCTGGCAGCGGCATCGCCATAGTTATCCACTGCGGTTGGCATCGTGCTTGGGTTGGCGCCACCACTCTTTTTTGGCGCCAGCAGGCGCGGGTCGAGCACAAACTGAACCTTGGTCGGTTCTTCCCAAAATTGACTGGCGAGAGTGGTGATACGGCTGGCAAACTGTGTTTTGACCCAATCAAGCTTGAAGCGATTGGGCGCAGCTACCCGCAAGGTGCCGTCTTCGTAGTCGAGCGGAATGAGCGGCTTGATCCAGGCATTGAATTGCTGCGGCGTCAGTTCCAGTTCCAACTGCGCGGAACAGGTCTGCCAAAAATTTTCCATGAATCGTCTATCTGAAATATCTGCAAAGAGGGGCGTGACGGCCGGCGATGGGCGGTAATTTTCTCCGCTGAACTTGTCACGCGCGTCAGCTATTCTAACCGCCCGCGTCAAAGTTATCCACAGGCTGGCGTCAAATTTTGCTTGTGCAGCACCTTTCTGCTGGTTAAATTAACTGGCTGAAAAGTGCCGAAGCAATTGACAAGCTGACCGAAAATGCTGTCTAATTCAGGGTTCCGCGCCTGTAGAGCGAAGATTTGTGCTGTTTTTGACATGCCACAAAACATTGCAAACTAGAAAATAGGCGTCAAGGGATGATGTAACGACCCGATTTATTTTTGCTGATTAGCGAGACCACAATGAAACGTACTTACCAACCTTCCGTTGTACGCCGTAAGCGTACCCACGGCTTCCGCGCACGTATGGCAACCCGTGGCGGTCGCGCTGTGCTTAACGCACGTCGCGCCAAAGGCCGCAAACGTTTGGCCGCTTAAGCCAGGCTTCGTTGCCTTGCTGCTTGCGTGACAAGCGTTTCTCAAGACTTCGCACGCGATCGGCGGATCGTTAAAACGGATGAGTTTTCATCCGTTTTTCGTTTGCGCCCTACCCAAAGAACGGCACATTTTGTTTTATATACCCGTGTCAATCAATTGCCGCATGCGCGGCTTGGAGTAGTCGTGGCCAAACGGTTTGCGCCGCGCGCGGTGACCCGCAATACCATCAAGCGTGTCACGCGAGAAATTTTTCGATGTGCGAAATTGCCGGCGATCGATTGCATCGTTCGCTTGTCCACGCCTGTCAATAAAAAAACCGGCCCTGCTACCACCGCCAGTTTGAAGGCGCAGTTGCGAGTCGAGATATTGCGCCTGTTTGTTGCACAAACCGCTGCAAAAACGCCATGAAATTCCTGTTATTGCTGATGTTGCGTGCCTATAAGCTTGGCCTGAGCCCATTGCTTGGTCAAAACTGCCGGTTTTATCCCAGTTGCTCCGATTACGCGACCCAAGCCATTGGGACTCATGGCGCAGCAGCAGGCAGCTACTTAGCGCTCAAACGTATCTGCAAATGCCATCCTTGGCACGCTGGCGGTGTCGATCCGGTACCGCCCCCCAATTCCCAAACAGATTCTTCAACCGCATGCGGTTGTAACCACTCCTGAAAAATACACGTATGGATATCAAACGTACCGTCCTGTGGGTTGTGTTGTCGATGTCGCTCTTGTTCCTGTGGGACAACTGGATGCGCGCCAGTGGCAAGCCGTCCTTATTTGCACCTGCCGTGCAAGAACCCGCAAAAGCCGGCACCGCAGCGGGTGGTAAAGCAAGTGCGAATGCGGCGCAGGCAAGTGCCGGTGCAGTCGCAGGAGTGACTGCCTTAGCTTCAGGCGAAGCCACACCGTTGCATAGTGAAATCATCACAGTGACCACTGATGTGTTCAAGGCGGAAATCGACACGCTTGGCGGTGAACTCAAGCGTCTTGAATTGCTCAAGCACAAGAGCAGTACTGATCCTAAAAAGAACGAAGTCTTGTTCGACATTACTGAAACGCATACTTATCTAGCGCAAACAGGCTTGATCGGCGGCGCATTTCCTAACCATAAATCCGGCTTTGTTGCCAAGCCGGGTCCACGGACTTTGGACGGCGCGAACGAAGTGCAATTGGTGTTGGAGTCTGAGCAAGGCGGCGTCAAGCTGAGCAAAACGTATACCTTTAAACGCGGCGATTACGTCATAGGCGTAAAGCATGATGTCAGCAATAACAGCGCGGCACCGATTACGCCTTCGCTTTATCTGCAACTGGTGCATGACGGTCATGCACCACCAGGCAACAGTATGTTCTTGAGTAGCTACACCGGACCGACTGTGTACACCGAGACCGACAAGTTCCAAAAGCTGACTTTTGAAGATATCGAAAAAGAGAAAGCGACACATGCAAAAAATGCCGATAACGGCTGGGTCGCAATTGTGCAGCAGTTTTTTGTGAGTGCTTTTTTACCGCAGGACAAAGAACAGCGTGAGATTTTTACTGAAAAAGTGGCCGCTAACCTTTATCGGGTTGGCGTCAAAATGCCGTTAGGTACCATTGCTCCCGGCACTACGGTAACTTCTGATGCGCGCTTGTTCTCTGGCCCGCAAGAATCTTCACTTTTAGACAAGGTCGCGCCCGGCCTTGACCTGGTTAAAGACTATGGCTGGCTCACCATCATCGCCAAGCCGATTTTTTGGGTGATGGATCAATTGCATAAACTCCTTGGCAACTGGGGTTGGACCATTATTGTGTTTACGGTTTTGATCAAGCTGGCATTTTTCCCGCTATCGGCCGCCGGTTATCGCAGCATGGGCAAAATGAAAGTATTGACCCCTAAAATGCAGGCAATTCGTGAACGCCACAAATCTGATCCACAAAAAATGAATCAGGCGATGATGGAATTGTACAAGTCCGAAAAAGCCAACCCACTTGGTGGTTGCTTACCGATTTTGGTGCAGATGCCGGTTTTCATCGCCTTGTTTTGGGTATTGCAAGCCAGTGTCGAAATGCGGAATGCGCCTTGGCTGGGCTGGATTCAAGATCTGGCATCGCCCGATCCGTGGTTTATCTTGCCAGTATTGATGGCTATTTCCATGTTTATCCAGACCAAGCTCAATCCGGCGCCGCCTGATCCGATCCAAGCAAAAATGATGATGATCATGCCGTTGGTATTCTCGGCTATGTTCTTCTTCTTCCCATCCGGCCTGGTCTTGTATTACGTTGTGAATAATATTTTGTCGATCGTGCAACAATGGGTCATTACACGTCAAATTGAAGGCGGCAAAAAAACCTAATAACAGACTGATCCTTTCAATCGAAAAGCCCGTGTTTTAAACGGGCTTTTTAACATTTAAAATCCTTATGTAACATCGTCGAAACTATCCCAGGACAAGTTCTCGAGCTCTTTCAATAAAGTCTACCCATGAATTTTGATTCGTCACCCATCGTTGCGATTGCAACCGCACCTGGCCGTGGAGGTATCGGCGTGGTTCGGATTTCTGGTAAAAATTTGGGTGAGTTGAGCCAAAACCTGTTTGGTCAAGAGGTGCTGCTGCAAGCCAGGCGCGCAACGTATTTGCCTTTTCGCGATGCGGAAGGCAATGTAATCGACCAAGGCATCGTGATCTATTTCAAGGCGCCCCATTCGTATACGGGAGAGGACGTGCTGGAGCTGCAAGGACATGGCGGCCCGGTGGTTCTGCAAATGTTGCTGTCGCGCTGTCTGTCAGCGGGGCAAGACATCGGTTTGCGTCTGGCAGAGCCAGGCGAATTTACGCGGCGTGCCTTTCTCAATGACAAGCTCGATCTGGCGCAGGCGGAGGCGGTCGCCGATCTGATTGATGCGACCACCGAGGCTGCCGCGAAATCAGCGTCGCAATCCTTGTCGGGCGCTTTCTCTAAGGTGATTCATGTTTTGTTAGAGCAAGTAATCCATCTGCGCATGCTGGTCGAAGCGACATTGGATTTCCCTGAAGAAGAAATTGACTTTCTTGAAAAATCTGATGCGCGCGGACAATTGGAGCAGATCCGTAGTGCGCTGGAACGGGTCTTCCAGCAAGCGGCGCAAGGCGCTTTATTGCGGGAGGGATTGAATGTCGTATTGGCCGGACAGCCCAATGTGGGCAAATCTTCCTTGCTCAATGCGCTGGCTGGTGCCGATGTGGCCATTGTTACGGCAATCGCCGGTACCACCCGCGATAAAGTCACCGAAACCATTCAAATAGAAGGCATTCCCCTCAATATCATTGACACTGCCGGCATCAGGGCTGCAGCCGACGCCGCTGATGAAGTCGAGCGGATCGGTATTGAGCGTACTTGGGCGGCGGTGCAGGGCGCGGACGTGATCTTGCATTTGCTGGATGCCGACCTCGGCCCGTCCCGCGCCGATGAAGCACTTGTTTTGCGCTTCCCCGAAGGTGTGCCGGTACTGCGGGTTTGGAACAAAATCGACTTGTCGGGACACAAACCGGCGATTGATACGATGGGCGAGATCGCTAATGTCTATCTCTCCGCCACCAATAAGGTGGGCATAGACCTGCTACGTGTGCAATTGCTGCGTATCGCAGGTTGGCAACAAACCGGCGAATCCTTATACATGGCGCGCGAACGGCATTTGATTGCGCTGAAATCAGCACGTACCCATCTTGATATGGCGCATCAACACGCCTGTGAAAGTGATCAGTCGCTCGATTTGTTTGCGGAAGAGTTGCGGCTGGCGCAGGAGCGGCTCAATAGCATTACGGGGGCGTTTTCACCAGACGACTTATTGGGTGTCATTTTTAGTCGATTTTGTATTGGAAAGTAACAGCCGCCATCGCGCCCTGCCGCGGCACAAAAAAAGCCGCTACAATCGTCCACCACTGCTTCCGGCTGGCGTAACAGGCGGCGCTCTTGACGCCGTTCGCACCCAGCCATAATCCATCAGCTAACAATCAGCTAACGCGTATTGCTTAGCGCAAAGGAAGGCCATCATCATGTATCCAGCATCCCGGAATTTCCCTTACACACCACAGCGCCTGAAGTCTTTCACAGCGATGGTACTGTGTGCGTCGATTGCGTTTGTTTGCAATATGAACTTGGCGACTGCCGCCAGCGATACGCCCGCTATCAAAGTGGATCCGCTCCCAACGCCATTTGCACCTAAAGCGGCATCTGACGCTGCAAAGCGTGCAGTAACAAATCCGCATAGCGACACCAAGTTTCAGACCAAGGTTCAACTCGGCATCGTTGCACCGGTGGAGAAAAAGCGACTTAACGCTGGTCAGGATCATGAAAAAGCGTTGCGCATCGGTTTTGGGCGCGACATGCCGCAGACTTATCAAACCCAAATTGATTGGTCATCGTTTAAATGGGAGCAAGTGGCCGGCGGCGGTCAGCGAACCGTGCTGTCGATTAATTCCAGCCAAGCGGCGGCAATGCGCGTCGGCCTCTCTATCGATGCCGCTCCGGCAGGCGTCGAGCTGCGCTTCTTCAGCTCATCCCATCCTGGTATTTTGTTTGGGCCTTATTTGGCGGCTGAACAAATCATGCAGCAGCAACACGTGCAAAAGCACTCGACTTCCAGCAAGCCGATATTTTGGTCGCCGGTAGTCGAAGGGGATGAAATAAGCGTCGGCATTTCACTTCCCGCCGGGGTGCAGCCGGCGCAAGTATTGATGTCGGTGCCTTCGGTGTCGCACCTGTATCGCTCTATTGAAAAGCTCAACGACAAGTCTACAAATCAAGTAGGCGACTCTTTATCGTGCGAGAAAGATGTGGTGTGCAAGCTGCCGGAGTGGGGTGATGTCAGTTCCAGCGTCGCGAAAATTATTTTTACCGAAGCGGGTTCTTCTTTTCTCTGTACCGGAACCTTGCTTAACAACGTCGCGCAGGATTACACGCCTTATTTTCTTACCGCGAACCACTGCATCAGCGACAGT
The DNA here is from genome assembly GCA_040384645.1 of Pseudomonadota bacterium. Taxonomy (GTDB): domain Bacteria; phylum Pseudomonadota; class Gammaproteobacteria; order Burkholderiales; family Burkholderiaceae_D; genus JAZKIX01. The sequence goes on along the minus strand of JAZKIX010000159.1, from coordinate 23,933 downwards.
GCGGCAGCGGCAACGGTCAATACTTATTGGTTTTTCCAAAGCAGCGCTTGCAATAGCAATACATTGTCATCGTCTTATAAACATCTGACCGGAGGCGCAAGTTTGCTGGCCGCCAGTACCGATACCGACTTCAGCTTCATGCGGCTCAGGGAGGCGCCACCCGCAGGTGCGACCTATGCCGGTTGGCAAGTGCAGCCACTCAACACAGGCACCTCGGCAAGCAGCGTGCATCATCCAATGGGCGATTTGGCCAAGCTCACGTCCTATGTATTTTCGCAATACCGGTCCTGGAATGACGCTTCGGGCACACCTTCCCAAGCGAATAGCCATATCGAGACTTTGCTCAGCAATGGCGTGACCGAATCAGGTAGCAGTGGCGCAGGACTCTGGGTCACCGACAGCAACAATATCAAACGTTTGGTAGGGCAATTGCATGGCGGCAGCGATGCCACGTGCCAAAATCCCAATGGACACGATTTGTATGGTCGATTTGACTTTACCTATCAAAAAATAAGCAGTTGGCTTAATCCGACAGCGCAATACGTGGTCGAGTTTTACAACAGCAATCTCGATCATTATTTCATCACAGCCGATGCCGCTGAAGCCACTCAGATTGATCAGGGTTCAGCCGGACCGGGGTGGAGTCGTACTGGCCAAAGTTTCAAATCGGGCGGAAGTGCGCCGGTCTGCCGCTTTTACGGCAGCATGTCGCCGGGACCAAACTCGCATTTTTATACTGTTAACACGGATGAATGTAGCGGCCTGAAAGATTTGCAAGCCAGTACGCCGGCCAGTCAAAAACGCTGGAATTTTGAAAGTCTCGATTTTTACGCTAGCCCACCAGCCAACAAGACTTGCCTGAGCGGTTTGGTGCCGGTTTATCGTGCCTACAATAACGGTTTTGCATTAGGCAAAGACAGCAATCACCGGATTGCTCGCGATATCGGTGCGATTAACCAAGTCGTCGCGCGTGGTTGGATTGATGAGGGTATTGTGATGTGCGCGCCACAATAGTTTTGCGATAAGCTGGGATGAAAAGTTGAGCCGCTGTCTTGCGGGATCGCGGCTCAATTATTTTTGCTTGGTACGGGTGGCGATGATGGTTCCAAGCCGATTTTTTGTATTTTTTCGATTGCCTGCGCGACGCTGTGCAGTAATGCTTCGGCTTTAAATGGCTTCAAGATATAGCCATCGGCACCGTCGTCTAGTGCAGCTTGCAAGGTTTCGCTACGGCTGTTGGCGCTCACCATGATGACGGCGATGTGGGGGAAATGTTGTTTGATCTGTTTCAGCGTATCCAGACCGCTATTGCCTGGCATCAGGATATCGAGGCAGACTAGATCCGGCTTGAGCTCGCGGGTTAATTCAAAACCACGCTGACTGCCGGCAGCCTCGCCGATCACGGTGTAACCGCCAGTATTCAGAATATGCCGCAGCATATACCGAATCACGGGGTTGTCTTCCACTATAAGCACCTTGACGTGCTTGTTTTCAATCATTGCAACTCCGTTTCGCTCAGGCATAGGCGTTAAGCACCGGTGAGTATTGAGGCAACACTCGCCGGTCGGAAGACGGTTTACATCAAGCGAATTTATCGAGCATGGCCGCCAGATGTTGCGCGCGTGATGCAGCGTCATCGGTACTGGTCGAGCCGGCGGTGTGGGTTACCATCGCGCTAGTGAGCAGGGTGACGAAAGAACGGTCAAGCGCCTTGCGTGCCGCTGCCATTTGTTGCGCGACGCCATCGCAGTCACCGGGTACCGCTGCATGCGCGATTAATTTCTGTACGCCACGCAATTGTCCTTCGATACGAGCCAGGCGATGTAGCAAATCTTTCTTCTGATCAGCCGTCAATGCAGTCCCTTGGACTATCTTTAGTGGGGGGGTATCAGCCAAAATCGTTCTCCTCGCGCAAATGTTTAGGGGTTTAGAAATAATACTATACGGAGTATCCTAGCACCAATCAGGGCACTTTGTAAGGGCGGCCGACATCTTTTTGGCCCAGTACGTGGTCAGGAAACCGCGTAAAAACATTACTCAAGACAGGCTTTTTCGGAATGAAAAATGCGTGCTTTAGCCCAATTAATTGGTCAAACGCAATTTTACGCTCGGCAACCCACGTCGCAAACCTGTCGTAATATGTCAGCCTTTGCTGCAAAGCTTCCAGCGCTTGCCAACCACTATCCCCTGCACCAATGAACAAATTCCTTACTTTAACCTTGGCCGGACTGACCATGGTCGGACCGCTCGCTATCGATACCTATTTGCCATCCCTGCCCGCCATCGGCCTTGATTTTGGCGTTAGCGCGATGCTGGTGCAGCAAACCTTGAGCGTCTTTCTATTCACTTTTGCGTTCATGATGTTGTTGTATGGCACCTTGTCCGATTCGTTTGGGCGGCGGCCGGTAATCTTGGTGGCGTTGGTGATTTATATCGTGGCCTCGTTCGGGGCTGCGTTTGCGCCTAGTTTCGGCTGGCTGCTGGTGTGCCGGGCGCTGCAAGGATTTGCTGCAGGCGCCGGCTCAGTGGTGAGTCAGGCTATTGTCAGGGATCGGGTCAGCGGCGCCGAAGCGCAGCGGATTTTGTCCCACATCATGATGGTGTTTGGCCTGGCACCTGCGCTAGCTCCGATTCTGGGCGGCTGGTTGCAGGTATCGCTGGGCTGGCGCTCGATTTTCTTGTTCCTTGGCGCTTTCGGCGTGTTGATGTGGCTGGTTTGCTACCGCTCTTTGCAAGAAAGCTTACCCGTCCAGTCTCGCCATCCTTTTCATTTGGGCTTGATTGCACGCAATTATTGGAATGCCTTAAAGCATCCACAATTCGTGACTCTGGCACTGGCAGTGGGCATGGCATTTGGCGGGCTTGCCTTGTATATCGGGTCGGCGGCAAACTTTGTGATGCATATCCTGCATTTGCCCGAAACCGCCTTTGCCTGGTTATTTGTGCCATTGGTGGGCGGCATGATGATCGGCTCGGCAGTCGCCGCGCGTTATGCCAGCCGTATCGCACCCAAGAAAATGATGATTGCCGGCTATAGCATCATGGCCGTGGCAGCGCTGCTCAACGTGGCCTACAATTATTTTTTTGTGGCATCTATCCCCGGCGCAGTGCTGCCTTTGATGCTCTATACCTTCGGCCTGTCGATTGCGATCCCGGCGATGACCCTGTCGGCGCTCGATCTTTTCCCCGATAATCGCGGCTTGGCGGCATCCTTGCAATCCTTTGTCCAGATGTTGGTCTTCGCTCTGGTTTCAGGCGTTGTTGCTCCGGTATTGTTCGAAAGCGCATTCAAGCTGGCGCTTGGCGTGCTGGCGGGTTTGGCGATCAGTTTCGTGTGTTGGCGCCTCGGGCAGCCTAAGCCGGATAAGGAAATCGACGTTGGCCTGGCAAATGCTTCTTAACACTTAAACACTCTTGAACATGCAAAAAAAATTGAATATCAGCGTCCTCGCATCGGGCGAAGGTACCACCTTGCAAGCCATTATCGATGCGGTAAAGTCGAATGCGCTGTCGGCCAATTTCGCCATCGTGTTGTCGAATAATCTGGATTCCGGGGCTTTGCGCCGCGCTAACAATGGCGCCATCAAGACTGCGCATTTGAGCGGCACTACGCACGCGGATCCGGCGCAACTGGATCAGGCAATTTGCGCAGCACTGACCGATAGCAAAACGGATGTGGTGATATTGGCCGGTTATATGAAAAAAATCGGCCCGCTAACCCTGGCCGCATTTCGCAATCGCATCATCAATACCCATCCGGCGCTGCTGCCCAAATTCGGCGGCCACGGCATGTATGGCAATCGGGTGCATCAGGCAGTGCTGGCAGCGGGCGAGCAAGAAACTGGCGTCTCCGTCCATCTGGTCGATGAGGAATACGATACCGGCGCAGTGATTGCGCAAGCCACCGTCGCGGTGCTGGCGGGCGACACGGTAGAACGGCTATCGGCACGGGTGCAGGCCACGGAAAAAGTCTTGTTTGTCGATACCTTGCAAAAAATCGCTACCGGCGCAATCGTCCTGCCGCAATAAAAAAGGCTGATCCCTGCGATCAGCCTTTTTGTCTTTACGAATTTCGCAGCAAGACTACGCTACTTCGTGTCCCGTCGCTGCTTCCAGAATGGTAAACCACTGTTCGCGGCTCAGCGTAAAGGTCGTGGCGCTGACTGCATCGGCAATCGCTTCAATCCGGCCGGTGCCCGTCAATGGCAAGGGGCGTGAGGGCAAGTGCATGATCCAGGCATACACCACGCTGGCAAACGGCATTTCCAATTGCGCCGCGATTGCTGAAATAACTTTCTTCAAACGCTGTGTCGATGGCGTATCGGCCTTGAACAATTGACCGCCGCCCAGAGGTGACCAGATCATTGGCGCTATGCCCATATCTTGTAAGCCATCGAAAGTTTCATCCAACATCGGCGTCATCGACAGCGGTGAAAATTCAACTTGATTCGTCACAAGCGGGAAGCGCTTATGCAGGCACTCAAACTGGTGCCGGCTGAAATTGGATACGCCGAAATGACGCACCTTGCCAGCCTGTTTCAATTGGGTAAAGGTCTGCGCCATTTCATCGAAATTCATCAATGGGTCAGGCCGGTGAATCAGCAATAGGTCGAGGTAATCGGTGCGCAGGGATTGTAAGGATTGATCGACCGATGCCGTGATATGGGCAGCGCTGGTGTCGTAATATTTCAGGCCGTGTTCGGGCCGGTTATTGGACAGCAGCTTGATATCGCATTTGCTGACCAGCTCAATCTGGCTGCGCAGTGCCGGCGCCAAAGCCAGCGCTTCGCCGAACAAGGCTTCCGCCGTGTAATTGCCATAAATATCGGCGTGATCGAAGCTGGTGACGCCGAGCGCAATGCATTGTTCGATCAATTGCAGGCGCAGCTGCGCGTTCATATGCCAGTCGCCGATGCGCCACATGCCGGCAACGATGCGAGACAGGCTTGGTCCTTGCGGACTTATTTGGCTTTTTGGGCAAATCATGCGGCACCTTCCAGACTTTTAAGGATGGCGCTGATCCCGATCTGCGCCAGTTCGATATCCTCTTCACCGCTCAAGCCGCTGACGGCTACCGCGCCCAGCACTTGCCCTTGATAATGCACCGCCGCGCCGCCTTCCCAGCCGATATAACGCTTGTCGCCGAAGTTGGCCAGATCCCAGCCTTCCTTCATCGAAGCGCGCCCGATGCCGCCACTTTCGCCCCGGTTTCTGGCCGAAGTGTAGACCTTGTTGCATGCGATCAAAATAGAGGGCAACGAAGCGCCGTCCATCTTCAGTAGTGCTATCAATTCACCGTGTGTGTCGCCGACGGCGATCACCGCAACCTTGCCGCGGCGTTGTAACTCGGAGCGGATGGCGGCAATGGCGAGGCTGGCTTCGGCTTCCCCGAGTGCGAATGTGTTGATCATATGGTTGCCCTGAGTATTTTCGCACTATAATGCGAAGTCGATTTTTGAAAACTGCGCTATAGTATTTTTCAAAAGGCACTTTGTCAACTACTGCGCGGATATTCGCACTATTGTATGAATAAAATTCCTTTGATGTCAGCGGAAGCCACCTTCGCCGACCGGCTTGCCGTGTTAATTGGTGATTCTTCCGTCAGCGCCTTCGCCCGCAAGGTCGGTTTGGGTGAAGGTCTGATCAGGCGTTATCTGCAAGGTTCCGAACCAGGCTTGAGCAAGGCCGAGCGCATCTCAAAAGCGACTAATTGTTCGCTCGAATGGCTGGCAACCGGCGCCGGCTTCCGCTTTCAATCAGCCGAAGGGGTCGATATGGCCGCCCTGGAAGGCGCCATCAAGTTAGCCTCGCAAGTCATCGGCGCCGTCAATCTCGCCGTCAATTTGGGCAAATCAATGAAACTGGTGGTAGCCAGTTATCAATACCTGCGTGCCACCAAACGTCCCGACGGCAGCTTCGATGAAGCGGCAGGACTTGACTTCACAAATTACGTGGCCGATATGTGCGGCTTGCGGCCAGAGACTGCGGTACTGGCAGAGTAAATCCAGCATCGCTGCATGTTTGCCTATCTTGCAGTCAGTCTTGCATTAGAAAAAAGCCTGCTTGCAACCAGGTTGTCCAATTCTTTTATTGCATTTAGCGGGGGGTATAGAATATTTCGCCCGCTAGGCCGCAGGCATTCATTGCGCCTTAAAAAATACACCCATCAGTATATTTTTTGAAAAAATCGCTTCAAGCATTGCGCTTGACAAAAAACAGCGCCATCCCGACTGCCATCAAGATTCCACCAAAGAAGCGGTTTTGCCGTTTCATGGCGCGCGCATCCTTGAAATAACTTTGCATCGCAGCGGCGGCAAAGGCGTAGCTATGCATGACAACCAAGTCGATGGAACACATGCTAGCCGCCAGGATCAATAACTGCGGCCACAGTGGCGCGTGCTGGCTGATGAATTGCGGCAAGATCGCCACCATGAAAATGATGCCTTTGGGATTGCTGGCATTGGTAAAAAACCCGGTCAGGAAGCGTTTGCCGGCGCTAGGCAAGTTGGGCTGGGTCGAGTCGGTTGGGCCGGCAGGCGCATCGGTCCTGCTGCGCCATTGACTCAGGCCGAGATAAATCAGGTACAGCGCGCCGCAAATTTTGATGACATTAAACGCCAGCTCCGACGCCAGCAAGATCGAGCCGATACCGGCGCCAGCAATAAACAGGATCAACAGCAGTCCCGCTTGCAAGCCAAGAATAGTGCTGCTGGCGCGTCGCACGCCGTAGGCAAGTCCGTGCGACATCGCCAGCACCGCGCCGGAGCCGGGCGAAATCGCAATTACACTCGCTGCCAGCAAGAACGCCAGCCAGGTGGTCAAGGCCATCAATTCAAGACTTCGCGAATTGTTGATAGCCGCGCGCGCGCAGGGCGCAGGCGGGGCACGTGCCGCAGCCGTAGCCCCAATCATGCAGCGCGCCGCGCTCTCCCAGGTAACAGGTGTGGGTATCGGTGCGGATCAAGTCGATCAGCGCGGCGCCGCCCAATTGTTCGGCCAACTGCCAGGTTTGACGTTTATCGAGCCACATGAGCGGCGTTTCCAGCTTGAGCCGGGTCGCCATGCCCAGATTAAGCGCCACTTGCAGCGCCTTCATCGTATCGTCGCGGCAATCGGGGTAACCGGAAAAATCGGTTTCGCACATACCGCCGACCAGCACGTTCAAACCGCGCCGGTAAGCCAGCGTCGCCGCCACCGTCATGAACAGGATATTGCGGCCGGGTACGAAGGTATTGGGCAAGCCATTTTCCAGCATCGCGATTTCGACGTTTTGGGTCAGCGCGGTATCGGAAATCTGCGCGATGAGCGACAGGTCGATCATGTGGTCGTCGCCCAATTTACGATCCCATTCGGGCGACTGGGCGCGCAATTTTTGCAGCAAGCCGGGCCGCACCGATAGCTCAATCGCATGGCGCTGGCCGTAATCGAAGCCAATGGTTTCGACCTTGGCATAACGCGCTAGCGCCCATGCCAGGCACGTGGTGGAATCTTGTCCGCCGCTGAACAAGACCAGCGCGGTGTCGGAAGAGGGCATTTCTGTCATCAAAAACCTTAAAATATACTGCTGGGTGTATTTTTATTGACGCTTATTATACGTGCGGGATAGGCATGATATTGGCTGATACTCCCCATAATATTAACAACCGAAGGATGCCAGAAGCAATTTAAGCCATGCTCAAGCTTGATTGGCGCGCCGTTTCAGCCAGCGCATCAGGCTGCCCAGCAACGGCAGCTTTTCATACAATTCCTCGGCGGCGTCCCAATAATCACGATGGTAACTGACCAGGCCGTTGGCATCAAACTTGAGTTGGGTCGCGCCGCGTATGCATTGTTCGGCAGCGGAAAAACGCCTCATCTTAAAGCGAAAATCCCAGGTCATGAAAGCATCGTCGCCCTGTTGCATCTGCAACGTCACAATAAAACGCGGCGCCTCGACCTGCTGGAACATATGTTCAAAAATCGGGCGAATCGCCGCCAAGCCATGCACTTCATTGAACGGGTCTTTGAAGAAGGCGTCGGCGGCATAAATCGTCCCCAGCTGCGCGGTCGATTCCAGGCTCAGCGTTTCAAAAAAATGCACTACCCGCGCCAATGCCGGGCTTGATTGATCGGTGTTCATAAACCTGTGACCTTATGGATCAGCCAAAAATACAGCCTATACGGCAGCAAACGCGCCAGTCGCAGCCAATTGGTAAATCGTTTGGGGAAGTGGATATGGAACTGGCCAGCCTCGATGCCGCGCAAGATATAACCGGCGGCTAGCGTGGCTGAGACCAGCGCCGGCATCGGGAAGTCGTTGCCGGCGGTGAGCGGGGTGTCAACAAAGCCGGGATTAATCAGGTAGACATTGATACCGCGTGGACGCAAGTCGAGATACAGCGATTCGCTTAGATTGATCAGTGCCGCCTTGGTCGCGCCGTAAATCAAGGCCTTGGGCAAGCCGCTGTAACCGGCCACCGACGAGACGATGCCAATGCCGCCGGCGCCTTGTGTGAGCAGCAGCGGCAATGCCGCGTCGAGGCAGTTCAGTACGCCGCGCAGATTCAGGTCGACCAGCCGGTTGGCCGCTGCCAAGTCAAAACTGTCGGCGCGCATCTCGTTATAACCGCCTGCTACCACCAGGATTAAGTCAATGGTGTGCCAGCGTGCCACGATGGCATCGCGCGCTGTCAGCACGCTCGCATGATCGGTGATGTCGAGTGTCTGCACCAGCGCGTTGGAATGTCCATTTGCCACCGTCAGCAGCGTGTCATGCTGGCGTGCCGACAGTGCGACTTGCGCACCCAGCGCCAACAGCTTGCGGGCGCATTCGGCACCGATCCCGGTCGAAGCGCCGATGATCCAGACCCGCCGGCCTTGCCAATCGCGCATCGGAATATTCATGGTCTATTTCCGTTTGCTGAAGGACAGGGTGACCTCGCCCAGGCTAAAGCCGAACTTGCTCATGGCGGCGCGGTTGAGCATCACGCCATCTTCCATCAAGAACATCCAGTCATCGAAATTGACGTGATAGACGTTGCCATCGACCGGCAGCGCCAGCACATATTTCCAGTGCAGCGCATTGCCGGCGGTGGTGCCGATCGCCTCGCCGATCACATCGGGCGCGGTGCCGATGAAGCGGTCTGGCGCAGTCTTGCGCAAGGTCCAGACGCGTTTTTGCTTAGTGCCATCGGAGTAACTAAAATCTTCATCGAGGGTGCCGATGTCGCCCTCCCAATGGCATTTCATGACTACCGTAAAACGTTTGATGACGGTGCCGGCACGGTCTTGAAACATGCCGCTGGCGTCCAAGGTGCCATTAAAGTATTGCTGCAAATTGAGTAGCGGTTTTTGGTCGGCGTAATGCGCGGTGTCGACCGGCGTAGCACAGCCGGCGATGAAGGTCAGTAGCGCGGTTGCCAAGAGGGTTGAATAGCGGAGGGCGTTGAATAATTTCATAAAAACTCCAGTTCAATTTCAGTTAAATCGACCGCAAAGGGGCGCGCCATAGAATGGCCGCGGCGACCAGTTTCAAGAGGCAAGGCACTACGGCATAAGCCCAGATCAGGGCGTGGGTGTCGTTAGCCGGCACGCCAGGCACGTACCCCAGCCGTTCCAGCAAGGGCAAAGAAATGCCGGCCGCCAGTGCCAGATTCATTTTTGTAGCCCAGTTCCAGGCGCCAAAATAGGCGCCTTCGTGTTGGCCGCTATGTCCGGCGCGGGCAATCACCGCCGCCAGCAAGGCGCTGGGCAACGCCAGATCGGCACCGAGGGTCGCGCCCGACAACAGGCAAATCAAACCAAAACTGGCAGCCGCGCCGGCCGGCAAACACCAAGTCCAGATAAACACCGCCGCTGCCAGCAGCATCGCTAACAACCACGCGCGCGCTTCGCCCATGCCCTGCGCCAGCCGCACCCACAGCGGCATCGAGGCTGCCGCCGCAGCGAAATACAGCATCAGGAACAAGCCGGCATATTGCGCCAGCCGCAATTGGTCTTTGACAAAAAAAAGAAATAGCGTGGCGGGAATCGCCGCCGCAATTCCATTGACGATAAATACCGCAAACAGCCAGCGGAAACGGCCATGGCGAAAGGGTAACAACCACCCTGTCTTTGCCTCCGAGCTAGGACTAAATGAGATGGAAGCAGGCGGCGCCTTATGCAGTAGCAAGGCAGCGCCAGCGATCAGCGTCACGCCGAATATCGCGGACAGCCATGTCATGCCGAAACCAGCCGAAACGCCCGCCGCCACGATCACGCCGATCAAGCCGCACGCTTCCCGCGTGGCGGTGACCCTGGCGCGTTGCAGCGGTTCGTGCGTCAAGGCCGCGCCCCAGCTCTGATAAGCAATAGTCGCCAGGCTAAAGCCGAAATACACCAGCAATAACGTGCTTAAAAACCAGTGCAGCGGATAAGCCTGGGCGATCGGCAGAGGATGAAATAACGCGATAAACCCCAGCAATAGCGGCGGTAGTGCCAGCACGATGAATCGCGCATAACCAGTGCCGGTTTTGCGCTGGTCGATCCACCAGCCCAGTGCTGGATCGATGAAGGCATCCAACACGCGTGCCGCCAATAGCGTGGCACCAATCAAGCTCAAGGAAAGGCCAAACCGCTCGGCATAAAATTGTGGCACATAGACATAAATCGGCAGCGCCACCAGCGCCAGCGGCAATCCGAACAGGCCGTAATACAGCAGGGTTGTGAGGGAATGTCGCGGCATGGCGTTGTGTCTGGATTCAGCGTGCGCTTGTACCGGTCAGCAAGGCGCTGCGCAACGCCGGTGCACTGGTTTTGGGATTAAGCCAGATGCCAAAAAAAGCGTCGGCAAAGGCCGGATCGGCGACCTCGCCCAATAGTTTTCCATCAAGGTAAAAACGTGCCCCTTGGCCTGGCAGCAAGACGCCGGTGATATGGGTGTTGTCATGTACATCGGGAAACAACTCGCGCATTTTTAGCAACCAAGCCTGACGTTGTTCAGCCGTGCCGCTGCCGTTATGGGCCATTTCATCGACGCTCGCTTGCGCGATTTTGGCGCCGACCAGATTGCGCGCATAGCGCAGGTCGAGTGCAAACGGGACAGCAGAAGGCGCACTGGGCGAATAAGCTTTATCGCCGATCCACAACTGGGCATCGTAGATTTTCAAACCGAACCAGCGATAACTACCTTGGCCGGACAGGCGCGCATTGGGGAGGTGCGCTTCGATATGCGCTGCTGCTACCGGTTCAGCTGCGTTGGATGGCAAAACGCTGAGGCAAAGCACAGCGCTAATGCCGATCAAGCAAGCCGATAAAAGCAGGTTTGGCCGCGCCGGACTCATATTTTTTCCAAGGTAAATTGCATGACGTCGATACTCTCGGCGCGGAAGCCGCCTTCACTATAGGACAGATAAAATTCCCAAGTACGCAAGAATGTGTCATCGAAGCCTTGTGCCTTGACTTGCGGCAATTGCGCATTAAAAGCCAGCCGCCATTCTGCCAACGTCCGTGCATAGTCCAGGCCGAAAGCGAATTCATCGACCACGCGCAAGCCATGCTGCGCCGCGAGTTGCCGGAACACGCGCGGCGAGGGCAACATGCCGCCCGGGAAAATAAATTGCTGGATAAAATCAGTACCCTTGCGATACCGCTCAAACAAGGCGTCGTCGATAGTAATGGTCTGGATGCAGGCGCGGCCATGGGCCTTGAGATTGCGTGCCAGGCAAGCGAAATAACTGGGCCAATATGCTTCGCCGACAGCTTCAAACATTTCTATCGAAGCGATGGCATCGAAGGCAGGCTCAGTGTGATGGATGTCACGGTAGTCGCATAGGCGAAATTCGACTTGGCCGCTCGCCACTTCAATGGGCAAGCGATTTTTTGCATACGCCAGTTGTTCGGTCGAGAGCGTCAGGCTGGTGACTTGGCTGGCTTGTTCGGCTGCTGCCAGCTCGGCAAAGCCGCCCCAGCCGCAACCGATTTCCAGCACGCGCTGATGCGGTTGCAACTGCAATTGATCGAGAATGCGCCGGTATTTTGCAACCTGCGCTTCGTGCAAGTTATCGACATGGCCATCGCAATACAACGCGGCAGAATAGGTCATGGAAGGGTCGAGCCAAAGCCGGTAAAAATCATTGCCGATATCGTAATGAGCATGGATATTCTTACGGCTGCCGCTACGGCTATTGCGGTTGAACAGGTGTTTGACCCGGTACCACAAGCTGCCCCACCAAGTGCCGTAAATCAACGATTCGACTGCTGTCCGGTTGCGGATGAAGAGCGCAATCAAGCCTTGCAAATTATCGGTATGCCAGTGGCCGTCGATATACGTTTCAGCCAGGCCGATATCGCCCGACTTTAATACGGCGTGAAATAACTGCCAGTTTTTCAGGGTCAGCGTGATCGGTGGCGAGCTGTCGCCAAAGTGCAAGCTGCCGCCGGAGGGCAGCTTTAATGCCAGCGCACCGTATTGCAATTTGGCTAACGCTTTCAGCGCCAATTTAGCTTGCGGCGGCATTGCGTGGTTTGGTGCCGCATGTTCCGGCGTGCTTTGGAAATTCAGCGATTCTGGAGTCATCGAGTCGGCGCTCATCGGCTTACCTTTTCTTGCGGAGGGGTGGGTTTGGTAAAAAACGTGACGCGCCGCAGCCATAGCTTGAGCGCTTGCCAGTGAATTTTGGCGATCACGCCAAAGGTCATCAGCGGGTAGGTGAAAAATGCCATCAAGACGCTGCGATTTGAGATTGGCTGCGCCTGGCCCGATACGCTGGTCAATAGCAAGGGGCCATCGCCGTCGTCGTAGTCGATGCGTGCCAGATGCGACTCAGCCAAACGCTCGCCGCATTGCCGGTTAGCGTCCAGAAAGCGAAAACGATAACTGCCCGTCAAGGGGCAAAACGGCGAGACGTGAAATACTTTGGCGGCGCTTAATTCTGTCCCCGCGGCAATGGCGCCGCCGGTATCGAGCAGATAGCAATGGCGCTCGCCGAAGGTATTGCGCACATCGCATACGACGGCGCGCAAAGCGCCGTCGGCGCGATGGCAAAACCAGAACGAGACTGGATTGAACACATAACCTAGCACCCGTGGAAAAGCTTGCAACCAGATTTCGCCATCGGCATCGGCGATGCCTTCTTGCTTCAGCAAACCGTCGATCCAGGCCAGCAAATTTTGTTCGCCATCACCGTGGTCACTATCGTAAAAAGCGAGCAGATTGAACCTATTTCGCGAGAACCAATGCGAGCTCTTGGTGGCTGTACGTTCATTTGCCATGGCACGCAAGGGCAGGCGTAGAAAATACACGCCATATTCAAACGCATTGAGCACAGGTCGCAAGCGCTTGTGCCGTACTCGTCCGAAGCACAGTTGCATGCCAGGCTGTGCTGTGGCCGCGCCGATGTGCGATTCAGGCAGCAAAGCGCGACTCCTGTTTTTGACCGACGATTTGTGAAATTGCCTGGGCAACGGCCAAGCCCGATTTCAAGCCATCTTCATGAAAACCGTAACCGGTCCAGGCGCCGGCAAACCAAGTATTTTGCACACCTTGGATGGATGGCAAGCGCTGTTGCGCCGCAATCGCTGCGCCATCGAATACCGGATGGGCGTAATCGAATTCATCAATCACGCAAGCGAAATTGGGTTCTTCGATGGGATTGAGGCTGACGATGACCGGACTCTGGAACGGCAGCGGCTGTAACTGATTGATTAGGTAATGCACGCAGACTTGGGCTTGCTGCCGATCGCCTATCTTTTCGCTTGGATGGTGACTCAGGCTACTTTGATAATTCCACGCCGACCAAGCTTTTTTATTGCTGGGCAGGCAACGTGAATCGGTGTGCAGTACCGCCCGGTTGCCTTGATAGCGAATTGCAGAAAGGCAATTGCGTTCTTCGGCGGTGGCATCGTTCAGCATGGCCAGATTTTGATCGCTATGGCTGGCCATTACGACATGGTCGAATTGGCTAGTACCATACTGGGTCGTCACATTGACCACCGCCGCGCCACGATGCATGCCTCGGCTTACTGCCGTGACTGGGGTAGCGAGACGCTTGTCGTCAATCGCCGCCAACAACTTTTGCACATAGGTACGGGAGCCGCCTTTGACAGTGCGCCATTGCGGCCTGTCATTGACTTGTAGCAAACCGTGGTTATGACAAAAACGGGCAAAGGTGGTCAGTGGGAATGCCAGCATTTGTGCCGTCGGGCAAGACCAGATGCAGCCTGCCATCGGCAGCAAATACCAGTTTTTGAATTGTTCGCTATACGAGTGCATTTGCAAAAATTCGCCCAGCGACAGCATTTGCCCGGCGGTGCCAGATTCTGCGTCCGTAGCAATCGCTGTCGCCTGGCGGTTGAACCTAAGGATATCGCGCAACATGCGCAAAAATCTTGGGTCGAGCACGTTGCGGCGTTGGGTAAATACCGCATCGAGATCGCCGCCGGCCCATTCCAACATGCGATTGCCGAACCAACCGGGGATTGGCAGCTTTACTGAAAACGTCATGTCGCTGGCGGCGGTTTCCACCTGCAACTCGTCGAATAGCTTGACTAGATTGGGATAGGTGCGGTGGTTGAACACCAGAAAACCGGTATCGACCCCCGCCGTGATGCCATCCAGTGACACATCCACAGTATGGCTATGCCCGCCAAAATATTGCCCCGCCTCGAATAGCGTGACTTGACATCCATCCTGCGACAGCTTGTAGGCACAGGACAAACCCGCGATACCGGCACCAATAACAGCGATCTTCATTACTCGATATCCTCGACTAGACAATAGGCAAAACGCTGAGCGATTCGCAAAACAGTAGGTGGGGCTTAATTGCTACCGCTTATTTGTTGATTAACTTGCTATGAAAGCAGTCAATGTTGTTTAAGTTAATACGTAAAATGACTCATAAATAGATACGTAAATCATTACCGAATGGATTCAGTTTTTCTTTGAAGTAAATTGCATTGTAGTACAGCTTGCTTGTTTGTCCTGGACAAAATAAACTGAAGGCGGTTTTATTTTGTTGCGCTTTATGCAGCACGCTGTTGCCGAGGGTGTCAGCCTATAAAATGCGTTTCCCGATCAACTTGCACGGAATTGAATGATTTTTGATGACTGAATTGACACATTCAATTAGCGACGTTGAACGCGATACCGGGCTGGCAAAGGAGACATTACGGGTCTGGGAGCGGCGCTATGGCTTTCCGCAACCGCTACGGGATGCCTTAGGTGAGCGGGTTTATCCAGCTGGACAAATGCTCAAGCTGCGCCTCATGAAACGATTGCTGGACCTGGGGCATCGTCCTGGGAAAATCGTGCGGCACGACGTAGAGGCATTGCAACAACTGACGCCAGATTTGCGCCAGGTGCCTGACACGGCAACAGGTTCAAGCGCCGACGTCGATGATTTTCAAGAATACCTGGCGCTGTGCAAAGGGCATCAAATTGACCTTTTACGTAGCCGTCTGGCACAGGAATGCACGCGCTTGGGTTTGCAACGCTTTATTCAGGAATTGGCTGCGCCGCTCACTTACGCCGTTGGCGAGAGTTGGGCGCGCAATGAGTTGGCGGTTTTTGAAGAACACTTGTATACCGAGTCGCTACAGATTGTCTTGCGCCAAGCCATCGCTAGCCATACGCAATCAGGGCAGGGTGTGCTGCCACGTATTTTGTTGACCACGTTTCCGCAAGAGCGGCACGGTTTGGGCTTACTGATGGCGGAAGCCATCTTTGCGATCAATGGCGCTTATTGCATTTCGCTCGGCGTGCAAACCCCGATTGCCGATATTGTCGATGCTGCCGTGGCGCAAGCGGCTGATATTGTTGCCTTATCCTTTTCTAGCGCTATGAATCCGCGCCATGTGGTGGACGGCTTGGCGACGTTACGAGCGCAACTGCCGGTCGCTACCCGAATTTGGGTCGGCGGCAGTTGCCCAATTTTGGCGAAACGTCCACTGCCGGGCGTGTTAGTGCTCGGTTTTAAAGGGGTAACGCAAGCCTTGATCGATTTGCGTAAGGATGACGCGGGGGCCGCGTTGCCAGCTTGAAGCAATATTCCATCGGGCATGACATGCAAAAGCGCCCCCGGGATTCTCATCCCGGGGGCGCTCTTTATTAATAATTACTAATTACAACGACGATTGATCTAAATACCGGTCAATTTTATAGCTTGCTGATGCGTATAATGTTGCCCCTTGACAACACATACAAGGCGCCATCGATACCTGCCAGCATACCTACCGGCTGATCACTACCCAAATGGGCAAACGAATAAACCGCATTTTGGTTGGCCAAGTCTACCCGCGCCACATAATTGGCAAGATAATCCGCAAAGAAATAACTGCCTTGGAAAGCCACTGGGAAATTGCCGGTTTTCGGATAGAAAGCACCGGCAGTAATCGCCAAGCCAGTTAAAAAGCCGCCGGCTCCCGCACCAGCAGGTACTGCTGCTTTATGCCCATAGGTAAACAGCGGTGAGGTATCGCCATTGATGTTGCTTACCCCTTCCGAGTGCGGCCAGCCGTAATTGGCTCCGGCTGCACCGAGATTGATTTCTTCCCAACCATTTCCCCCGACATCATTGATATGCATGCGACCGGTTTCAGGCTGGATCGCAAAAGAAAACGGGTTGCGCAAACCCTTGGCCCAAATCGCTTGCGCCTTATTGTTGGGGTTGGCGGTGGCATAGAACGGGTTGTCCGCCGGGATCGAACCGTCGTCATTGAAACGCAGCATCTTGCCCATCGGATTGGTCAGCAACTGCGCATCTTTTTCCTGACCATTATCGCCAACGCCGACATACAGCTTGCCGTCGATGCCGAAATTCATGGCGCCACCGTTATGTACCCCAGATGTAGTGAGGTCAGGCAAATCGATCAAGATCTGCTCGCTCTCGCTACCGGTAGAAATATCGCCGTTGGCAGTCAAGCGGCTAATGCGGCTATGCGCCGGACCTCCAACCACTTGGACCACATAATGCACATAGACCCAGCCATTGTTGACGAAATTGGGATGCAAGGTTAA
Organism: Pseudomonadota bacterium; assembly: GCA_040384645.1. Classification (GTDB taxonomy): domain Bacteria; phylum Pseudomonadota; class Gammaproteobacteria; order Burkholderiales; family Burkholderiaceae_D; genus JAZKIX01. Next base: position 6,961 of record JAZKIX010000159.1, on the reverse strand, counting down.
CCCCAACAAACCACTGTCAACATTTAAATAGAGGTCTTTCAAGACGTGAAATGGTGTGGGTAATTTGACTCCATTTTTAACTATGCGCAAAACGCCTTCTTTTTCAGCCACAATGAATCGCCCATCCGGTGTTTGCACAAACGCCGTGGCGCCTGACAAACCCTGAACCCAATTATTTTGAATGCCGAATCCATCTGGTACTTTTTTAGTGCCAGCAAGTTGGATCGTCGCATTGGCCCAGGGCGAAAAATTGCCCGCAGCATCGCGTGCCCGTGCTCGCACGATGTGCTGACCACCAGGAGTGGCATTGGCAAAATAGCTATTGGGAAAAGCGCTGGTATAGGCGCTGGTATCGACCGTGGCTTGATATTGGCCATTGATCAGTTGCGATGCAACGGTGACACCATCGAATTGAAACTCGACGTCAGCCACCTCCACATTGTCTGCGGCGCTCGCAGTCAAGCTCAGAACACCGCTAACGTTAGTGAGGAAAGGGGCAGGACTGATCAAGTCAATCGTTGGTGGTACTTCATCTAGT
>JAZKIX010000159.1:0-6413 GCA_040384645.1 Pseudomonadota bacterium | reverse complement strand
ACATCGACTGCAACGCTGTCAGTTGTAACGCCATCATTGTCGGTAGCACGCGCGCTCAAGCGATGCATGCCCTCGACATTAGGCGTCCAGGTAACTGCGAAGGGCTTGCTTGTGCCGGCGTTTGTGTTCGCGTCTGTGCTCGAACCGATCAAAATGCCGCCATCGAAATATTCGACCTTGACCACGTTGCCGTCACTATCGCTGGTACTGGCAGAGAGCTTCGTCGGACGCCCAACCGCGCTGCTCGGCACAGTGTCAAGCACGACGGTCGGCTTGAGATAAATGGCAGCGCCAATGTCAACAAAAGTGGCGGTATAGGTGGTGTTGGCGTTTGGCCAGAAAATCGTATGGCTAGCTGCACCACTGTCGCTCCAACTGCCGAACCGGTAGCGCCGGCCATTGAAATTTTGTTCAATAGCACCGATGTTGCGTTCCATTCCGACAACGCCTAAGTTATCTGGTTTGCTCAAAGGCTGACCGTCCAGCGTCACACTCAAGCCTGGCGGCACTGTGGCCAAAGTCACTGTGGCTTTTTGCGGATAGATATCTCGCGTCACCACCGTTGATACCTGACCATTGCTGTCGGTCGCTTGCACATAAAAGCGCAACCAGACATCGTCCGACGTTTCCCCCACCGTTGAAATTTTTAATGACCGCTGGGCGGGGTCGGCAACGTACGCTTTAGGCGGTTGTATTACATGACCATGCACGTTGTGGCGCAATTCAGGCCACCAGGTCAAGCTGCTTGCAGGCAAGACACCATCTTCAGCATCGGTCGCACGGGCGGCAAAAGTCAATGTATCGCCCGCTTTGTAAGTGGAACCTTGCGCAGGGCCGTCAATGAACGCCACTGGCAGGGCACCTACTTGCGTGTTGTAGACCTCGAATTCAAACAGCGAATAGCCATATTGGGTGAAGCGCTCGATGCCCTGCATCCGTACATGACGTGCGGTTTGGGTTGGAAAGGATAGTGTTTCCTTGCCGCCGATGCCTGCATTGTTGGTCAGGATAGGGGTCCAGTTTGTGCCATCGTTGGAGGCTTCAAGCGTATATTTCTTGCCATAAGCATTTTCCCATTGCAAGACCACTTGATTGAAAGAGAGCGGCGAACCCAAGTCGATCGAGATGGAGGCCACTTCTTTCAAAGCCGAATTGAATTCGGATGCCCAGCGCGTATCCAATTTGCCATCGACTGCTTGCGATGCATCCAATCCACCGCGCTCGATGTCGGTCGAAGTGGCGGTTTTACCTAATGCCAGATTGGTGCCGGCTGGGATGACTGGTGTATGCGGTATCTCAATGGCGACAAAGGTCGCCTGGATGCTGTGCGCAGCATGTACTTCATAAAATGTATGGATCTGCGTCTGCGGCCGATCAAAAACTTCGCCATCGATAACGAGCTTGAGGATCGCATATCCCGGCGCCGGAACGATGTTGAAACTTTGGTGAGCGTGTTCTGTGACCAGAACGGTACCGTTTGGCGTGATGCTGCCATTGGCGCCGGCACTGGCCGTGATCGCGTGCTGCGTAGTAATAGCGCTACCATAGACTTCAAACTCGTGCAGCGAATAGCCATATGGCGAGGATCGCAGGACGCCTTGCATGCGGATGTAGCGCGCCATCGTCGCGGGGAATGAAATGTCATCGATAGCGCCATCGCTAGTAGCCGTAGCAAAAACAGGGATTGCTGTGGCCCAATCGGTATTGGTTTTTGAAGTCAGGATTTGATAGCTTTTGCCATACGCCGCTTCCCAATCGAGCTTGACCCGGCTGACATTAAATTCTGCTCCGAGATCAATCGTGATGAAGGCCGCGTTTTCCACTTCGTCCGTGAATTCCGGCCCGAATGCCGATGACCAGCGGGTATTGCGATTGCCATCGACTGCTTTCGATGCAGCCAGATCATCGCGCTCTGGAGCGGTGGAGAACACTACCTTGCCCAGCGCCAGATTGGTGCCGGGTGCAGTAACAATCGGCGCAACAGGGACAACAGGCGCTATCGGCGTGGTGTTACCGCTATCAATTAAATCGAGATCAAACAACGAATAACCATATAGCGGAGCGGCGCGTTTTACGCCCTGCATGCGCACGTAACGGGCGCTAACGCGTGGAAAACTGAAGTCTTCAGTCTTGCCGACGCCCGCATTTTGCGTATAAATCGTTCTAGCTGTGGCCCAATCCTGATTGCTGTCGGATATCTGGATTTTATAGGCTTTGCCGTAGGCATTTTCCCACTTTAATACCATGCGATCAAAACTGTGGGCATGTCCGAGATCGACCGTCAGCCAGGCATCGTCGCTAAAATTCGAAGACCAGCGTGAATTTGGATTGTCATCGATCGCTTTGATAGCTGACATCCCAGGATTTTCTTCGCCGCTAGCCGTGGCGGTCATTTCCTGATCGGCGTGGGCAAGTGGTGCAACGGAAAACAAGGCCGCAGTCGCAGCGATGGAGACGATGGAGAGGGTTCGTCTCCATAATCGTAAGGTTCGATACATCATAAATAAGTCCTTTTAAAAAACAATATTGACTAAGTTCTACTGACTGCAACAAAAAATATGCGCCTAACTACAGGCGCGATATGAATAAATAAGCAAGATTTATAAGCAAGGAATTATCTCATCAAGTACGACAAGCTCGCTTGAGCCAGAAGATTTTGGGCGTTCGTCAGACTTAAACGCGGCGTTTCGCCTATAGCCCATAGGTTGCTGGCCGAGCATACCCCGTCATCCTGTAAGCGCACTTTAGATGAGACACTTTGTTACGGTTCTGAAATTGCCGCATTCGTGCTCTGGCTACCGCGCAGTTCGGGTTGTTACGCTCCCTACTGGAATAGGCTCTTTTGCCATCGCCAGACCGGCGAGATGCAAGCACTTGCCAATTTATGCTTCAGAAAGGTGCCGTCGCCGTGCCTCTGGCATAATTTGGCGCATGTCAGACCTCCCACCTATTGCCCCCATTGCTAGCGACGCCAACGACGAAGACTTGAGGCGACTGCGGCCGCGCGGCTCGAATCAAATTGGCATGAGCCAGTTCAACGAACGTGTTGTGTTGCAGGCGATCCGGCTCAATGGCAGCATGCCGAAGGCCGACATTGCGCGCCTGACAAATCTGAGTACGCAAACCGTATCGCTGATCATCAATCGCCTGCTGGAAGGCGGGATGGTACTGAAACAAAAAGCCTTGCGCGGCAAGGTGGGACAGCCGTCGGTGCCGATTGCGCTTAATCCAGATGGCGCGTTTTCCATCGGCATCAAGATCGGCCGGCGTGGCATGGACGTATTGCTGGTCGATTTTACCGGCCGGGTGCGTGAGCGCTCCAGCGTGCCCTATCATTTTCCCGATGCCCGTTATCTGTTCGACGATATCGAGCGCCAACTAAAATCCCATGTGAAATTGCTGGGCAGCGCGCAGGCCCAGCGACTGAGCGGCATCGGCATTGCAGCGCCGCTGGCGCTCGGTGGCTGGCAAGAATTACTCGGTATTGCGCCGGAACAGGCCTATCAATGGAATCAGATCGATATCCGCGCCAGGGTGCAAGCCCTGACTGATTTGCCGGTTGAATTTTGCAAGGACACAGCGGCGGCATCGGTTGCTGAACTGGTCGCCGGACGCGGGCGCAGCATCAAAAGTTTTCTATATGTTTTTGTCGGTACATTTATTGGTGGCGGCCTGGTGCTGGATAGCCATCTGCGGGCCGGTTTGCATGGCAATGCCGGTGCGGTCGGTTCCTTGCCGCTCGGCTTGGCCAGACACGGCAACCGCGATGTTGCCGAGGCGCCGCCACCTCAATTGCTAGCGAATGCCTCTTTATTTAATCTCGAGCAATTGTATGCACTCGCCGGTCTGGATGAAACGGCGGTGGCCGACGCCCGTGCCATGCAAGCGCCATGGTTATCGCATACCACGGCATGGATCGACGATGCGGCAAGGGCCATCGCTCTGGTGATTAATAATGCGGCTTGTTTGCTCGATCTGGAAGGGGTGATCGTGGATGGCGGTTTTGACCGCTCGATGCTCGATGCCTTACTGCTGAAAATCGATGCGGCGCAGGAATATTACAACTGGGAAGGTGTCACCCGGCCTGCGCTATTGGCCGGCACCATCGGCCCGGATGCCTGCGCCATTGGTGGCGCATTATTGCCCTTGTACGCTAACTTTGCGCCGGATCGCGATCTGTTCCTGAAGCTGGACAAATAGGGTTTACGGTTTGATTGCACCCTGTTCGGCGCTTTCGCCACGCGGATCACGCGACAACAATTGCGCTACCAGCGCACGCGGCGCATGACCGTCGAATAAGACGCCTGCCACCGCATTGGTCAGCGGCATCTCAATCCCGTGCTGTTGCGCCAATTGCCGCACCGCTCTGGCGCACCGCACGCCTTCGGCAACATGACCCAGTTCAGCCACAATCGCATCCAGCTTTTTGCCCTGCGCCAGGCTTAATCCGACTTGCCGGTTGCGCGATAAATCGCCGGTACAGGTCAGGATCAAATCGCCTACGCCAGCCAACCCCATGAAAGTTTCTGCCCGTCCGCCCAGCGCGATGCCGAGCCGGCTGATTTCCGCCAGGCCGCGTGTGATCAGGGCAGCGCGCGCATTCATGCCCAGCCCCAGTCCATCGGCAATGCCGGTAGCAATGGCGAGAATATTCTTGACTGCGCCGCCGACTTCGACCCCGACCACATCATCGCTCGAATAGACCCGCAAGTTGCCGCCATGCACTGCGCCAACCACCAGATTGCGCAAGGCGGCGGAAGTGGAGGCAATCGTCAAGGCGCATGGCAAGCCGCGTGCCACTTCCAGCGCAAATGACGGCCCGGACAAGGTGCCGCCAGCTATCGTATCGCCCAATACTTCATGCACGACTTGGTGCGGCAACAGACCAGTGTCTTGCTCAAAACCCTTGCAAAGCCAGACCATGTTAGGAATCGGCAACGCCAGCAGCCGCTGCGCCAGAGGACGCAAAGCCGACACTGGCGTCGCAGCGATCAAGAGCGAAGGGGCGGCATCGTTAAGATGGGCAATGGCGGCATCGAAATCGGCGCTGACTGCGAGCGTATCGGGAAACTCGATGCCAGGCAGATAAGCCTGATTCTGGCGTTGGACGTGAAACTGCGCCATCGAAGCCTGATCGCGACCCCATAACATCACCTTGTGGCGATTGGCGAGCGAGTGTGCCATCGCCGAACCCCAGGCACCGGCACCGAGTACGGTAATGTTCATGCCGCGTTTCCTGAGCGAAAAAGAAAAAGGAATGTCGGGAAGGTGCAGAAGCAGGTTTTAAAGGTAAAAATTACTGCCCCCAGTATTTAAAAAGGCCCGCAGAAAACCTGCGGGAGAAGGGGTAAATTGACCTATACCCCCTATAAATACATTAAGTCAGCGCTAAGTGGCCGCTAAGTGGCCGATTAATCGCCCCATACTTCAGTAGTCTTTACATAGCCTGCCAAGCCGTCCCGATGCTTGACCTTGACCCAGCCGGACGCGACTGGCTCAGCCAGGTCCAGCAATAGGCCTTTGTCAGCGATGAAGACTGGTGCGCTGCCATCTTCGGCGCTGCTGCGCACTTTAAGATTTGCTGCGGTCACCACGACCGTATGTTTTGAGCTGAGTGATTTTGCCTCGATCCAAGACAAATCGCCGCTGGCATCGCGCACCTTGGTCCATTCACCGTAAGTGAAAATGACTTCAAGTGGCATGCCGCGCGGTGCCACGAATACCTTGACACCTTTTTGCGACGGTGCGTCATACAAAATCGCCGGTACCGATCCAATCGACTTGAATTCCAACGCATTGGCGTTGCCGGCACCTATCAGCAATGTTGCAAACCAGAATAATTTCATGCGATTCTCGTCACCAAATTTGCTACCAAAAACGGCGTGAGCGGCGCACCTGCCTAGGGGCGCGGCTCACTGCGTATCAAACTTAGTGCCAATGCTTTAGTGCGTACTCGCTGAAGAGCCGTCGGGCATTACCAAGCCGGAACTGGCTTGGGCGCCTTGACTTTGAGCCAAGGCTTGCAAGCGCTGCTGGTAAAACACTTCAAAGTTGATTTCCGCCAGATGTACTGGTGGGAAACCGGCGCGGGTCACTGCGTCGGCGATGTTGGCGCGCAGGTAGGGATACAAGATATTAGGGCAGCCAATGCCAAGCGCTGGATCCATTTGTTCGTCAGGCAGGTTACGGATTTCGAAAATACCCGCTTGTTTGCCTTCGACCAGGAAAGCCACTTTTTCTTTTACTTTGGCGGTGACGGTGATAGTCACGGTGGACTCAAAAATACCTTCGGCCAATTGCTGGGCACCGACATCGACCGATACTTCGATCGCTGGCGCTTCTTGCTCTAGGAAGATTTCAGGTGAGTTCGGTTGTTCCAGCGACAGATCTTTCAGGTAAACACGCTGAATTTG
>JAZKIX010000158.1:0-6226 GCA_040384645.1 Pseudomonadota bacterium | reverse complement strand
GTAAATTGATTTGATTGCGCCTCCGAGGGACGCGCTACTGCGATTCGTTTCAAATTAGAAAGCGTTCAACAAGGCTTGGACTGATGGAGTCAGCACAGAATAAATCAGTGCAAGTGAGATCAACCAACCTGTCAGGCCGCTGCCTCCAACTCGGCATAATCGGAGTCAATCGCAGCTTTAAGAGACGTTTCCAACTCTAGCAATTTCTTCTTCTTTTGTTCTAGTTCGAGCTGCATCTGCTCGAAAGCGGTGATTTTATCTTCCAGACTATCGGTCGCCAGATGAATCCGCTGGATCGATTGCATGCGATGTTTCAGTTGATCTTTATGTTCGCGAATCTGCGCTTCGAGCGGCGACATCACTACTTTCAACCATGCCTCGACATCGCGGTTGGCCTGTAAAAAACTTTTCTTCACACGCGAGGCGATGGAATCGAAGAATTTTTGCATCAGCACCACGCGAGTCGTCGTCATCAAGGTTGCAGTGCCGAACTGCTTTTGATAAACGCTTTCGATCATGGATATTTCCTGGACATATTTGTCCAGTGAAAAAGGCATGGGTTGCGACAATGCCAAGCCATGTTCGGTCGAAAATTTGCGGTACATCACCGACATCATTTCAGTGACTTCATCGGTCTTTTGTTCGGACAATTTGAGATTGCGTTTGACCTGGCTAAAGAACTGATTCACCGCATCGCGCAGTCCGGCCGAAAAACGACTTTTTTCCATTGCATCGCGCGTCTTGTTGATATCTTCTTTTAAGATATCCATGCCAAGACTGGTGTAGACCTCAGTCGACAAACGGGTGAAAACCGAACGCGTACCTTGCAATTTGAATAGACTGCCGTCGAATTCTTTTTTCTCCATATCGATACGTTTCATCATGTGTTCGACCACATTTTGATTTTTCCCGCGCAGGCTTTTCAGCTCAAACAACTGGTCCGCCACGTTACGGGTACGAGATTGCAATAGCGTTTTTTGCGACGTATTCAATGCCGTGATATCGACCGCCAGCTGCTTGCGAATGATGTTCTTTTTTGCCGGAATCAACTCGTTGGACAAGGCATACTCCAAGCCAGGTAGACGGCTCTTTGCCAACAATTGAGCGTCGCGATTGATTTTGCCGACCAATCCTTTTTGCGCTGACACGGGGAACACCTGACCTTCGTCAATCGACAACATATGTGCGACGCTGGCAATTTGCTTCTTGATTTGCTCTTCCACTTGCACCGGAGTACGCAGCTCGTCCCACATGCTGTCAATTTTATTCAGTACAACCATGCGACCGGCGCCGGAGCCGATATGCTGGCGCCAGACATCGATATCGCTCTTGGTCACGCCAGTGTCGGCGGCCAGGATAAATAAGACGGCATGCGCGTTCGGAATCAAATTCAACGTTAATTCAGGTTCGGTACCGATGGCATTCAAACCCGGCGTGTCGAGAATGATCAAACCTTCCTTCAACAAAGGGTGTGGGAAATTGACAATGGCGTGGCGCCAAAGGGAAATTTCAACCTGACCGTGTTCATCCACCGTCAGGCCGGCATCGGGATCGGATTCGTCATATAGGCCATAACGCTTGGCGTCTTCCATCGAGACATGCTTGGTCAAGCTCACTTGCTTGAATGCGTCCAGCATGCCATCGCCAGAGTTGATGTCCAGTGGCAAAACGGTCCAAACTTGGCTTTGCGCCTTGAAGTCACTGGTCGATAAATTCTCGGCGCGAGTTTCGATTGGCAATAAGCGGATACACGGCGGGAATGTTTCGTCATACAGCAGCTCGGTTGGGCACATGGTGGTGCGTCCGGCCGATGAAGGCAAAATGCGTTGTCCGTAATCTGCGAAAAATATGGCGTTGATCAATTCGGATTTGCCGCGCGAAAATTCGGCAACAAATGCAATCGACAGCTTATCGTCCACCAAGCGGGTCTGGATCCGGTTGAAGCGTTGGTCACATGCCGCATCCGACAAATCGGTAGCGGTCACCCAGCCACGGTATTTATCCAGCGCCGACATGACGCTTCTACGCCAATCGCTGTACTCCTGGAACTTCTGGACCAGATTACTCACATTTCCCCCGCCTTATTTACTGAACCAATTTCGCTCAAATTGCCTGTGCTGTTTCTGAATAAATCGAATGCGCCGATGCATAATCTTGCTGGCCTGCAAGTGTGACACATTAGCTTGGCACTGCGGCCGATTGATTTAGAAACGCAATTACTGTCGAGAATCTAGCATCTGCGCCGGTTTTTGGCACTCATTTTTGACAATTGAGGCAATAAAATGTCGAACGCTGCCCTTGCTTGATCTGGCGCACCGTCGCGCCGCATACACGGCAGGCTTGATCGGCGCGGTCATAGACAAAATACGATTGCTGGAAATATCCGGCCTGACCGTCCGCCCCGACGAAGTCGCGCAAGGTACTACCACCCTTTTCAATGGCCGCCGCAAGGATCTCGCGAATCGCCAAGGCCAGCTTTTCGTAACGTGCAATGCCGATGCGCTGCGCTGGCGTCGTCGGATTGATGCCAGCCCGGAACAAACTCTCCGAGGCGTAAATATTGCCGACGCCGACCACAATATCGCCAGCCAGCAAAACCTGCTTGATGGCGGCACTGCGATTGCGGCTTTCGCGATGTAGCAGCTGGCCGGAAAAAAGCCCGCTTAACGGTTCTACACCTAGCCCGCGCAGCAATACGTGCCCGTCGACAGCGCCCTCTTCGGCCGGGTGCCACAGCACTGCGCCAAACCGACGCGGATCGGTCAGGCGCATTAACTGGTCGCCTACCACCAAATCGAAGTGATCGTGTTTCTGCGCTTCGGTCTCACTGGCCAAAATGCGTAAATGCCCCGACATGCCGAGATGGATAATCAGTGTGCCATGCTCGAATACCACTAATAGATATTTTCCGCGCCGTGCGGTACCAAGAATACGCCGGCCACTGATCTGTTGCGCCAGATCGACCGGAAAAGGCCAGCGCAAGCCACTACGGCGCAAGATCACTGCGCTGACATGGCGCCCTTCGATATGCGGCGCGACCCCGAGACGGGTGACTTCCACTTCTGGCAATTCAGGCATACGAGACAAGCGCTTCAGCAATAAAAGTGGAAAAATACCAAGTGGCGACAAGGCAAACCTGCACGTCGCGATTGGGTTGGGCGTAAAATCGGCTTTTGCCCTTTCAATCAGGTAGGACAACCCTTGAAAAATGCCTTCGCCATTGTAACCCTGTCAGCTCTGTTATCGGCCTGTGCCGGCATGCAGTCAGGCTCGCAGCACCCCTCAGATAGCGCTGTAAGCAAGGCCGGCAGCGAGACAGAAAGTCACGCAGCGGCTCTTGATCCGCTGCCGCAGCTTGAATTAAGCAGCGAAATCACCTTCCTGGTACTAAGCTCAGAAATCGCCTTTCAACGCGGCGAATGGGAATCGGCTTACATCACCTTGCTTGGCTTGGCGCAAAAAACGCGCGATTCGCGCTTGGCGCACCGCGCGGCAGAAATTGCGATTGCCGCCAAACGAGGTAGTGAAGCGCTGGCAGCCGTGCGACTCTGGCGCGAACTAGCGCCCCATTCAGACGAAGCGACCCAATATTTTCTCGGCTTTATAGTCCTCAGCGACAATCCGTCCGAAGCGGAGCCGATTCTGGCCCAGCGGCTGAGCAGTACGGCGCCGAACGCGCGCGCGCTGACCATTTTCCAAACGCAAAGAGTGTTGGCGCGCGCCAAAGAAAAAGCCATCGCTTTTGCCATGCTGGAACGGTTGCTGGCGCCCTATAAAGACATGCTGGAAGCACATGTTGCCTTGGCTCAAGGTGCATTTGCCAAGGGCGACAATGTCCGCGCAACCGAGGAAGGCAAACTTGCGCTGGCGATCAAACCCGATTCAGAACTGGCTTTACTCTCGTTAGCGCAAGCGACTCCGAATCCAGACGCAGCGCTCGAAATTTTGAATACATTTTTAACTGCCTATCCCAAGGCGCGCGAAGTTCGCACCGCTTATGGCCGGATGTTGGTCGACTTGAAGCAATATGATCTGGCGGGCAAGCAATTTCAAATCGTACTCAAAAATACCCCGGAAGATCTAACATCGCTCTACGCCCTGGGCGTCATCAGCATCCAGACCGACCAGCCAAAGGTGGCTGAGGGTTACTTTGCAAACTATATCTCGATCCTGGAAGCGAATCCAAATGACGAACGCGACGGCACCAAAGTCATCGTCCTTTTGGCGCAACTGGCGGAAGAGCGCGGTGATAGCGAGACCGCTGCCAAATGGCTCGCCAAACTCGATGGCAGCGAGGCAGAAAACGCCGCCTATTTCGACGCGCAATTGAAACGGGCGCATGTGATTGCTAAACGCGGCGAATTGGCGACGGCGCGCAAGCTGCTGCACGAGCTGATGCCGGCTGAAAAGGCGGATCAGGTTCAGGTAATCCAGGTCGAAGCCACGCTGCTACGCGACGCCAACAAGGTCGAAGATTCGCTTGAAATCCTGGGTGCTGGCCTCAAAAAATTTCCGACTGATACCGACCTGCTGTACGACTACGCCATGATGGCAGAGAAACTGGATCGCTTATTCCTGATGGAAACCACCCTGCGCAAATTGATCACACTGGCGCCGGACAACCATCAAGCCTATAACGCGCTCGGCTATTCTCTGGCGGACCGTAATTTACGCCTCGATGAAGCGCGTGAACTGATCGTCAAAGCCCTGTCGCTGGCACCGGAAGACGCCTTCATTCTTGATAGCATGGGCTGGGTCGAATTTCGCCTTGGCAAACTGGATGAAGCGGAAGGATTTTTACGACGCGCCTTCGCCCAACGACAAGACGCTGAAATCGCGGTGCATCTGGGCGAAGTATTGTGGAACAAGGGCGAACGTAGTGCCGCGCAAAAGCTGTGGCGTGAAGCGCAAACCAAAGATCCCAAGAACGATGCTCTGAAAAGCACCCTGACCCGTTTGAACGCGACGCTCTGACAGCGCCAAAACCAGTTCCGACAGCCTTAAAGCCGAATAATATACTGGTAGCAGTATATTATTCGATGCTTTAAATACGTGCGGATAAGGCCATATTTACCATCATACTCCCCATTATATTGAATAATTCACGTATTTTCCTAAGCAGTGAACACTTGGTCATGGACCAGATTAAGCGCAGCGCATGCCACATCATGCTGGGCTTGTTGTCACTGCTTCTCAGTGCATGCGCCAGCGTGCCGCCAAATTTGCCTACCAGCGAAACCAGCAGCGCAATGCCGGCACGCCAATATGCGGACGTGATTGAACTGGCCGGTCGCCTATCGGTGCAATACCAGCAAAATAATCAAGACCAAGCGCTGCATGGCAATTTCAACTGGAGTCAGGATAAAAACCTGACCGCGATCACCTTGCTATCGCCGCTTGGCCAAACCTTGGCCCGCATCGAAATCACGCCTGCACAATCTACTATGCTGCAAGCCGGTAAAGCGCCGCGGCGCGCTGCCAATGTCGATGCCCTGGCGCTCGACACATTGGGCTGGCCATTGCCAGTCAGCGGTCTGCGGCAATGGCTGCAAGGCTTTGCCGAAGACGCCGATGGCAAACCATTCCTCGCCACGCCGCAAAACGCCGTAGTCACCACTAAGGATGGCTGGCATATCCGTTTTGTCAGTTGGGAAAGTGGCGATGGCACCGTCAATCGTCCTAAACGCATCGACCTGACGCGCAGCACCGCGCAAGCTGGCGAAGTCGCGATGCGCTTTGTGATCGATCAATGGCAAGCCCGCTGATGCTTGCCGCATGCAATCGACAGTCATGACTGCCACTTTCAATAATTGCCCGGCACCGGCGAAACTCAACCTGTTTTTACACGTCACCGGGCGCCGCGCCGATGGCTACCATTTCTTGCAAAGCGCGTTCCAACTGATCGATCACGGCGACCTATTGCATTTCGCAGTGCGTAAGGATGGCGTGATTTGCCGCAGCACCGATGTACCTGGCATCCCAGCCGAATCCGATCTCATAGTGCGCGCCGCGCGCTTGCTACAAAACACTGCCCAAACGACCGCCGGTGCCGAGATTGCGATCGACAAGCGCTTACCTATGGGCGGCGGTCTGGGCGGCGGTTCGTCCGATGCGGCCACCACGTTGATGGTCTTGAATCACATGTGGCAAACCGGCTTGAGCCGCGGGGAACTGATGGCGCTGGGCTTGCAATTGGGCGCAGACATACCGTTTTTTATCTTCGGAG
>JAZKIX010000157.1:0-18456 GCA_040384645.1 Pseudomonadota bacterium | reverse complement strand
AATAAAGTGGCGCAGACCCTAGTGCGTACTTTTGCCAAGTTAGGTTACGCGGCGGTAAGCATGAATTTTCGTGGTGTCGGCGCCTCCGAAGGCGTTCATGACGATGGCCATGGCGAAACCGACGATATGGCACTGTTACTGACCCATATGCAACAACGTTATCCCGGTCTGCCATTTGCGCTGGCTGGATTTTCCTTCGGTACCTTTGTCCAGTCGCAACTGCAGCAGCGCCTGATTGCCCAAGGCGTGACAGCGGCCGAACGGCTCGTGTTAGTCGGCGCGGCAGCCGGCAAATGGGCTATGCCTGCGATCCCGTCCGACACGATCCTGATTCATGGCGAACTCGACGACACCATTCCGCTGGTGCAGGTATTTGACTGGCTGCGACCGCAAGACATTGCGGTATGCGTTATTCCCGGTGCCGATCACTTTTTTCATCGTAAGCTGCAACATATTCGTAATCTGGTGGTCGAAATGTGGCACCGCTGAAATTGCTTTTTTTGCAAAACCATCCTTTACTTTTCGATTGCTTGCCGTCGTTTCGTTTTTTATCCTCCCGCGCGCCCTAGTGGCTGCACGATGTTTCCATCACCGGTTGTTAGACCGATTATTGTCCCGATTCCCTCATGAAAAAATATTTTGCGGCCCTGGCCGTTAGCGTCCTGACCGCCTCAGCCACCCTGTCCGCCGCCGTGGCGCAAACCCTGCCTTCGCCAACCCTGGCCGCCAAATCCTGGCTCTTGCTCGATGCCACCAGCGGCCAAGTGATCGCCTCGCAAGAGCCGCAATTGCGCATCGAGCCAGCGTCGCTTACCAAGATCATGACCGCCTACCTGGTGTTTGCCGCCATCAAGGACAAGAAGCTCACGCTGGATCAAATGATCTCGGTTTCGACCAAGGCATGGAAGGTCGATGCCAGCAGTTCCAAGATGTTTATCGAACCCAATAAACCGGTCTCCATCGACGATTTATTGCATGGCTTGATGATCCAATCGGGCAATGATGCAGCCGTTGCGCTGGCTGAAGCGGTGGCCGGTGACGAAGCCGCTTTTGTCATTCAAATGAACCGTGAGGCCGAGCGCATGGGTCTTAAATCCACCAATTTTGCCAATCCGCACGGCATGCCGAGCAAAGACAATTATTCCACCGCGCAAGACTTGTCGATCCTGGCGGCACATGTGATTGCGGATTACCCCGAGTTTTACAAGATCGATTCGATCAAGAGTTTCAAGTACAACAATATCGACCAACCTAACCGCAACCGTTTATTGTGGCTTGACCCGACGGTGGACGGCATGAAAACCGGCCATACCGAAGGCGCTGGATTTTGCCTGGTGGCCTCGGCCAAACGACCCAATGGTTCGGGCGAGCGGCGCTTGATTTCGGTATTGCTGGGCGCCAATTCCGACCAGGCGCGCGCGCAGGAAAGCCAGAAGCTGCTGAACTGGGGTTTCCAGAACTTCGACACGATCAAGCTGTATGCCAAGGATCAGCCGGTAGCCACGCCCGAAATCTGGAAAGGCGAAAAAAACACGGTGCGCGTTGGCTTCAATCGCGATATCTTCGTCACCATCCCGAAAGGCATGGCCGCCAAAATGAAGCCGATACTGGAGCGCAAAGATCCCCTGGTAGCACCTATCGCACTTGGCGCCAATGTCGGCAGTCTGAAGATGATGGTCGATGGCAAGACTGTGGCCGACTTGCCGGTGGTGGCGCTGGACCAGATCAATCAAGCCAGCATCTTTGGCCGCGCCTGGGATTCGGTCCGTTTGTGGATCAAATAGGAGGATCAGATGCAAGAAATCAAACCCGAAGATTCACTGATCGAATATCCGAGCGACTTCCCGATCAAGATCATGGGCCCGATGCATGACGATTTCGCCAATACCATCGTCGCCCTGATCACGCAGCACGACCCGCAGTTTCATGCCGGCAAGCTGGAAATGCGGCCTTCATCCAAGGGCAATTACCTCGGCCTGACCGCAACCGTGCGCGCCACCAGCCGCGAGCAGCTCGACACTCTGTACCGGGCGCTGTCATCGCATCCGATGGTCAAGGTGGTGATGTAACTATTTAGCTAGCCGCGGCGCCGATTTTCGCCCTCTGTGCCCGCTTCGGGGAGAGGAAAATGTGGGGGTATATGCCAAAACATATACTTACCCGCACAATTGTTAAGGGTAAAAAATAATACTACGCCCAGTATATTTTAATCAAAAATCTCGCTTTTAAGCCTTTAAGCCGACGTATTTAGCCGTGAAGGCCCTGCACCGCCTCAAGTCGCGCCGCCAGTGCATTGCCAGCCCTGCTCACGGCGCGCCGCCCCAATTGCTGCGAAATAAATTGCCCGGCCTCGACCACCGCATCGAGGTTGATCACGGTGGTAATGCCCAGCCCTTGTAGTAGGTACAACACGTCTTCGGTGGCGACATTGCCGGTCGCGCCCTTGGCATACGGGCAACCGCCCAGCCCTGCCACGGAGGAATGAAAAATCGCAATCCCCAGTTCCAGACTGGCATAGATATTTGCCAAAGCCTGACCGTAGGTATCGTGGAAATGGCCGGACAACTGGCTTAATGGAAAAGCCTGCGCCGCCGCTGCCATCACGCCCTGCACCTGACGCGGCGTCGCCACGCCGATGGTATCGGCGATATCTATTTCATCACAGCCCAGTGCCGCCAAACGCTGCACCACATCTTGCACCGAAGCCAAGGCGACGCTGCCTTGATACGGACAGCCGAAAGCGCAACTGACGCTGCCGCGCAAGCGCAAGCCATGCGCTTTGGCGGCGCGCGCGACGTCGCTAAAACGTTCGATCGATTCCGCAATCGAGCAATTGATATTTTTTTGCGAGAAGGCTTCCGAAGCGGAACCGAAGATCACCACTTCATTGACGCCGGCCGCCAGCGCCGCCTCGAAACCGCGTAGATTGGGCACCAGTGCCGAATACACCACGCCGGCTTTGCGTGCGATGCCGGCCATCACGTCGCTGCTGGTCGCCATCTGCGGCACCCATTTGGGCGAGACGAATGAAGCCGCCTCGATATTGGCAAAACCGGCCTGCGTCAGTCGATCCACCAGCGCAATCTTGGTCGCTGCGGAAATGGTTTGCGACTCGTTTTGCAAGCCATCGCGCGGGCCCACTTCGACTATCTTGACGCTGCGCGGCAGACTCATTTGCTGATTCATTCACTGTCCTTGGGTTCGATACATTTGACATTAAAAATGTGACTTAAAACCGATGCCGGCCATATCTGTGCGTCGCTTAATAACCTGCATCGCGATCAACCACGCCCGCCACCGCCTCGCCGCGTTCCAGCGCACGGATTTTGCCGACGATTTGCGGGATGCTGTCGTTGCGCAAAGTGGTGGCTGCCATATGCGGCGTGATGGTGATACGCGGCTCGTCCCAGAATGGATGTTGCTGCGGCAACGGCTCATGCCGGAACACATCGAGCGTGGCACCAGCGATATGGCCCGACCTGATCAGCGCCAGCAATTCCGCTTCAGCCAGATGGCCGCCGCGCGCGACATTGATGAGGTATGCACCACGCGGCAGTTTCGACAGCGTGGCGCGATCCAGGATGTTTTCGGTATCTGACGTCAATGGCAGGGCGCACACCAGTACCCGGGTGCCGCTTAAAAACTGATCCAAACCGTCTGTGCCGTCAAAACATGTGATACCCGGCAATGACTTGGGATTGCGGCTCCAGCTACGCACGGGCAATTCAAATTGCGCCAGCGCTGCGGCAATCCGCTTGCCCAGCACGCCGATACCGAGGATGCCAACCGTAAAATCCTGCTTTTCATGCGGCGGCAAGAATTGCCATTGCTTGCTGCTGCGCTGCAATTCATATTCATCGAAACGGCGCATGTAGCGCAACACTGCGTGACTAACATATTCCGCCATTTGCACCCCCATACCAGCATCGTCCAGGCGGATGATGGGCACGTTGGCTGGCAAGGCGCTGCCTAGTTTCAAGATCGCATCGACGCCGGCGCCAAGATTGAAAATAGCTTTCAAATCGCTACGCCCTTGCAATAAGGCGGCCGGCGGACGCCACAAGATGGCGTAGTCGGCCGCTATCGCTGCGGCCCGTTCATCGCCCTCGCGCCAGACGTGTAATTGAGCTTCCGGCATCAAGGCTGTGAAACCGTCGAGCCACGCTTGAATATGATTGTCGGGACTGTAAAAGATAATGCGCATGATCTATTTCATGAAAATGTGGCTTGGGGCGGAATTGAAGCAATTGAATTGAATCCACGTGATTTTGATTAATACCCATGCCCGTGGGTTCGATAAGCGGTTAGATAATTAGCTGGATAATTTTAACGCGGCAATCGCTCACGCATGCGCCGCCAAGCGCAGCAAGGCCGCACCATCGCTGACCTGGTCGCCGCAGGCATACAGCAATTGTTCGACCACGCCATCGTGCGGCGCGGTCACGGTATGTTCCATTTTCATGGCTTCGATGGTGACCAGCGGCGCGCCTTTTTTCACCGCTTGGCCGGGCTTGACCAGCAGCGCCACCACTTTGCCCGACATCGGCGCAGTCAGGCGGCCATCTTGCACTTCCGCCGTTGCAGCATGGGCCAGCGGATCAAGGTATTGCAATGGGGTATGCAGGCCAGCGTTAAATACATGGAAGCGCGCGTCGTGTCGGATCACCGTGCCTTTGACGATGCTGGCGTCCAGCAGCAGTTGAAGGTTCAGCGAGTCATCCTTAGAGTCGGATGGTTGCAAGCCTAGCGAAAATTGCTTGCCATCGATGTCCAGCAAATAATCGTCGCGCCGGTAGCTGAGCAAAACGGTATAAGTAGCCACCGCATCGGACCAGCGCAAGCGCCGTTGCAATACGCTATTCAAACGCCAGCCCGACCTGCAGTCCCATGGATCGGCTGGCGCAGATGATCCGGCCGCGGCTTCCGACTGTAGCAATGCAATACAGGCCAGGGCCAGCGTTGCTACCGTCGCCGGCTGCGGCACTGCCAGCAAAGTTGCTTGATGGCGCTCGATCAAGCCGGTGTCGAGTTCGGCATTGGTAAAAGCGGGGCTGGCAATGAGGCGCTGCAAGAACGCGGTATTGGTTTCCACACCGACAATTTGCACGCCCTCCAGCGCTTGCGCCATGCCTGCCAACGCCTGCGCCCGGTCCGCGCCCCAGACGATCAGCTTGGCAATCATCGGGTCGTAAAAAGCTGAAATCGTGTCACCCTGGCGCACCCCGGAATCGACCCTGACCGCTGCAGTTTGCGCAGCGTCGGATTTGAGCGCGAAGCTGAGTGCATCAGGCATGGCCAAATACTGCAGCGTGCCGATCGAGGGCAAGAATCCCTTGGCCGGATTTTCTGCATAGATACGCGCCTCAATCGCATGGCCGCGCTGGCTCAAGGCCGCCTGCGGCAAAGGCAAGGCGCCACCGCACGCCACTAGCAACTGCCATTCAACCAAGTCGAGGCCAAGCACCATTTCGGTCACCGGATGCTCCACTTGCAAGCGGGTATTCATTTCCATGAAATAAAAACTGCCATCGGCGGCCACGATAAATTCGACCGTGCCGGCGCCGACATAGCCGACCGATTGCGCCGCTGCAATCGCCGCCGCACCCATTGCGGCGCGGCGCTCTGGGCTAAGACCGGGCGCGGGCGATTCTTCCAGCACTTTTTGATGACGCCGCTGCACCGAACAATCGCGCTCGAACAGGTGCACACAATTGCCCAGCGTATCGGCAAAAATCTGAATCTCGATATGGCGCGCGGGTTGCAGGTATTTTTCGATCAGCACATGGTCGTTGCCGAATGCGCTAGTCGCTTCGCGCTTGCAAGAAGTCAGCGCGGCGGCAAAACCGGCAGCCGATTCGACCACCCGCATACCCTTGCCGCCACCGCCGGCGCTGGGTTTGAGCAAGACTGGATAGCCAATCGTTTCCGCCTCGGCCAGCAGGAATTGGGCATCCTGACGCGCGCCGTGATAGCCCGGCAGCAGCGGCACGCTGGCCGCTTCCATCAAGGCTTTGGCCGCCGATTTCAAACCCATGGCGCGCATCGCTGCGGCTGGCGGGCCGATGAAAACCAAGCCAGCCTGGCTGCAAGCGTCGGCAAATGCGGGATTCTCGGATAAGAACCCATAGCCCGGATGCACCGCTTGCGCCCCGCTGCTGAGGGCAGCGGCGATGATTTTTTCAATGTGGAGGTAACTGTCGGCAGCTGGCGCGGCGCCGAGCAAGATGGCTTGGTCGCACACCGCGACGTGTTTGCTATTGGCGTCGGCCTCGGAATACACCGCGACCGTCTTGACCCCGAGCCGCCGCGCAGTGGCAGCGACTCGGCAAGCGATTTCGCCACGGTTGGCGATCAGGATTTTCTGGAACATGGATGTCACCTTGGTCGCAAAAACCGCTGTATCGAAAGAGGAGGGAATGTGGCGCGCCTTACTTCCCCACTTAATTTCAGATAAATCAGGGGGTATATGCCAAAACACCCACTCTGCCGCACGTTTTTATTGCACCTTTAAAAATACACATGCGAGTATATTTACATCAAAAAATCACTCAAAGACACTTTTCAAGCTACTTCTCTTGCGCCCAAATATCAATATCATCCCCTGCGCCGCGCTCGTCAATACCGTTTTCACCGATCGAATAAAGCACATAGGGATGGGTGGCATTAGGAGTTTCGCGATAGATGAAATCGTGGCCCCATCCGTCCTGTGGCAAGGAAATTAGGATATACGATTCTCCTTGCGCATTTCTTTCACATAACTTTTGCAGGCCCTCGGCTGTGGATGGATATCGTTTGAAATCCTGTTGAAAAAGTGCAAGGCATAGATCGATCTGAGTCAGGTCGTGCATTGTGCGATGAAGTCGTCCATTGCTATGAACCGGTGTATTTATTAAATAAACCACAAACCCCATGGTCGCCAACACGATGATGGCTGAAGTTATCAAGGCAAGCCGCTTCCAACTCAAGCTAATCCGTAGCACCGGCATGTCGAACTTTTAAAAAAATCAACCGCCGCAACTCGCCTTCGGTGCCGAACTAAGCACCGCCCCATGCGTCTTCAAACCCAGTTTCGCCAGCAACGCCCGATCATCTTCAGCATCCGGATTGCCTGTAGTGAGCAATTTATCGCCATAAAAAATCGAATTGGCACCGGCTAAAAAGCACATCGCCTGTACCACTTCTCCCATCTGGCGCCGCCCGGCCGACAGGCGCACGCGTGCTTTGGGCATGGTAATGCGGGCCACGGCAATGGTGCGGACGAATTCAAGCGGGTCGAGCGGGTCGATACCGTGCAGCGGTGTGCCTTCGACTTGTACCAAGTGATTGACCGGCACCGATTCGGGATAAGGGTTCAAGTTAGCCAGTTGGGCGATGAGTTCGGCGCGCTGGCGGCGTGATTCGCCCATGCCGACGATGCCGCCGCAACACACTTTCAAGCCCGCGTCGCGCACCCGGCCGAGGGTGTCGAGCCGGTCTTGATAGGCGCGGGTGGAAATGACATTCTGATAAAACTCGGGCGCGGTGTCGAGGTTATGGTTGTAATAATCGAGGCCGGCTTCCTTCAGCCTTGCGGCTTGCCCTTCGGCCAGCATGCCCAGCGTGGCACAGGTTTCCATGCCGAGCGCTTTCACTTCGCGCACCATTTCTTCCACTTTTTCCATGTCCCGGTCTTTCGGCTGGCGCCAGGCGGCGCCCATGCAAAAGCGCGTCGCGCCATTGGCCTTGGCTTCGCGCGCAGCTTCCAGCACAGTTTCGATGCCCAAGATTTTTTTGGCTTCGACGCCGGTGTCGTAGCGCGCCGCTTGCGGGCAATAGCCGCAATCTTCTTCGCAGCCGCCGGTCTTGATCGAGAGCAGGGTCGCCAACTCGACATCGCCGGCGACGAAATGAGCGCGATGTACTTGCTGTGCCTGGAACATCAGATCGGTGAATGGCAGCTCAAACAGAGCCAGCACTTCGTCGACAGGCCAGGTGGCGTCAACGGGCACGCTGATAGCTTTAGCGGCAGGATGAAAGGCAACGGCGTGGGATTCGGCAAGTTGAGACATGGATGCTTCCTTCATTCAAATACAAAAATTTAATCAAGCTTCGGCCAGCCCGGCAAAACCGAAAAATCCAGATGCATGGCCGCTTCAGCCGCGCTCGGCAACGCCAGACGCGGCACCCGGCCGAGCAAGGGAGCGTTGATGCGTGCTTCCAATGCCTCGATATTATCTTCCAGATACGGCATGCCGATATCAACGACATTGGCGACCCAACCGGCCAGTACCAGACCACGCGCGGCGATTTCATCCACCGTAAGCAAGGCATGGTTAAGGCAGCCGAGCCGCAAGCCGACCACCAGAATCACTGGCAAATCGAGCCGCTGCGCCAGATCGGCAGTGTCTGCGCCATCTGACAAAGGCACCCGAAAGCCGCCGACGCCTTCCACCACAACCGCTTCGGCCAGCCGCAACAGTTGGCCATAGCAATCAAGAATATGCGCAATCTCGATGCTCACCCCTTCTTGCTTGGCCGCGATGTGCGGCGCGGTAGCCTGACGCAATAGATACGGTGCGGTCAAGGCTTGCGGCAAGTGCAAATTAGACGCTTGCGCCAGCCGGTCAACGTCGTCATTGTGCCAGACGCCGTCCTGCAAGCTGGCGCCGGCCGCCACCGGCTTCATGCCCACTGCCTTTAAGCCAGTCTGGCAAAGAGCATGAACCAGTGCGCTGGAAATTAAAGTCTTGCCGATTTCAGTATCGGTACCGGTCACAAAACAGGCAAATTGGGCACTCATTTTAGCCTCCGATGACTTGTTCAAACACGGCTTGGGTACGGGTCGCAAGCGTATCTATTTCGCCATCGTCCAGAATATACGGCGGCATCAGGTAGACCGTGCGACCGATCGGGCGCAGCAACAACTCTTGTTCCAATGCCTTGCTGAAAAACCGGCGTGAAAAAGTCGCAGCCGCTGCCGCATCGTCGATCACGGCATCGAAAGCCCAGATCATGCCGCGCTGGCGGAAATGCTGCACCTTGGCATGCTGCGCCAAAGGCGCCAGCGCCAGCGTCAAGCGCGCCGCCCGCTGTTTGTTTTTATTAAGCACATCGTCTTCCTCAAAAATCGCCAGCGTCGCCAGCGCTGCCCGGCACGCCAGCGGATTGCCGGTGTACGAATGCGAATGCAAAAAGCCGCGCCTCACATCTGCGCTATAAAACGCCTGATAAATCGATTCGCGCGTCATCACCAGGGACAGCGGCAAGTAACCGCCGCTGATGCCTTTGGACAGGCAGACGAAATCGGGCCATACCTGTTGACCGTCGAGCGTAGCCTGTTCGCTGGCGAAAAATGTCCCGGTACGCCCGCAGCCGACTGCGATTTCATCAAAAATCAAATGCACCTGATATTTGTCGCACAGCGCCCGCACCAGACGCAGATAAACCGGATCGTGCATCGCCATGCCGGTGGCGCATTGCACCAGCGGCTCGATAATCAGCGCCGCGATATGTGCGCCGCGTTGCTGCAACAAGGTTTCCAGATCGTTGGCGGCACGCTGCGCCACATCCGCCGCCGACTCACCATCACGGGCCTGACGTGCATCGGGCGAGGTCACCACATGCGATTGCCGCAGCAGCGGCCCATAGGCATCCCGAAACAGCGCCACATCGGTCACCGCCAAGGCGCCGATGGTTTCGCCGTGATAACTGCCTTGCAAGCAAATGAATTCTTGCTTCTCGGTCTGGCCCGCGTTGCGCCAGGCATGAAAACTCATTTTCAGCGCAATCTCGACCGCCGACGCACCGTCAGACGCGTAGAAACAATGTCCCAGCACGCCGCCCGTCCGTTGCGATAGTTGCTCCGATAATTCGATCACCGGCTGATGCGTGAAACCGGCCAGCATCGCGTGTTCCAGCTGGTCGAGCTGATCTTTCAGCGCGGCATTGATGCGCGGGTTGGCATGGCCGAACAGGTTGACCCACCACGAACTGATGGCATCCAGATAGCGCTTACCATCGGCGTCGTACAGCCAAGCGCCGCGGCCGTGGCTGACTGGGATCAGCGGCACCGTTTCGTGATGCTGCATTTGCGTGCAGGGATGCCACACGCTGCGCAGGCTGCGCGCGACCCAGTCGGATTGGGTGTTTGACACATTCAAAGCCAAAATGCCTCCATAAGCCTCATGCATTGCATTAAATTATCGGGGGTATATAGCAAAAACACTATCCTCCCGCTCGGATTATAAGCGTCAAATAAAATACACCATCCAGTATATTTAAATCACCCAGGCCGGTTTGCGCTTCTCTAAAAACGCATTTACCCCTTCGCGCCCTTCGTCCGAAGCCCTGATTTGCGCAATCTGCTTGGCGGTGTCTGCCATCACCTCGTCCGTGATCGCCCGGCCGGCCATCTCGCGCACCAGCGCCTTGGCTTGCCGCAGCGCTTGCGGGCCGTTGGCGGCCAAGGCTTGCACTACGCCATCCACGCTTGCTGCCAAGGACTGTGCCGCCACTACTTCATGCAGCAAACCGATCCGATACGCTTCCTGCGCCGAAAAGCGTTCCGCCGTCAAAAAATAGCGCCGCGCCGCTTGCTGTCCCATCGCCCGAATCACATACGGCGCAATGGTCGCCGGAATCAAGCCGAGCTTGACTTCCGCCAGGCAAAAATGCGCCGTATCTGCCGCCAGCACGATATCGCAGGCGGCAATCAAACCGACGCCACCGCCGACACAATCGCCTTGCACCTTGGCGACGACCGGCTTGGGGCAGAGGTAGATAGTTTGCAACATGGTTGCCAGACGTACGGCATCGGCATGATTTTCCTCTGCCGAAAACTGCGCCATTTGCTGCATCCACTGCAAGTCCGCCCCGGCGCAAAACGCTTTGCCGTTGGCTGCCAGCACGATGGCGCGCACGGCTTCATCCTGGCCCAGCAGCGTGAAAACCTGCCTCAACTCGGCAATGCTGTCCGCATTGAAGGCATTGCGCACCTCAGGCCGGTTTAGGGTCACGGTGGCAACGTGCGATTGGTGGGTGAGGTGTAGGGTTTGCCAAGGCATGGGGGACTTTCGAAAACGTGCTGGTCAAAGCGGATAAACCGGAATCAATGCGGATTTTACGATCAATCATGAATGGGAAATAGCTCAATTCAAATCAATGTCCGACTATGGCTAACAAGCAAACTACAGCCATGCGTTTCGACAAAATTGCTATGTGGCATCCCAATAAAACAAAGCAGGGCGCTATTTCATTTACATCCAAATAATTTATTGCTATCGTTACCCAAGCGTTAAGCCATGACTCAATCAAGAACGAGGCGCAGAATGTAAGCGCCTCTGGCAATCATCCCTGTACTAAATATGTGTTCTAAAACGGTCGATTTTCCTGATCTGGCGTAATCGGATAGACGATGCCAGTCCAACCTAGCTGATTGAGAGATGCGCATGAATATTTCTGGATGGATTACTAAACACGTTCGCAATGCGTTAAAAATAAAGTCTAGCCAGATAAATTCGTTTACTACCCGCAATCACCCAACCCGCCCACATCGCAGCATTAATTTTTTGATCATTGCGGCGCTGCTCGGTCTTTGCCAATTATCGAGCGTGGCACAGGCTCAGGATGCGGATCTTGCCGTCACTAAATCAGGGCCTGGCACAGCCGCGCCCGGCGCCGATGTTGCTTACAACGTGATCGTGACCAATTCAGGCCCGGATAGTGCAGCCAACATTACGCTCAACGACCCGATTCCGGCTGGCATGACGTTTGTTTCGGCAACTCAAAATAGCGGCCCGGCTTTTAACTGCACTACGCCAGCGGTCGGCACTGACGGCGTGATTAGTTGCACTGTTGCATCTATGGCAAGCGGTGCCAGCGCAGACTTTACCTTTACACTCAATATTCCTGTCGCAACCGCGTCGGGCATCAACTTTACCAATATCGCCAGCGTCAGCAACGACACCTTCGATCCAAATGAAGAAAACAACACTGCATCAGCCAATACCAACACGCCAGCCAATTTTGCCGACCTTGGCCTGACGAAAAGCGGGCCGGACAGCGGCCTTCCGGATTCAGACATCACATACACCATCAATCTGGTCAATGGCGGACCGGCGGCGGCGCAAACAGTCGAGCTGACAGATGCTTTGCCAGGCGACATGACCTTCGTATCGCTCAATTCTACCGGGGGATTTTCTTGCACCACGCCTGCTGTGGGGGCCGGCGGCACCGTCAGCTGCACCATAGCGACACTTGCCAGCGGCGCCAACGCCAGTTTCACACTGATTGGTCACGTGCCATCGGGAACGGTGAGCGAGACTACCTATACCAATACGGCTGCTGTTACCAGCGCGCAGGATCCAAGCGATGAAAACGATAGCGCATCGGTAACGACCACCATCTCCAGCGCCGATCTGAGCATCAGCGTCAGTGGTCCAGCCAGTGTTAATGCCGGCGCCGCGCTCAGTTATGCGCTTACCGTTACAAATGCCGGGCCGGATGCGGTCAATCCTGCTACCACCGTCGTCAATACCCTGCCGACCGGCGCAACCAACGCCAGTGGTTCCGGCAGCGGTTGGAGTTGCAGCGCGCCGGCGTCAGGCACGATCACTTGTTCGTCCAATGCGATGACTGCCTCCGGCGCTTCATTTCCAGTGCTGACCATCGCCATGACCGCACCTGCCGTCCCTGGCAATGCGCAAAACAGTGCTCTCGTTCCCTCATTGACCGATCCCAATCCCGGCAATAACACCGGCAGTGCAAGCACCAACGTTATCGCGCAAGCTGATGTTGCCATCACAAAAAATGGCCCGACTGCCGCTGTGTCAGGACAAAATATCGCCTACACAATCGTGGTGACCAATAACGGGCCGTCTCCCGCAGACGGTGTCATCGTGACCGATCCCACCCCTGCCGGGGCGAACTTCGTTTCCAATAGCGGCGCTTGCAGTGGCGTGTTCCCCTGCAACCTTGGCACCCTGAATGCGGGACAATCGGCCACGATTACCAGCACGTTCAGCACTGCCGGCGCATTTAGCGGCACGGTAACGAACACGGCCACGGTATCAAGTACCACGGCCGACACCAACAGTGCCAATGACAGCGCCACGGCGTCCACCAATATAGCGGCTGGTGTCGATCTGTCGATCACCAAGTCAGCTTCGGCGGGGCCATACCTGGCTGGCGCGCCGATCACTTACACCATCGTGGTAAGCAATGCCGGACCGGGGAGTGCGAATGGCGTGACGATGACGGATGTAATTCCAGCTGGTACGAGCTTTGTTTCTGCCACCCCGAGCCAAGGCAGTTGTTCCGGCACCAGCACCGTCAGCTGCAGCCTGGGTACATTGACCGATGGCGGATCGGCCACGATCATTATTCAACTGACCTTGCCTTCGGGTGGCGGCTCGGTATCGAATACCGCCAGCGTTACTTCCAGCAGCCCTGATGTGAATGGCGCCAACGATGCCGCGACCGCAGCGCTGGCAGTGGTGCCACCGGTATTGGCGGCGATCCCAAGCTTGAGCGAGATGGGCTTATTGTTGGCAGCGGTATTGCTGGCATTGAGCGGGATGTGGATGCAGCGCCAGCGCCGGGGTTAAATCACGCAATGACTGTCCGGAATGAATGCGCTGTGTCGCCAGCAGCGCATTCATTCAAGAAATCACATCCTGAACACCCCAAACCGGGTCTCTTCAATCGGCGCATTCAGCGCCGCACTCAAACCCAATCCCAGCACCATGCGCGTATCGGCGGGGTCGATGATGCCGTCGTCCCACAGCCTGGCGCTGGCGTAATACGGGTGACCTTGCTCTTCATACTGCGCCGTGATCGGCTGTTTGAACGCGGCTTCTTCCTGCTCTGACCACGCACCGCCTTTGGCTTCGATGCCGTCGCGTTTGACGCTGGCGAGCACGCTGGCGGCTTGCTCGCCGCCCATGACCGAGATGCGAGCGTTGGGCCACATCCATAAAAAACGCGGCGAGAAGGCGCGCCCGCACATGCCGTAATTGCCGGCACCAAAACTGCCGCCGATGATCACGGTCAGTTTGGGCACGGTGGCGTTGGCGACTGCCATCACCATCTTGGCGCCGTGGCGGGCGATGCCTTCGTTTTCAACTTTCTGGCCGACCATAAAGCCGGTGATGTTTTGCAAAAATATCAGCGGGATCTTGCGTTGGCAGCACAGTTCGATGAAGTGAGTGCCTTTCAATGCCGATTCAGAAAACAGGATGCCATTGTTGGCGACGATGCCGACCGGCATGCCGAACAAATGGGCAAAACCACAGACCAGGGTGCTGCCGTAGCGCGCCTTGAATTCATCAAACGCGCTGGCGTCGACGATGCGGGCGATGACTTCGCGCACGTCAAAGGATTTGCGGCTGGTTTTGCCGTCGTCGATGGGGACGATGCCGTGCAATTCATGCGCCGGATAATTAGGTTCGAGTGCGGCACGTAACGCCAGTTGCTGCATGCCGGCGGCTGGCTGGCGGTTGAGATTGGCCACAATGCTGCGCGCCAGCAGCAGCGCATGTGCATCGTTATCGGCCAGATGATCGGCCACGCCCGACAGACGGGTATGGACATCACCGCCGCCCAGCGCTTCGGCGCTGACCACTTCGCCGGTGGCCGCTTTTACTAGCGGCGGGCCAGCCAGGAAGATGGTGCCTTGTTCCTTGACGATGATCGATTCGTCGCTCATGGCCGGCACGTAGGCGCCCCCGGCCGTGCAGGAACCCATTACGACGGCGATCTGGGCGATGCCTTTGGCCGAGAGTTGGGCCTGGTTGTAAAAGATGCGGCCGAAATGATCACGGTCGGGAAAAACTTCATCTTGATTGGGCAGGTTGGCACCCCCAGAATCGACCAGGTAAATGCAAGGTAGCTGGTTTTGCTCAGCGATCTCTTGCGCCCGCAAATGCTTTTTGACGGTCATCGGGTAATAGGTGCCGCCCTTGACGGTCGCGTCGTTGCAGACGACGACGCATTGCACGCCGGCGACCACACCGATGCCGGTGATGATGCCGGCGGCAGGCGCAGCATCGCCGCCGTTGGCGTCGGGATACATGCCGTACGCGGCCATTTGCGAGAATTCTAAAAACGGCGTACCTGGGTCGAGCAGCAATTGCACCCGTTCACGCGGCAGTAATTTGCCGCGCGCCTGATGTTTGGCGCGCGCCAGTTCGCCGCCGCCCTGCATAATGAGGGCGATTTTTTGCTGCAGCTCGGCCACCAGCTTTTGCATGGCGGCGGCATTGGCTTTGAAGTCGCTGGAGCGTGGGTCGACGGCCGATTCAAGGATCATTGTTTTGTGCTTTCTGGAAAACTGCCGTCGAGGTAAAACCAGCGTGCTTGCCCATCAACTTCTTCACGCAAGAAGCGGCTTATTTCATGCAGGCGATGGGCGTGGCCATCGATCTTGTAGCGGGCGACGAATTCAACCGTGGCTTGCTCGCCGGATTCTTGGCTGTGGCGGATTTCCAGACCCAGCCATTTCGGCGCCGATTCCCGGTCGATAATGGCGTCCTGCGGCCGGGTGCTGGGGTGCCAGCTGGCTTGCAGATAAACTTCGTCGTGCAATACAAAGGCGCTGTAACGCGAACGCATCAATAGTGCGGCGCTGGGCGGCAGTTGGGCTTGCTCAATGAAGCGACCGCAACAGGTGGTGTAGTCGGCGTTGCCACATGGGCAGGAGGGATTCTTGTGAGGCTTGCTCATTCTTTATTCTTCTGGCGGTACGTTGGTGGCGATCAGTGGGTTGATATAGAACCATTGAATATACAAATGATGGCTGTTTTCTCCATCCTTTCAAGAAAAAAATAGGGGCGCTTGCGAGGGGGCGACCATCTTTTTATGGTACGGAGTGACTAGAACCCTCGCCCCTAGTAGAACATTGCCCTCTCCCGCAATCGGACAGGGGGAGCGAAATCGGTGTTACCACAGCTTGGCTGGTTACAATATTTTTAAGAAATATAGGGGGTATATGCAAAAACAACTGCTATCCCGCACATCTTCATTGGGTTAAAAATAATACCCCCATCAGTATATTTCCCTTCATTTTGATTGGTTTATGCCATTTCTATCGCCATCGCAGTTGCTTCACCACCGCCGATGCACAGCGTTGCCACACCGCGTTTGCCGCCGGTGCGGCGCAATGCGCCCAGCAAAGTGACCAGAATACGTGCCCCGGAAGCGCCGATCGGATGGCCGAGAGTACAGGCACCACCGTGGATATTGACTTTGCTGTGCGGGATGCTGAGCTCGTGCATGGCGGCCATCGGCACGGCAGCGAAGGCTTCGTTGATTTCAAATAAATCGGTGGTATCGACGCTCCAGCGAGTCTTTTGGAATAGCTTTTCGATGGCGCCGACAGGTGCAATGGTGAACCATTCCGGTTCGCGCGAGTGGGTGCTTTGCGCGACGAGTCGCGCTATCACTGGGCAGCCTAAGCGCTGGGCAGTCGATTCGCGCATCAGTACCAGTGCTGCTGCGCCGTCATTGATGGACGATGACGATGCCGCCGTGATGGTGCCGTTTTTTTGAAATGCCGGTTTCAAAGTGGGTATCTTGTCGATACGCGCTTTGAGCGGCCCTTCGTCTTGGGCGACGATGGTTTCGCCGGCGCGGCCGGTGACAGTCACGGGCGCCATCTCCCAGCGGAAATAGCCTTCGCTGTTGGCCACCAGGGCGCGCTGGATCGATTCGATCGCAAACGCATCTTGCTGTTCACGCGTAAAGCCATAGCGCGCAGCGCAGGCTTCGGCAAAAGTGCCCATGGCGCGACCGGCGCCGTGCTCGTCTTTGGCGTAGGCGTCTTCCAGACCGTCGAGCATCATATGGTCATACAGCATGCCGTGGCCGATGCGGTAACCGCCACGCGCTTTGGGGATCAGATAGGGCGCGTTGGTCATGGATTCCATGCCGCCGGCAACGATTACGTCGGCACTTTCAGCCAATAATGCGTCGCGGGCAAACATCACCGACTGCATGCCGGAACCGCACATTTTGGACAAGGTCACAGCGCCGGTGGTGACCGGCAAACCGGCCCTCAGCGCCGCCTGACGCGCGGGTGCCTGACCCTGGCCAGCCATCAGGCAATTGCCGAAATACACTTGGTCGATCTGATTGGGCTGCAACCCGGCACGCTCGACTGCGGCTTTGATTGCGACTGCGCCAAGGGCGTTGGCCGACACGGATTCAAACGCGCCTTGAAACGCCCCCTGCGGCGTACGTGCCGCACTCACAATGACGATGGGATCATGCATGATGTACTCCTATCTGTTTGCGCCATTCATTCTTGAATCGCTTCATCGTTGGCTACACCAACGCCCACCGTCGCTTTGGCTTTGGCCTTGGATTGGTACGAAAACCGGATCTCTTGCGGAT
This sequence comes from Pseudomonadota bacterium, assembly GCA_040384645.1. Lineage (GTDB taxonomy): Bacteria > Pseudomonadota > Gammaproteobacteria > Burkholderiales > Burkholderiaceae_D > JAZKIX01. Next base: position 1,089 of record JAZKIX010000157.1, on the reverse strand, counting down.
AGGGATATACGTCTTCAATATAGCCATCGAGAATACGTTGCTTACGCTCTTGCCAAAATTGCTGCGTCAATAAGTCGGCGTGATGCTGTAAAAAATATTTTCTGACGCTGGGATTGCCCAGTAAAAAAGTGCCGAATTGTTCCGGAAATACATCATTTTTCGCAATCGGATACCAGGGTTCGGCCGCCATTTCATCCTCTTCATTGCGCGGTTGCGGAATCACGCGAAAATTGCAATCGGTGATGTATTCGATTTCATCGTAATCGTAAAACACCACTCGCCCGTGCCGCGTTACGCCAAAGTTTTTGTACAGCATATCGCCAGGGAAAATATTGGCGGCTACCAGCTCTTTGATGGCATTGCCATATTCGATGACGCCATGCTCGATTAGTTTCTGTTCACCGGCTTTTTCGGCATTGGACAAGAAGATATTGAGCGGCACCATGCGCCGTTCGATATACAGGTGCTTGATGATAATTTGATTGCGGTCCTCTTCCACCAGCGAGCCGGCCACTTGCTTCAGCTCGGCCAGCAAGCTTTCCGAAAACCGCTCGCGCGGAAAGGCGACGTTGGAATATTCCAGCGTATCGGCCATGCGTCCGACCCGGTCATGGTTTTTGACCAGCAGGTATTTTTCCTTGATCTGGGCGCGGCTGGTGTCTTTGGGTGGCGGAAAGTAATCCTTGATCACCTTGAAGACATAGGGGAAAGACGGCAGCGCAAACACCAGCATCACCAGGCCGCGGATGCCGGGCGCGACTTCAAAACGGTCTGACGAATATTTCAAGTGATGCAGGTAATCGCGATAGAACAGCGTCTTGCCCTGCTTTTGCAAGCCGAGAATGGTGTAAAGCTCGCTGCGCGGCTTTTTGGGGATCAAGGTACGCAGAAATTGCACATAGGCCGACGGCACTTCCATGTCGACCTGAAAATAGGCGCGTGTGAAAGAAAACAAGAGCGTGATTTGCTCAGGATCGAATAGCAGGGTATCGAGGATCAACTGACCCTTGCGGTTGTGCAGGATCGGCACCACGAAGGGATATTCGCTACTGCCGTTGATGCCCTTGCCGACGATGTAGGCGCCCTTGT
>JAZKIX010000156.1:0-7431 GCA_040384645.1 Pseudomonadota bacterium | reverse complement strand
GGGCTGCAGCAACTGGGTCGTCGGACGGTGTCAAGACACGGCGTCCGGCAGCGATTTGATTATTGGTTTTCGCCAAAGAGGCTTGTAAATCAATCAGTCGATTTACACCGGTTTCATATAGGTTAGTTGAGCTGAGGCGCATGAGGCTTACTCCTTAATTACCGATTGACAAGATAACGTCAAATAACGTGCTGGCGATTGACATGACCTTGCCGGCCGCCTGATAAGCCTGCTGGTAGCGCAGAAGATTGGTCGCTTCTTCATCCAGGTTGACACCCGATGTGGACTGCTGCGCCTTGACTGCTTCTGCCAGCAATTTACCTTCGGCATTGCCGGTGACTTCAAGCTCATGCGTTTTGTTACCGATCAGGCTGACCATCTGTGCATAAGCGCCCTGATAATTAGCGGTGCCATTTGCCAGGGTATTGCTGGTCTGTAAATTGCCGAGCAATAAAGCGTTTCGGCTATCGCCCACGCCGCTGGTATTGGCGCCGACATTAAAAGTATCTGCATTACCCGGCGTGCCACTCATCACAAAGCTGACACCGCCAAAACTGATCGTTGCCCCTGCCGTATAAGTTACAGGCGCGCCTGCCGCAAAGGGCGACCCGGCTACCGGCGTGCCGTTATTGGTGACCGTCACAGGCAAAGTGGCAGGAAACCCGCTTAACTGGTTGGTGGTCGAGTTATAGGACAAGCTTAAAGCGGGCGTGACGGTGGCCGCGGTATAGCTAGCATCGACGCTTTCTGCGGTGATTTTTCCTGAGCCTGTATTGGTGGCGACGGTACCGGTCCTGATCGGTGCGGCGGCGGCAATCTTGGTCGGGTCGGTAATAACCACGTTCAAGCCGCTGGCGCCGTTGACCGTCGGCCTGATCAAAAAGTCATCGCCATTGGCAATAGTCCCTGAGGCAACATTAAAATCGACGCCATCCACCGTTTGCGGGAAAGTACTGAAGTTGCTGACATTGCCATCCGACAGGCGGGTGACCCGATATGAGCCGGGCGTAACGGGTACCGCCGGCGCTGGCGGCACGGCCGCGGTAACGACCTGCAATCGATAATTACTGGTGGTCAACGCGCTGACATTACTGATACTGGCACCCATGACGGCGGTGCCGGCGTTATTGCTGTTCGAGGTCACCAAGGGCGGTGCAGCGGTAAAAAACTGTCCTCCCATCACACCGGCTAAATCTTGTCCCAGTTGATGCTGGGCGTTAAAGGTCGCAGCAAATCCAACGGCGACACGCCCCAATGAATTTTGTGCCTCATCCAGCGATTGCGCCCGAAATGCGAATAAGCCGCCCAATTTCCCACCAGTGAACGTAGATTCGGACAGCAAGATCGTTGCGCCATTCGAGACGTAAGCTACCTCGGTTCGGGCTGGATCAGTAGGCGAAATGGTTGGATTGAGCTTGAAGGTTTGTGTGCCGATCACCAAGGGCTGGCCACTACCAAAAAATATATTGTAGGAATTATTTTCTTTGACGACGCTGACCTTGACTTCCTTGCCCATTTCGGTAACTAGCTGATCACGCTGATCCATCAAATCATTGGGCGGTGCAGTACCATCGCTAGCGGCTAGCGCTTTTTCGATGGAATCATTGAGTTTGGCAATTTGGGTTGCGTAGCTGTTGACAGTACCTAGACTGGTCGTGATCTGGCTATTCACAGAATCACGCAATTCACTAATACGGCCGTCCAGGCTCTGGAACCGTCCAGCCAGTGCTTGCGCGGTAGAAAGTACTGATTGGCGTGACGCGGTGTCGGCCGGATTGGCCGCCAGATCCTGTATACCTTTGAAGAAATCTTGCAACGCAGGCGACAAACCGGCGACGGGATCGGCCAGCAAATTATCAATCTGCTTGATCTGCGAGTAATAGCTATCGATTTCGCTTTTCGCAGTCTGCGAGGTCAACACCTGCTTACCCAGATAATCGCTGTAACTGCGTTGAATCGTGGCCACTTGCGTGCCCTGCCCGACATAGCCAAACCCTTGGTATTGGGCTCTTGCCGCCGATTGAACCACAATCTGACGGGAATAGCCGGGTGTGGAGGCGTTGGCGATATTGTGTCCGGCTGTGCTAAGACCAATTTGCGCTGCGGCGAGAGCGCTTTGACCGATACCGAGGATATTGGAACCCATGATGACTTTCTCTGTGATGCTTAACTAGGTTGACGGTCAGAGTTCGCGAAACTTTAACGTGAGCCTTGCGCCCAAGAACGTCACGCCAGCATTGTCTGACGGATCACACGCACCAGTTTTTCCGCATAATTGGGATCGGTGGCGTAGCCGGCACGCTGCAAACCGCGGGCAAAGGAGGTCAGGTCTTTTGCGTTGTCAATCACATCTTGATAGCGCGGATTATTACTCAGCAGCTTGCCGTAATCCTTGAAAGCATCGGCATAAGAGTCATAAGCCCGAAATGTTTGAATTTTTTTCTGGGCTACGCCATTCACATATTCGGTAGTCGATGTTTCTACTGTCTTGCCCTTCCAACTGGCGCCGGCTTTGATGCCAAACAGATTGTGGCTCGGCGTGCCATCGGCCGCTTTGATTTCCTTGCGACCCCAGCCGCTTTCCAACGCCGCTTGCCCAAGCATGAATTGCGCCGGGATGCCGGTCGCGCGGCTGGCTTCTTCGGCATGAGATGACAAACGTTGCTGAAATTCCTTGACGTGCGGCGCTTGTACGCGCGGCTGGGCCTGGGGTGCTAGGCCGGTTTTGATTGCGGGAAGTGCCTCAGAACGCAGTGCCGCTTTTGGCGTGAAGGGTGTCGCTGTCAGTGGCAAGCCAGATGATGTTGGCAACCCCATCCCACTTGTCGGCCGGATCTTGGCAATGAGCGAAAATACATCGTTATTTATCTCACTACCAGTGCCCGGCATGCCGGATATCAAACCACCAAGCGTATCGGATGAACCAGCTAGTTGAGTCGAGATTTGGGCCGAGATTTGAGCCGATATTTTGTCGGATATGCCGGTAGATATCCCCGACATCCCCGATAAGCCTGCGCTGCTCACTTTATTGGATAGCTGCCGCGTCAGTACGTCAGCCAGGCCGATCCCGCGCGACGCCATGTTTTGGCTCAGTTGCTGATCCAGCATCGAGGTGTACATCCGGCTTTGTTCATTGTCGAACATGCCTTCTTGCGGTGTGGCTTGGCGCATGCTTTTGAGCATCATGTTCATGAACAACGCTTCGAACTGCTTCGCTGCCGCTTTTAATGCGTCGGGCGAGTTGTCCTTGGCTGATTGACGCAGTTCGTCCAAGCCCTTGCTATCGATCGCAAGTTTTCCAGAGAGGTCGGTTTGGCTGATCATGGTGGCGATGCGCTTGCGCGCTTAAATGATTTCCAGTTCGGCATGCAAGGCGCCCGACGCCTTCATGGCCTGCAAGATCGCCAGCAAATCCTGTGGCGTGGCACCGATGGCATTTAAGGCCTTGACCACTTCGGCCAGCGATGCGCCAGGTTTAAGCAACAGCACCTGACCCGGCTCTTTCTTGATATCGACTTGCGAAGTCTGGCTTACCACTGTCTGGCCGCCAGCCAAGGCATTAGGCTGGCTGACCAAAGGTTGATCAGTCACCGTGATCGACAGATTGCCGTGTGATACGGCGCAGCTATCGAGCGTAACCGATTGGTTCATCACCACCGAACCGGTGCGGGCATTCATGATCACTTTTGCCACAGTCTGAGCCGGCGTGACGGAAATACTTTCCAGCGCTGCCAAAAAGGCCACCCGCAGGTCGCTGCCTTCCGGCGTGCGTACCCGGATCACCCTGGCGTCAATAGCAGCAGCGGTGTCGGTGCCGAATTGTTGGTTGATCGCTTCCACCACCCGGCTGGCGGTTGAAAAATCCGTGGTATTGAGCTCTAGCCGCACTGTATTGCCTTGCCCCAGTATCGAGGGCACCGCCCTTTCCACCGTGGCCCCGGACGAGATACGGCCGACGCTCAAATGATTGACTTGCACTTTGGCACCGGCACTGGCAGCGCCAACCCCGCCCACCAGCACATTGCCTTGCGCCATCGCGTAAATTTGGTTGTCGGCACCTTTCAATGGCGTCATCAAGAGCGTGCCGCCGCGCAAGCTTTTGGCATTACCCATCGATGACACCGTGATATCGAGTGTCTGGCCCGGCTGGGCAAATGCAGGCAATGAAGTCGTGACCACCACGGCGGCAACGTTTTTCAGTTGCAAGCTGGTCGCCGAAGGCAGATTCACCCCGGTTTGCTGCAACATGCTGATCACGCTTTGTACCGTGAACGGGGTTTGCGTGGTCTGATCGCCGCTACCATCCAGACCGACCACCAGTCCATAGCCCATCAATTGATTTTGCCGTACTCCGGCGATGCTAGCCAAGTCTTTCAGGCGCTCGGCACCCGCCGTGGGTGCAAGGATTGCGCCGCCAATACACATTAATAGCCCAAGCACAATTCGTTGAGGTGGGCGAAGCAGTGGTAAGTAATTCATGGTGGCCTCCATTGCATGCCTCAAAGCGGCAACAAGCTATAAAAGAAGCGCGCCAGCATGCTCATTGCCTGCGCCTTGTCGACCGTGCTATTGGTTCTGTATTCGACCCGCGCCTCGGCTACTTGGGTCGATGACACGATATTGCCGGCAGAAATCGTATCGGGATTGACTACACCAGAGAAGCGGATAAATTCCGATCCCTTATCCAGTGCGACTTGCTTTTCACCGCTCACCAGCAAGTTGCCATTGGGCAGCACTTCGATCACGGTGACGCCGATGGTGCCGGTGAAATTATTGCTGGCGGTCTGGGCGCCCTTGTCATCGTATTTCAGGGATGAGGACGCTTCCAAGGACGTGCCTTGCAAGGTTTTTAGAGGAAGTCCGACCACGCTGGGAATCCCCATGCCAGCCGCGCCGCTCTTGCTGGCAGAACTGGCGGCGGCTTTGCCGGCGCTGGTTTTTTCCACAATATTGATGACCAGGATATCGCCCACCAGACGTGCACGCCGGTCTTCAAACAAGGGGCGATACGAGGCAGATTGAAAAATTGCGCCATTGTTAGCCGCCGCTGCAACCGGCGGTTGCGCCCTTGCCGTCAGCGGTACCTGGACAATCGAATCCGGTGCGCTGGCGCAGGCGCCCAGCAGCGCCAATAAGGTAATCGACGAGGTCAATGACGCAATTTTCGAAACTATTTTCATATTCCTGACCTTCCCAAAACCAGCAAATCCCAACTCGCTATCTAACGTTAAGCAAGACTGTTAAAAAATCGTAGTTAGTCCACGAAATTCACGAAAGACACGAAAGAAACCAAGCAAATTCAGAGATATTTTCTTTCGATAATGATTTTTTTCGTGCTTTTCGTGTTTTTCGTGGACAAAAATATTTTGAATTTGAACGTGCATAGCATTAGCTATTACTACAACTGCGCCAACCGTTGCAACATCTGGTCTGAGGTCGTGATCGCCTTGCTATTAATCTCGTATGCACGCTGGGTCTGGATCATGTTGACCAGTTCTTCAACCACATTGACGTTGGATGTTTCGATATAGCCTTGCGATAGCGAACCGGTGCCATTAGTCCCTGGCGTGCTGTTATTGGGCGTGCCGGATGCGGCTGTTTCCAGGTAAATATTTTCGCCTTGTGACTGTAGCCCTGCCGGATTGATAAATGTGGTCAATTGCAGCGATCCCACCTGCGTTGGCGCCGGCGATCCTGCCGTCGTGATCGACACGGTACCGTCCTTGCCTATCGTCAGCGATTGCGCATTGGCCGGGATGGTGATCGCCGGCTGTATCACATAACCGCTGGACGTGACCACTTGTCCCTGCGAGTCGGTTTGAAACGAGCCGTCGCGGGTATAGCCGGTGGTGCCGTCCGGCATCAAGACTTGAAAAAATCCCTCGCCCTGAATTGCCACATCTTTAGCATTGGTCGTTTGCTGTAGATTGCCTTGGCTGAAAATGCGCTCGGTCGCCACCGGACGCACCCCGGTACCGAGTTGCAGGCCCGATGGCAACTGGGTTTGCTGTGATGACTGCGCACCCGGCTGACGCAAGGTCTGATACAGCAAATCTTCAAATACAGCGCGCGAACGTTTAAAACCAGCAGTACTGACATTGGCCAGATTGTTGGAAATGACATCCATCTGCGTTTGCTGCGCATCCAGACCGGTCTTGGAAATCCATAGCGAGCGAATCATATCTTTCTCCCAAAATCTGCCTTCCTTAGAATTTTCTTTAGAAAGCGGCACTTACCCTGCATCAATTATGCGACCCAAGTCGTCAACCCAAACTGAGGAGCTGACCTGCTTTACTGGCGTTATTCTCAGCGTTCTGCAATAACTTCATTTGCATTTCAAATTGACGGCCGAGGCTGATCATATTGACCATCGCATCAATCACATTGACATTGCTGCCTTCTAAGGCGCCGCCGACGATGGCCACCGCAGGATCGGCATCGGCTGTGCCGCCATCCTTGATACGAAATAAACCATCGTCGCCGCGTTGCAGCGATTCTTCCGGTGGGTTGACCAGTTTAAGTCGTCCCAGCACGGTGATTTGATTGGGCTTGCTACCGTTGGGAATGGCTGAAACGGTACCATCCTTGGCAATCGTGACACTCACATCAGGGGGAATGCTGATGGTGCCGCCATCGGCTGCGATATTGAGCCCGCTCTGCGTTTGCAATACACCGTTGTCGCTCAGCTTGAGATTGCCGTGGCGGGTCAAGGCTTCAGAGCCGTCTTCCAACTGCACCGTCAACCAGCCTTTGCCCTGCACTGCAACGTCGAGGGCGCGGTCGGTTTGCTGCAGCGGCCCCTGCCTGAAGTCGGTGCCGACGGTCGAATCGACCACAAAGGCACGGGTCGGCATCCCTTCGCTGATGACCGGCACTGCCCTGAAGGTATCGAGCTGGGCGCGGAAACCGGTGGTGGTCGCATTCGATAAATTATGCGAAGTTGTGGCCTGCTGTTCAAGAATATGCTTGGCGCCGGTCATGGCGGTATAGATCAGGCGATCCATGGACTTTCCTCCAACCCGGCACAATAGCGCGGGTCATGATGACGATGATGGCAGGCAATCGAACCGCTGCCGGTCAACGCTGCGGCATCGGATATGAAACCAATGTCGCTGTGCAGCGAGAACCCGCCCGCAGCACAACTCCACGCGATGCCGACAATGGCTTTCAATGATTCATATTGCAAGAATAATGGGGGTATATCGACAAAACACCCCTCACCCGCAGGTTTCTAAAGGGCCTTAAAATATACTGGTAGCAGTATTTTTTAGGGAAAAATGCCTTATTTTTGCCTTTGCAGCCCGCTTTGCAGCCCGCTTTACAGCCCGTTTTACCGAGCACTTCAAGCAACAAAGCTTTAACGCAAATTAACCAGCGTCTGCATTATCTGATCCTGCGTTTTGATAGTCTGCGCATTGGCTTGATAGACCC
>JAZKIX010000155.1:0-17351 GCA_040384645.1 Pseudomonadota bacterium | reverse complement strand
GGCCGAACTGTAGATCACAGTCAGGGCCGAGCTGGCGGTGGCCAGCGGGTTGAGCACAAAAGGTGCCGCACCAAAAATTTTGGCGCTCTGGCTGCCGAAGCTAATGGTTTGGATAGTTTTAAGCTGACAACTAATCCAGTTCGATCCTTGCGCCGTGGTCCAGGCATTGTCAATGGCGGGATCGCCACTGGGGATGAGCCTATTGCCGCAAAGACGGCTCTGGCCTGCGACTAATGAAGCTGGCGCGGCCGGTATGGCGCCCGCCAGTTGGTTTTCGGAAACATTTAATAGTTGAAATACCGTCAAGCCGCTGAGCGAGGGGATGGAACCCGTCAGCCCATTCTGGGAAGCGAAAAAACTTCGCAAATTCGTTAAGCCACTGAACGAGGGGATGTTGCCCGTAAGCTGGTTGATCGCAACTCTAAAATCCCGCAAAGCCGTCAAGCCGCTGAGCGAGGGGATGACACCCGTCAGCTGGTTGCCGACAACATCAAAATATTGCAAATCCGTTAAGCCGTTGAGTGCGGGGATGGCGCCCGTTAGCTGGTTGTTTGCAGCATCAAAATTTTGCAAAGCCGTCAAGCCGTTGAGCGAGGGGATGGCGCCTGTCAGCTGGTTGTGTGAGACATAAAAATTTTGCAAAGCCGTCAAGCCGGTGAGCGAAGGGATGGGGCCCGTCAGTTTGTTAGCGTTAACAGAAAAGCCCCCCAAAGCCGGCAAGCCGCTGAGCGAAGGAAGCGTGCCGGTAAGGTTATTACCATCTAGCCGAAGTTGTATTACGTGGCTCCAGGTGTCATTGCAATCGACACCGTACCAGCTACACTCCGTGCCGGCAGCCCCGTTCCAGTCGCGGCTATGCGTCCAGGATTCACCAACGGTCGCCGTATACAGATCCAATAGCGCAGTGCGTTCGGAAAGCGGAATGGCCGCCTGTGCATTGACGCTCCACACGATTGAGGCCAACACACTGATCCAGTGGTGTCTTTTTAATATCGAAGGCATAAGATTCTTTCTTAGGTGAAATACTTAACGATTGGCGCTGGTTGCAACGGCTGAAAACCAAAGCCGTTGCACTTCAGATAAGACGAACATTGACAGGAACCGCTGTGCGATCCCGGCGTTTTTGATATTCTTTTTTCCGGCTGACGCATGATAATCGAACAAGGGATCGCAAGGAACTAATCGAGCAAATAGGGCAGTTTTAGTTTGCACCTGTCAGCGTTGACTCACACTCACAGTCTGCTGCAACAATCCGCGCGTGAATTTGCGTCTGAGGCCGCCTAGAGCATGATGCTATACACACCGGTGTATTTTTTGTGAGGCAACTAAAACGTGCGCACAACGGGTTAAATTGGCTTATACACCCTAATTTAATCAGTTTTAACGAGCCAAAACCGTGGTTTTTCGTAGGCAATCAGCCTGCTGACGGGAACGTAAAAAAGCCGCACAAACATAGGTCTGCGTGACGTTCTTGTTCGTTCCAATGCAGTGAGAAAGGCGGCAATTTGCTTGAGCGCATTAGCTTCTGGCAACCGCCCTTCAACCCTTGCTCCTTGCCTTAAAACATCAGCAACGGCAGCACCGGTACCAGGCTGCTGCGCTGCACTGTCACATTGATGCTTTGCGCATGGCTGCCCGGATTGTTGCCATCGCCCGAATATGCAGCGCCGATGCTGTGCGCGCCCAGACTGAGTGTGTTGGTGGTGCAGGTGGCCACGCCGGTGATGAGCGGCTGGCTGGCGCAGCCGGCAATGCTGTTGGCGCCATCCCTGAAATTGACACTGCCGGTCGGGCTAGTACCCGTTACGGTGGCAGTGAAAGTCACCGCTTGCTTCGGACCAATCTTGCTGCGCGAAGCGCTCAACAGTGTGCCCTTGACCATGAAGCTTTGCGTGACCTTGGGTGCAGGATCAAAGCTAGGATTGCCGGGCTGGTCGGCTGCAATGCTGCAGGTACCGGGTCGAAGCAGCGTGACGCTCGATCCCACTACCGTGCATACCGCTGGCGTGGCCGAACTGTAGATCACAGTCAGGGCCGAGCTGGCGGTGGCCAGCGGGTTGAGCACAAAAGGTGCCGCACCAAAAATTTTGGCGCTCTGGCTGCCGAAGCTAATGGTTTGGATAGTTTTAAGCTGACAACTAATCCAGTTCGATCCTTGCGCCGTGGTCCAGGCATTGTCAATGGCGGGATCGCCACTGGGGATGAGCCTATTGCCGCAAAGACGGCTCTGGCCTGCGACTAATGAAGCTGGCGCGGCCGGTATGGCGCCCGTTAGTCGGTTTTCGGAAACATTTATTACTTGAAATTTAGTCAAGCCGCTAAGCGAGGGAATGGCCCCCGTTAGCTGGTTGCTCCCAAGATTAAAATATTGCAAATTCGTCAAGCCGCTAAGCGAGGGGATGGCTCCGGTCAGCTGGTTGGTTCGGATATCAAAATATTGCAAAGCCGTTAAGCCGCTGAGCGAGGGGATGGCGCCAGTCAGCCCGTTGTTGGAAACAATAAAATATTGCAACGCCGTCAAGCCGCTGAGCGAGGGAATGGCACCCGTCAGCTGGTTGTTTCCAAGATCAAAATAATACAAACCGGTCGAGCCGCTAAGCGAGGGGATGGATCCCGTCAACTGGTTGGTTTTAACATCAAAATATTGCAAAGCCGTCAAGCCGCTGAGCGAGGGGATGGCGCCTGCCAAATGGTTGTTGGCAACACTAAACCAATACAAAGCCGGCAAGCCGCTAAGCGAAGGAAGCGTGCCGGTCAGGTTATTGGAAGATAGCAGAAGTTGTGTTACGTGGCTCCCGCTCCCAGTGTCATCGCAGGCCACACCGTACCAGCTGCACTCCGTTCCGGCAGCCCCGTTCCAGTTGGTGCTATTGGTCCAGGATGCGCCAGCCGTCGCCGTATACAGATCCAATAGCGCAGTGCGTTCGGAAAGTGGAATGGCCGCCTGTGCATTGACGCTCCATAGCAAAGCGGCCAACACACTGATCCAGCGGTGTCTTTTTAATATCGAAGGCATAAAATTCTTTCTTGGGTGAAATACTTAGTGTTTGGCGCTGATTGCAACGGCTGAAAGCAAAAGCCGTTGCACTTAAGGCAAGACGAACATTGACAGGAACCGCTATGCGATCCCGGCATTTTTGACGTTCTTTTTAGCTGACGCATGATAATCGAACAAGGGATGGCAGGGAACTAATCGAGCAAAAAGGCCCGCTTTTCGTTTAAGCACATCGGCGTTGGCTCGCACTCACAGTCCGTCGCAACAATCCGCGCTTGAACTGGTTTGGCGCGCAATGGCCCTCGATTCAAATGGCCGCGCATATCGAGCGCACCGTCACCTATCAGCGTAGCGGCAAAATCACGCGCGAAAGCGCCAGCCAGTTTCAAAATGCCATCCGCGGCCATTGGGCCATCGAAAATCCATTTCACCACGTGCGCGATGTCGTTTTGCGGGAGGACGCCTGCCGGGTAAGAGCGCAGCCCGGCATCCTGGCCAGACTGCGCTCTGTGGCCCTTAATTGCCTGCGCAGACATCAAGTGACGTCTATTTTCACTGCCATCTTCGCCAATTCCCTCAACTTCAGCCGTGCTGTCAAAATGGCTCAGGCGGACTAATTAACAGCCATGGGTTCTTCATGTGATTGAAGGCGCCGAAGGATAATCAAGCTGCCTGTAGCTGAGGGTTAAACTTCGTTAGAACTATGGCAGCCTATTTATCAGCTCGAATCGTCACATCCGCCTTACCAAAAAAATCCTTAATCAAAATAACTTTATCCAGATGGTCAACCTTGTAGCTTATATGGATCGATCCGTCATCGAGCGTTTCTAATTTGTATTTGCTGGCGATATTGGTTTTATAGAAACTGGTCACGGTTGCCACCGAACTGCTGGTCAAAAACCGCAACGTCGCCGGCATCTTGGGCGGATCGGATTTCTCTGGCTTGATTTGCTCTGGATACAGTGGGACGCCATAAAACTCGCCAGCGGCGCGTTGTAGCAGTGGTTTGGCGACCGGCGTGGTCCATTTCAATTCCATTTCTTCCGCCTGTGCCTCTTCAGCCGGACCATCGCCATAATGTGTTGTTCCGTTAGCATCAGTCCATTTCTGTATGTCAGCAGCCGAGGTGGGCAGCGTCGTTTGAAGCGTAAGCAGTGCCAGCGCAAAACCAAGTATTTTCTTCATGACGCCTCATCAAGAGAAGTATAAAAATCACAGCGTACCAAACCGCAGGCTAGCTGACCACGGCTGATTTTTGAAAATACGACGAATAAATTACGACAAATTTGGCGCCAGCCAGCGTTCCACATCTTCCTTGCTCGCCCCGCGTCGTTTGACCATATCCATCAACTGATCCTCGCCAATCTTCCCCACCACAAAATACTTTGATTCCGGATGGGCGAAATAAAATCCCGACACCGCAGCCCCCGGAAACATGGCGAACGATTCAGTCAACATCATGCCGATTTCTTCGCATTGCATCACTTTGAACATATCGGCTTTGACCGTGTGTTCCGGGCATGCCGGATAGCCTGGCGCGGGGCGGATGCCTTTGTATTCCTCGGCAATCATGGCGTCCGAAGTCAAGGCCTCATCCGGGACGTAACCCCATAAATCTTTACGCACCCGCTCATGCAGGTATTCGGCAAAGGCTTCGGCCAGACGGTCGGCTAAAGATTTGAGCATGATGCTGCTGTAATCGTCGTGCGCGTCTTCAAAGCGTTTCTCGTATTTTTCGATGCCCAATCCGCTGGTGACGGCGAACATGCCGATGTAGTCGGCCACACCGGACGGTTTGCCATCAATCAGTTTGGGTGCGATGAAATCGGCCAGGCATTGGTTGAGCCGCGCCACGCCATCGATTACGGGTTTGATGCCTTGCTGGCGCAAGCCGTAATAGGTAAAGGCGACTGTGCTGCGGCTCTCGTCGGTATAGATTTCGATATCGTCGTCATTGACGCTGTTGGCGGGCAATAAGGACACAACGCCGTTGGCGGTGAGCCAGCGGCCATCGATCAATTTCTTCAGCATTTCTTGCGCTTCGGCAAATACCCTTGTTGCCGCTTCGCCGACCACTTCATCGGTCAGGATGGCGGGATACGGGCCAGCCAAATCCCAGGTCTGGAAGAACGGACCCCAATCGATGTATTGGGCAATGGTGGCCAGATCGACGTTCTTGAATACGCGGCGGCCGATGAATTTTGGCTTCACGGGCGCTGCGTTGCCATCGAAAGGCACGAGCATCCGGTTGGCGCGTGCAGCGGAGAGCGACAACAAGGGCGTGGCTTTTTTATTGGCGTGCAAGACGCGGATCCGTTCGTAATCGACCGCAATATCTTCGACGTATTGATCGCGGCTTTCCGGCGTCAGCAGCGATTGCGCCACGGCAACGGCGCGCGAAGCGTCGGGCACATAGACTACCGGGCCTTCGTAGTTGTGGGCGATCTTGACGGCGGTGTGGGCGCGGCTAGTGGTAGCGCCGCCGATCAGCAGCGGAATTTTCATCATGCGGAAATGCGGGTCGCGCTGCATTTCTTTGGCGACGTGCGCCATCTCTTCCAGCGAGGGCGTGATCAGGCCAGACAGGCCGATGATGTCGGCGCCTTCCAACTTGGCGCGCGCCAATATTTCAGAACAGGGCACCATCACGCCCATGTTGACGACTTCAAAGTTATTGCATTGCAAAACCACCGACACGATGTTTTTGCCAATGTCGTGCACGTCGCCCTTGACGGTGGCGATCACGATCTTTCCTTTGGGTTTGCTGTCGCCCAAGAGCTTCTTTTCTTCTTCGATGAAGGGGATCAAATGCGCCACCGCCTGCTTCATCACGCGCGCTGACTTGACCACTTGCGGCAAGAACATTTTGCCCTGGCCGAACAGGTCGCCGACGATGTTCATGCCATCCATCAGCGGCCCTTCGATCACATGGATCGGGCGCCCGCCATTACCCAATAATTCTTGCCGCGCTTCTTCGGTGTCTTCCACGATCCATTGCGTGATGCCATACACCAGCGCATGCGACAGGCGCTTTTGCACGGTGTCGTTGCGCCATTCCAGCGTGGCTTCTTCTTTCTTGCCATCAGCCTTCAAGGAGCCGGCGATTTCGATCATGCGCTCGGTCGCATCTTCACGCCGATTGAGCACCACGTCTTCAACCCGTTCACGCAATTCGGCGGGAATATTGTCGTACACGCCAACCATCCCGGCGTTGACAATGCCCATCGTCATTCCGGCCTTGATCGCGTGATACAGGAATACGGTATGGATTGCTTCACGCGCAGGGTCATTGCCGCGGAAAGAAAAACTGACGTTCGAGACGCCGCCGCTGATCTTGGCGTGCGGCAGGTTTTCACGTATCCAGCGCACTGAATTGATAAAATCGACCGCGTAATTATTGTGCTCTTCGATACCGGTCGCGATGGCGAAAATATTCGGATCGAAAATGATGTCTTCCGGTGGGAAATCGACTTCCGCAATCAACAAATCGTAAGCGCGTTTGCAAATTTCAATCTTGCGCTCAAACGTGTCGGCCTGGCCTGTCTCGTCAAACGCCATCACGATCACCGCTGCGCCGTAACGCCGGCACAAAGTGGCCTGGCGCAGGAATTCGGCTTCGCCTTCCTTCATCGAAATCGAGTTGACAATCGACTTGCCCTGCACGCATTTAAGGCCCGCTTCGATCACCGACCATTTGGATGAATCGATCATGATTGGCACCCGCGCGATGTCGGGTTCGGACGCAATCAGGTTCAGGAAGCGGCTCATCGCAGCCAGCGAATCGAGCATCGCTTCATCCATATTGATGTCGATGATTTGCGCGCCGTTTTCGACCTGTTGCCGCGCCACTGCCAGCGCTTCGTCGAACTGTTCATTCAATATCATGCGCGCAAAGGCCTTGGAGCCGGTGACATTGGTACGCTCGCCGACGTTGACAAACAACGAGTTGTCGTCGATGGTAAATGGCTCCAACCCAGCCAACCGCGTGGCGTGATCGGCCACCGGCACCGTGCGCGGCGTCAGCGGCAACACCAGCTCGGCAATCGCCTTGATATGGGCCGGCGTGGTGCCGCAGCAACCACCGGCGATATTGATAAAACCGCTCTCGGCAAATTCTTTTAGCAAGGACGAGGTATCGGCCGGCAATTCGTCAAAGCCGGTATCGCTCATGGGATTGGGCAAGCCGGCATTAGGATAAATGCAGACAAAAGTGTCGGCAATTTTCGACAACTCTTCCGCATACGGACGCATTAGCGCCGCACCCAGCGCGCAATTCAGGCCGACGGTGAGCGGCTTGGCGTGCCGGATTGAATTCCAGAACGCCGGCACCGTTTGCCCCGACAAAATCCGCCCCGAAGCATCGGTCACCGTGCCGGAAATCATCAGCGGCAAATGCTTGCCACTTTCTTCAAAAAACAGGTCGATGGCAAATAGCGCCGCCTTGCAATTGAGCGTGTCGAAGATAGTTTCCACCAACAACACATCGGCGCCGCCTTCAACCAGCGCGCGGGTTTGTTCCAGGTAAGTGGCAACTAGTTGATCAAAGGTGACATTGCGCGCCGCCGGGTCGTTGACGTCGGGCGAAATCGAGGCGGTTTTTGGCGTCGGGCCAAGGGCGCCTGCAACAAAGCGTGGTTTGTCTGGGCTGGAATATTTATCGCAGGCAGCACGCGCTAATTTTGCCGATTGCACATTCATCTCGTACACCAGATGCGCCATGTGGTAATCGTCTTGCGCCACCGAAGTCGCGCCGAAGGTATTGGTCTCGATCAAATCGGCGCCGGCGGCCAGATATTGCTCGTGGATTTCTTGGATGATGTGCGGCTGCGTCAGACTCAGCAATTCGTTATTGCCCTTGACGAATAACTCACGCGGATTGGGCGCGCCGTTGGCCAGCGGCGGCGCTGCAAATGTGGCGAAACGTCCATCCGGCCCGCCCCGGTAATCTTCTTCGGTGAGCTTGTATTGCTGGATCATGGTGCCCATCGCACCATCGAGAATCATGATGCGGCGCGCCAGAATCTCGCGCAACTGCGCTTCGGTGGCGGATACGGGATGGTGCTTCTTGGTCACACTCATGGTGGTTCTTTCAAAAGCAAAAAAGCCCCGCCGTTGCCGGATTAAAACGGGCAGGGTAATGATGGTGATTGCAGCGCGGCGATCAAGTCCTTTGCAATCCGATACAAGGACATGTCTCGCTGCCAAAGTTTGATGCGCCTTGGCGATCGTGTGCTCTGCTAATTTTGTCGAATGTAGCGCCTTTTGCAGGGCAGAAATTATACGCCAGATTGTCTTGGCTCCCGGATCACGCCGGTTGATCAGCAAGCCTTTTCCGTATTGTGGCGACATCTAAAGGGCGCAAATATACTGCCGCCTGTATATTTAAAGGGCCAATGAAAACGTGCGGCTAAGCATATGTTTTGGCATATACCCCTCACTTATGCTATTCGGCGACAAATATCGAGCATATTAAATGCGATAGCGGAGTGCGGACTCGTCGATCGCTGACTTTGGGTAGCGACCTATTCTTCTTTTCGGGTGGCAACTTCCAAGCAGCTTCTGCCACTCTTTTGGCATCAGTGAAATATTTTTCAAAAAAGCCATATTTTTGAATCCGATAGCTTTTCCGTTGCGTACAAACACCGTAACAACTGATTTATCTGATCCGGGTTCCCTTTTTTCTTCTTTTTGGAGAGCATCATGCCATCGTATATGTTGAAGAAATCCAGTTTTACCGCACTGGTTGTCAGTGCATTGGCAGGCGTCGCCTGTTTGCCAGCCGCGGCGTCGAGCCATCGCGAAGCGCCGTTTATTGCGCGCAGTCCCAAAGTCGACGCGACCGACTTCTATATGTTTCGCAGCTATGAAGCTAACCGCGCCGGCTACGTGACATTGATCGCCAATTATGTGCCCTTGCAAGATGCCTATGGCGGGCCGAATTATTTTTCGATGGACCCGGACGCGCTGTATGAAATCCATATCGACAATGTGGGCGATGCCAAGGAACACCTGACCTTTCAATTCCGTTTCAAGAATCAAAACAAGGATACCCCGCTCACTGTAGGCGGCAAGAAAGTGTCGATCCCGCTGGTCATCAACGGCGGCGATATCTCTAGCCCCAATGCTGCCGGCGCCAATGTGCGCGAAACCTACACCATTAACGTGGTGCGTGGTGACCGCCGTAGCGGCAAGAGCGAAGCAGTGCAAAACGAAGCCAGCGGCGCCACCACCTTCGACAAGCCGCTCGACAATATCGGCAATAAATCGATCCCTGACTATGCCGCCTATGCCGCCAAACACGTGTACAGCATTGCCGTGCCGGGTTGCAATAGTCCGGGCAAGGTATTTGTCGGCCAACGCAAGGACCCGTTTGTCGTCAACCTGGGCGAAACCTTCGACCTGATCAATATCAAGGCACCGGCCACGGCCTTCGACCCGAATGCAGAAAAAGCGGCTAAGGACGATCTGGCCGACAAGAATGTGACTTCGATTGAACTTGAATTGCCGATCAGTTGCGTTGCCACTGCCGGCGAACCGGTGATCGGCGGCTGGACTACCGCCAGCGTGCGGCAAGCGCGTTTGATTAACCCTAATCCAAAGGGCGGCGCAGCATCCAAGGAAGGCGGCGCCTGGACCCAGGTTTCGCGGCTCGGCATGCCGTTGGTGAACGAAGTGGTGATCGGGTTGAAGGACAAGGATCAGTTCAACCACAGCAAACCCAGCGGCGATGGCCAGTTCATCGACTACGTAACCAATCCGACCTTGCCAGCTTTAGTTGAGATTTTGTATGGCAGCGCCGGTGCCAAAGCACCGACCAACTTCCCCCGCAACGATCTGGTGGCCGCTTTCCTGACCGGGATCAAGGGTGTGAATCAACCCAAGACGGTAGTGGGCTCTGAAATGCTGCGCCTCAATACCTCCGCACCTGTCAGCGCGACGCAAAATCGGCTGGGCGTGATCGGCGGCGATGGCGCCGGCTTCCCTAACGGTCGTCGCCCTGGCGATGACGTGGTCGATATCGCCTTGCGCGTCGTAATGGGCCGTTTGTGTGTGTTGAGTATCGGTTGCGTACCAGCCGACGCACCTGCCGGCACACTGGATTTTACCGATGGCGCTTTCCTTGACAGCAGCTTTGTCAACAATAGCTTCCCGTACCTGAAAACACCGTTGCCAGGTTCCTTGAAGCATTGATGGTTCACGTCGACATGAGGAGAATGCTATGAAAAAGTTCACATTAATCCCAGTGCTTGCTCTGCTGTTGTCAGCCTGTGGCGGTGGTTCTGGTGGCGATATGCCAGTAGTAACGACGCCACCGGTGACTAACACTGCCGATGCCTATACCAAGACAGTCGATGGCATCGCAACGGCGCAATCCGACAGTGCCGAGCCGGATTCGGTCGACGCGCAGGCAGCGACCGCACCGGAAGATAACGAGCCGGTAGCGGTGATGTAAGGCGGCAAGTAGTCAGATGAATCTGGACCAATGCCTAACGGCAGCGATCCAGATTCACCCCGATTGCACGTTTATTCCATCGCAATTAGCGTCTAAAATTATTCCCGACTGGATGTGTCATGCGCCCCAATCAGCGATTCGCTTTGTCAAACGCGTTGGCTATCAGGCTGGCGGCAACGCTGCTGTTCTGCCTCGCCACGATTGCCGAAGCCGTGCCCTACATTCCCGCCAGCGGTAGCCAGGTGATCGAACATTTGCCCAGCCGCAGCGATCCGGTGCAACAGCAATTTAAACGTCTGCGCCTGCAATTGGCAGCCAATCCACACGACCTGGCGCTGGCGACCGGGCTGGCGCAGCGCTATATCGAACAGGCACGCAACGAAGGCGATCCGCGTTATCTGGGTTATGCGCAAGCCGCACTTAGCCCGTGGTGGGGCCAGACCGAGCCACCGGTCAAGGTGCGTCTACTGCGCGCCACCTTATTGCAAAGTACCCACCAGTTTCATCAGGCACTGGAAGACTTAAATGCAGTGCTCAAAATCGAGCGTGACAATGCCCAAGCCTGGCTGACGCGTGCCACGGTATTGATGGTGCGCGGCGATTATGCCCAGGCTAAAAATAGTTGCGAGCATCTATATCCGCTGGCGCCAGCATTGATTACCCAAACTTGCCTCACCAATATCGCCAGCCTGAATGGTGATGCGGCGCCAGCTTATGCCCAATTGCTAGCCGTTTTCAAAAAACATCCAGAGGCAGAGCCGGACATTCAGCTCTGGGTCTTGACCTTATTGGCCGAGATGGCGGCCCGCAACGGCGACAGCGCCGCTGCCGATAGCCATTTCCGCGCGGCCCTGGCATTCGACAATGCAGACAGTTATTTATTGGGTGCGTATGCCGATTTTCTGCTAGACCAACAACGCCCTGCTGAAGTAGTTGCCCTGCTCAAATCCAAGCCCCGGGTTGACGCACTATTGCTGCGTTACGCACTGGCGTTAAAGGCAACAAAATCGCCTGAAGCCGCGCAACAGAGCGATGCCTTGCGCGCCCGTTTCGACGCCGCCGTGCTGCGCGGCGATACCGTGCATCAGCGCGAACAGGCCCGCTTTGCCCTGCAATTGCAAAACGACCCGAAGAATGCATTGATACTGGCTCAGCGCAATTGGGCAGTGCAAAAAGAACCGGCCGATGTACGGATATTGCTGGAAGCTGCGGCCGCCGCCAAAGATACCCAAGCGGCTCAACCGTTATTGGCCTGGCTCAAACAAAGCCGCCTGCAAGATCAAACCTTGCAGCCATCCTTGCTGGCTCTTGGGGCAGGCAAATAATGCGCCGCTTACACACCGTCATCCTGTTTTCTCTGCTGGTCGTGTGCAGCGCATTGGCACACGCGCATAAACCCAGTGACAGTTATTTAAGTCTGCAAGTGCGCGACCGGCAAATCGACGGCCAATGGGACATCGCCTTGCGCGATCTCGATGTCGCCATCGGGCTCGATAGCGACGGCGACGGCGCCCTGACCTGGGATGAGATTCGCGCCAAGCATGCCGACATTGGCGCCTATGCCATGGCGCGGCTGGCTTTGTCCAATGGCGGCGCTGCCTGCCCCGCCAGCGTTGGCGAGCAATTGATCGACAACCATAGCGACGGCGCCTACGCCGTGCTGCGCTTTAAAGCGGCATGCAGCAGCAAGATCGAAGCGCTCGACTTGCAATACAAGCTCCTATTCGATATCGATCCACAGCACAAGGGCTTGCTCAAACTGGAAAGCGAAGGCCAGACCTCGACCGCGATTTTCACGCCCGACAGTGCGCTGCAAAACCTGCCGCTGATGCACGCCAGCAAGCTGCGCCAATTCGTCGATTATGTCCAGCACGGGGTCTGGCATATCTGGATCGGCTTCGACCATATCCTGTTTTTACTTTGCCTTCTATTGCCGTCGGTCTTGTTGCTGGGAACGCAGAAGCCCACACCGCAATGGCAAGCTGCGGCCAGTTTCAAGGCAGCATTTATCGACGTGTTGAAAATCGTCACTGCTTTCACCCTGGCCCATTCTCTGACCTTGACCCTGGCCACGCTTGGCGTAATCGCCTTGCCCTCGCGCTGGGTCGAATCGGCAATTGCCGCCTCGGTCATCCTGGCTGCACTCAATAACCTGTTTCCGCTATTTCAGGGCCGGCGCTGGGTCGCTGCTTTCGTGTTCGGATTGATTCACGGCTTCGGCTTTGCCAGCGTCTTGTCCGATCTTGGCCTGCCGCCATCGTCACTCTTGCTGGCGCTGGTTGGTTTCAATGTAGGGGTCGAAATCGGCCAGCTCAGCATCGTCGGCGTATTCTTGCCGTTCGCCTTCGCATTGCGACATACCACGCTTTATCGCAAGGTGTTATTTACCACGGGATCCAGCGCCATTGTCGTGATTGCAGCGGTCTGGCTGGCCGAGCGCTTGTTCGATTTGAAGCTGATTTCAGCCTAAAAACACAAAAATATACTGCTGGATGTATTTTAAAAGGCGCTTATAAAACCTGCGGGTGAGGGGGTGTTTGTTCCTATACCCCCTGTAAAGTGCTTGATATGCGCAGGGCTGTTGATTGTTAGTAGAGGGCGCCGTGCGCACCAATCGCGATCACCGCCAAGCGCGGTGCGCACGGCGCACCTACACACACGTCACATCTGGCGCTTGAAATCGCTTGCCGAGTTTAACTGGTTAAATGTACAGTATTGATCGCCGCATCGACACCAGCGCAAGCGCCCATCTTGGCGTTTGATAATTGCGGCTGACCTTGATCCTGGCATGGCGTGCTCGACAATCCCTTTTATTATTTACACAATTTCCGCACCGTACTCGATTGGGTCGGGCAGCGCTATGACGACTTGCTAGCGCCAAGCGAGCGTCAATTCCTCGCGCAGTTTGTCCTATTGCCGCAAGCCGCGCAAGCGCTGCTGGTACGGATGATCATGCGCAAAGGCGATGTCTTTCGCGTCGGTAAATTGCAGTATGCCGAGATCGGCGATCCGGCAGCAGCGGCGTCTGCCTTGCTCGCAGCCGGTTGGATTGAAAGCGATCCGGTGCTGACATTGGACCAATTATTTGAGATCTGCACCAAGGCCGAAATCGCGCAGTTTTTTAATCTCCCCAGTGCGCAAAAAAGTCTCCGCAAGCCTGATTTACTGGCTTTGCTACGGTCGCAGTCTGGTGAAGACGGCCGCCATTTTTCAGCATGGTTCGGCGGCTCTGGCGCAACGGTATATCGGCTTGTATGCGGCGACCTATGCGAGCGACTGCGGCTAATGTTTTTTGGAAACCTGTATCAGGATTGGACCGAATTTATCTTGTCCGACCTTGGCATCACCCGTTATGAAAGCGTGGCATTGTCCGCTGCTTCACGCGCTTTCCAGCACCGGCACGAGATTGATGATTACGTGCATCTGGACCGCTGCCGCCAACGTTTTTGGCAGGGCGAAGCAGCATCAACAATTGTGCAAAATTTGCCGCCGCAAGCTTTTGACAATCCATGGCTAGAAAGCCGGCGTGCAAAATTGCTATACCAGATCGCTTATCAGCATGAGCAGCAAGGCGACTTTGCCGCCGCCTTGCAAATCTATGCAAGTTGCAGCCATCCCGGCACGCGCAGCCGACAGTTGCGGGTGTTGGAGCGCTGCGGACAGTTCGAGCAAGCGTATGCCTTGGCACATATTGCCGAACAAATGCCGGCCAGCGAAAGCGAGCAACAGCAGCTTGCCCGCATCGTGCCAAGACTGCGCCGTAAGCTGGGTTTGCCCAAGCTTGCGGCCAGTGCGGTGGCGGCGATCAGCAGCCACGATCTAGCCTTGCCGCGTCCCGCATCAGACGTGACAGTCGAGCTTGCGGTGCGTGCACATTTGAGCCTGGCGGCACCGGATGCGCCGGTATTTTATGTCGAGAATGGCTTAGTCAATTCACTCATGGGTTTGTTGTGCTGGGAGGTGATTTTCATGCCGCTGGCGGGGGCGTTTTTTCATCCTTTCCACCACGCGCCGGCTGATTTGTTCCGAGCGGATTTTGTGGCGCGTCGCGCCGGGGAATTTACGCGCTGCCTGGCGCAACTCGATAGCGATCAATACCGCCAAACCATCCATCAAAATCTTGTGGCCAAGGCCGGTATCCAGTCGCCTTTTGTGTATTGGCATTTGCTGACGCCAGACTTGCTGGCGCTGGCCTTGGACTGTATTCCGGCGCAGCATTTGAAGAAATTATTTCAGCGTCTGCTGGCCGATATCAAAGTCAATCGCGCCGGCTTGCCCGACCTGATTCAATTCTGGCCGCAGTCGCAGCGGTGTCAAATGATCGAGGTCAAGGGGCCGGGCGACCGCTTGCAAGACAACCAGCGCCGCTGGCTCGATTATTTTGCGGCGCATCAGCTGCCGGCCACTGTCTGTTATGTGCAGTGGAAAACAGAACAAGCAGCGGAGCCATCTTGAACACGGACGCCAAATACACTGTCGCGGTGCGCGCCCTGTGCGAGTTCACCGCCAAGCAAGGCGACCTCGACCAGCGCTTTACTCCTGCGCCGTCGGCGCAAGAAGGCATCGCCGGCCATGCCGTGGTAACCGCACGTCGCGGCCAAGGCTATCAGGCCGAAGTCACTCTCAGCGGCGACTATCAATACTTGCATGTGCGCGGTCGTGCCGATGGCTACGATCCGGCTTTGAACCAGTTGGAAGAAATCAAGACCTTTCGCGGCGACCTCGACTTGATGCCGGGTAATCACCGTCATTTGCACTGGGCGCAGGTCAAAATTTACGGCTGGCTTTTATGCCAAAAATTGGGGCTGAGCGAGCTGCGCCTGGCGCTGGTGTATTTCGATATCGGCAGTCAAAAGGAAACCGTGCTGGTCAAGCATATTTCCGCCGCGGCGCTGCAAGAATATTTTGAGATGCAATGCGAAAAATTCTTGCACTGGGCCGCGCAAGAACTGGCGCATCGCACAGCGCGTGATTCACGGCTGGCAACGCTGCAATTTCCCTATGCGGGCTTTCGCCCCGGCCAGCGCGAACTGGCAACTGCCGTGTACCGCGCCAATAGCAGCGGCCGCTGCCTGCTGGCGCAAGCGCCAACCGGCATCGGCAAGACCATCGGCACGCTGTTCCCTGTGCTGAAAGCTTGCCCGGCCCAAGGATTGGACAAGGTTTTTTTTCTGGCAGCAAAAACTTCCGGCCGCAAGCTGGCGCTGGATGCCGCCGTGTTGTTGCAAGATAGCGCGCCCGCGCTGCCCTTGCGCGTGCTGGAACTGGTGGCGCGCGACAAGGCGTGTGAGCATCCCGACAAGGCTTGCCATGGCGAATCGTGTCCGCTGGCGCAGGGATTTTATGATCGCTTGCCCGCCGCGCGCGATGCCGCCTTGCGCAGCGGCTTGCTCGATAAAGCCGCCCTGCGTGCCATCGCATTGACGCATCAAGTCTGCCCGTATTACCTCAGCCAAGAACTGGTGCGCTGGGCCGATGTGGTGGTGGGTGACTATAACTATTTTTTCGATATTTCAGCGATGTTGCATGGCTTGACGCAAGCCAATCAATGGCGCGTCAGCGTGCTGGTGGACGAAGCCCACAATATGATCGAACGCGGCCGCAAAATGTATTCGGCTGAGCTGCATTACACCGACTTCAAGACCATGCAAAAGTGGGCGCCGCCTGTTTTAAAAAAATCATTGGACCGCATCCAGCGCTGCTGGACTGCCTTGCTGGGCGAACAGGACAATGCGTATCAAGTCTATGCCGAGCCGCCGGCAAAATTGCTGAGTGCCTTGCAGCAGGTCAATACCGCCATCACCGATTACATCAGCGAGCATCCGAACCTGGTTGACAGCACGCTACAGCGGTTTTATTTCGATGCAACGCATTTTTGCCGCGTGGCTGAATTGTTTGGCGATCACTCGCTATTCGATATCAGCAAGGATGCCGGATCAACGGCGCGCAATGGCTTGGCGAATGCATCCACCCTGTGTTTCAGGAATATTATTCCTGCGCCGTTTCTGGAAAAGCGCTTTGCCGCTAGCCATTCGTGCACCTTGTTTTCAGCCACCTTGAGCCCGTGGAATTTTTACAGCGACACCCTGGGTTTGCCGCCAGATACAGCCTGGGTTGAAGTCGATTCGCCTTTTACGCCTGAGCAATTATCGGTCAGGCTGCGCAGCGATATTTCGACCCGTTTCAATGACCGGAGCAGTTCGCTGGCGCCGATTGCCGATGTCATTGCGCAGCAATACGCTAGCCAAGCCGGCAATTACCTGGCGTTTTTCAGCAGCTTCGATTATCTGCAGCAAGTGCTGGCGGTCGTGCGTCAACTCTACCCAAAGTTGCCGGTGTGGGAGCAATCGCGCCGGATGGACGAGGCCGAGCGCGACGCGTTTTTAGCCCGTTTCAGCGCCACCAGTTGCGGCGTCGGTTTCGCCGTATTGGGCGGTTCGTTTGCGGAAGGTATCGACTTGCCTGGCCGATGCCTGATCGGCGCCTTTATCGCCACCCTCGGCCTGCCGCAAACCAATCCGGTCAATCAACAAATCATGCAGCGCATGCAGGCCAAGTTTGGCGCCGGCTACGATTACACCTACCTGTATTCCGGCTTGCAAAAAGTGGTGCAAGCGGCCGGCCGCGTGATCCGCACCGAAACCGACCGCGGCGTGGTGTACCTGATCGATGACCGCTTTGCCCAGCGCGAGGTGCAGGAACTGCTGCCGCGCTGGTGGCAAGCCTAGCCGATCAGGTTCCTGACTTTCTGGTAGCCGCTGCGGCTGATGGGAATGCGCACGCCGCTATTGAGAATCGCGGTATGGCTATCCTTGCCCTGCTCGATGCGGCTGATGCAGCCGATATTGAGCAGGTAGGAACGGTGCACGCGCACGAACACGTCGGGATCGAGCTGGCTTTCCA
>JAZKIX010000154.1:6573-18783 GCA_040384645.1 Pseudomonadota bacterium | reverse complement strand
AAATCGATCATTTCGCTCATCCAGGGGAACGGATTTTCTTCCTGCGCAAACATCGGATCCAAACCTATTTGCTGAGCGCGACGATTAGCGATAAATCTGAGATACCCTTTGAACATTGGCGCATTTAAACCTAGCACACCACGCGGCATTGTATCCTCTGCGTAACGATATTCCAACTCTACTGCTTGTAAAAACAACGCTTTGATTTCGTCACGAAATTCAGCGGTCCAAATATGGGGGTTTTCCATCTTGATCGTGTTGATCAAATCAATTCCAAAATTACAATGCATCGATTCGTCACGCAAAATATATTGGTATTGTTCAGCTGCGCCCATCATTTTATTTTGGCGACCTAAGGCCAGAATCTGGGTAAAGCCGACATAGAAAAACAGGCCTTCCATCAAACAAGCAAAAACAATCAGGGACTTCAATAATTTCTGGTCGTTTTCCGCCGTGCCAGTCGTAAATTGAGGATCAGTTAACACGTTGATAAAAGGAATCAGGAATTCATCTTTATCCCGAATCGATTTCACTTCGTTATACGCGTTAAAAATTTCAGCTTCATCCAA
Organism: Pseudomonadota bacterium; assembly: GCA_040384645.1. Lineage (GTDB taxonomy): Bacteria > Pseudomonadota > Gammaproteobacteria > Burkholderiales > Burkholderiaceae_D > JAZKIX01. Next base: position 18,214 of record JAZKIX010000154.1, on the reverse strand, counting down.
ACCAAGCGACTCAACAATATATTGGTAAGCATGCGTGTGAATCGCCTCCTCAAACGCCTGGCGCAATAAATATTGACGGCATTCAGGCGCCGTAATATGGCGATAAGTGCCAAGCACGATATTGTTTGCCGCCAGTGAATCGGCCGTTACAAAAAATCCGAGATTACGTTTCACCAGACGGCGCTCGTCATCTGTTAATCCGTTTGGATTTTTCCAAAGTTCGATATCGCGCTGCATATTGATTTCTTGCGGCATCCAATGATTGGCGCAACCAGCCAGATACTTATCCCAAGCCCATTTGTATTTAAAGGGCACTAATTGGTTTACATCGGTATGGCCATTAATAATGCGCTTGTCGGCCGCATTCACGCGACGCGAAGTATCTGCTTGGACCGGTTCTGTAGCAGGAACAGCAGGCAACGCCGAAAATACCTCAACCGAGTCCATCGCGTCGCCAGCCCTGGAGGCGGGAAGCACCGGCTCTGGCATTAAGCGGGCAGGCGATGCAGCAATAGGTTCATCATCCCAAGAGAGCATTTTATTCATCCTAAATTCACAGCACATAAAAAGTGCCAATAACAAATCAAAACAGCAGACCCAGGTCTAGGTGCACTGTTCAGAAAAAGCGTCATTCTTACTGACAAGCTTCACATTCTTCAAAACCCGGATCACCCGGACGCATCATGCATGCAGGCCCTGCCAATTCATCGCCAGCAACCGTTGCTGGCGCCATAGAATAACCACTGGCAGAGCTGCCGCCATCAACTGACACCGCATTCAAAGCACCTGCTTTGGTAGTCGATTTTTCAGTATGTGTCGCACCCATGGTACGCAGATAATACGTCGTCTTAAGACCCCGTAGCCAAGCCAGCTTATAAGTCTCGTCAAGCTTTTTACCGGAAGCGCCTGCCATATAAATATTTAGCGATTGCGCTTGATCGATCCATTTTTGGCGGCGCGATGCGGCTTCTACCAACCACGATGGCGCCACTTCAAACGCGGTGGCATAGATATCGCGCAATTCTTGGGGAATACGGTCAATCTTTGCCAAGCTGCCATCAAAATATTTAAGATCGGCAATCATGACTTCATCCCACAAGCCCCGGGTCTTCAAATCACGTACCAGGTATTCGTTAATCTCGGTAAATTCACCCGACAAATTCGATTTTACATAGAGATTTTGATAAGTGGGTTCGATACAAGCTGCAACGCCAATAATGTTAGAAATCGTCGCAGTTGGTGCAATCGCCACGCAGTTGGAATTGCGCATGCCGAATTGTTTGATACGGTTACGTAAAATCGACCAATCCAATGTCTCCGACATATCGGTTTCCAGATAGCTGCCGCGCTCTTCACCCAAAAGCTTGAGCGAATCTTGTGGCAAGATTCCGCGATCCCATAAAGAACCTTTGTATGAACTGTATTGACCGCGTTCTTCCGCCAGATCAGTGGAAGCGAGATAAGCGAAATAACATACCGCTTCCATCGATCGATCGGCAAACTCAACCGCTGCCATCGATGCATAAGGGGTGCGCATCATATGCAGGCAATCCTGGAACCCCATGATGCCAAGGCCGACCGGGCGGTGCCGCAAATTCGAATCACGTGCTTTATTTACCGCGTAGTAATTAATGTCGATCACATTGTCCAGCATACGCATCGCGGTACGAATGGTCTTTTGCAATTTCACATGATCCAACTTGCCATCCTTCATATGCGCCGGCAAATTGACCGAGCCAAGATTACAAACCGCGATTTCAGACGAATTCGTGTTCAATGTAATCTCGGTACACAAATTGGAGCTATGTACGACGCCGACATGCTGTTGCGGACTGCGGATATTGCAAGGATCTTTGAAAGTGATCCACGGATGACCGGTTTCAAACAACATCGACAACATCTTGCGCCACAAATCAAGCGCCTGGATTTTCTTGTAGAGGCGAATTTCGCCGCGTGCTGCCTTGGCTTCGTACTCTGTGTAAGCCTGCTCAAAAGCACGCCCATATTTATCATGCAAATCAGGCACGTCACTCGGCGAAAACAATACCCAGTCGCCTTTTTCCATGACACGTTTCATGAACAGATCAGGAATCCAGTTTGCCGTGTTCATATCATGCGTGCGGCGGCGGTCATCGCCGGTATTTTTACGCAAGTCGAGAAATTCCTCGATGTCCATATGCCACGTCTCAAGGTAAGCACAGACCGCACCTTTGCGCTTGCCACCTTGGTTGACAGCTACCGCAGTGTCATTGACAACTTTCAGGAAAGGGACAACGCCTTGCGATTTTCCGTTAGTGCCTTTGATATGCGCGCCCAATGAACGGACCGGGGTCCAGTCATTACCTAAGCCGCCGGCGTATTTTGCCAGCAAGGCATTTTCTTTGATGGCGTCGTAAATCCCCTCCAGATCGTCTGACACGGTGGTCAAGTAACAGGAGGAAAGCTGCGACCGTTTGGTGCCCGAGTTAAACAAGGTCGGCGTCGAACTCATGAAATCAAAGCTCGATAGAAGATTGTAAAACTCAATCGCCCGCGCTTCGCGATTTGCTTCGCCCAGCGCCAATCCCATCGCTACCCGCATATAAAATGCCTGTGGCATTTCAATCCGCGCATCGCGGATATGCAAGAAATAACGGTCATACAGTGTTTGCAAACCGATATAGCCAAATTGCAAATCACGATCAGCAACCAAGGCTTCACTTAATTTCTGCAAATCGAACTGGGCCAGTTTTTCATCCAGCAATTCGGCCTGAATGCCTTTCTTGATGAATTCGGGGAAGTATTGCAAATATCGGGCGCTACTATCTTTTTGCGCGACTTCTTGACCGAAAACTTCTTTGCGGATCGTATGCAATAACAGGCGCGCCGTAACCTGGCTATATGCTGGATCTTTTTCCATCAAGGCGCGCGCCGCCAAAATCGCAGATTTATGTAGTTCTTCAACTGGCACACCGTCGTATAGATTCTTGACCGTTTCGACCAGGATTGCTTCAGCGTCGACATGTTTTTCCAAGCCAACGCAAGCCGCCACAATCAGGTCCCGAATCTGGCTCAGTTCCAGCACGCGTGACTGGCCGTTTTCAATCACATGCAATTGCGGCACGGCGGAAGCCGGTTTGGCTGCTTGTTGCATGGAACGCTCTTCCATCCGTTTGGCGCGATACAAGACATAAGCTCGGGCAACGTCGTGCTCGCCGGAACGCATCAGCGATAACTCGACTTGATCTTGAATGTCTTCGATATGAAAGGTGCCGCCTGCGGGTTGGCGGCGCACCAACGCTGCGACCACATTGGTGGTCAACTGCTCGACCAATTCACGTACCCGCGCCGATGCTGCACCCTGGCCACCATTGACAGCCAAAAAAGCCTTGGTGACGGCAATTGCAATCTTGGAAGGCTCAAAAGCGACCACCGCACCGTTACGACGCAAAATTCGATACTCGCCTCGATTGGCTAATACGCTGGCCGGACTTACCGGCGCGCCGTCGATGTGAGCGACCGAACTAAACTGGCCGGAGGATGAGGTAGATGGTTCTTGAGTCGAGTGCATTGAGCCTCCTGATGCATCGGCGCCACATACTTCACAGCGCCGGTAGTTGTAAATTAGACAGTCCAATTAAATTGGACGTTCACGGAAATTATTAGGTCAATCATTGAAAAAGCGTATGGAGAATTAATCCAATATGCCACTAAAACCAATGCCGAATTAAAACGAAAATTGTGCGAGGGACAATAACAATTAATTGGAAAAAACTATCGCGCCAAAACTGGTCACACAACTAAACACGAATTGGCGGAAAGTTGGCAATAAGAAATTAAACACTATATCTAGTTATTTTTACGTATCGAGACACCGATTGTAGTATCTCAAAGTGGTGGGCGCAATGGCTTTTTTAAGTATGACCGCAGTATTTTCATGCTGCGCTGCGATTACTATTCTGGGCCTTACGGGAACAGCAATGGCAGGTCAGTAAGCGCTAACCGCGCGCGTATGCCGAAGAGCGCCTCAAATTTTTGCCAGTCAAAATACGGCCCCGGATCCGTCTTGCGACCGCTAGCGATGTGCTCGTGCCCCGTCACATTACGTAGTGGATAGCGTTGCCGCAATCCGACGGTCAAATCTACTAGCGCACTATATTGCGCATCGGCAAACGCTTCAAAATCGGTGCCTTCCAACTCAATCCCGATCGAAAAATCGTTGCAGCGCTCACGCTCGTGAAAACGTGAAACACCCGCATGCCAAGCCCGATCATTGCCGGAAACGAACTGCACAATCACACCATCGCGCCGAATCAAAAAATGTGCCGACACCCGCAAGGCACGCAACTGATCGAAATAGGGATGCGCTTCGTAATCAAGGCGATTACCAAAAAAATCGGCAATAAAACCACCGCCAAATTGCCCCGGTGGCAGACTAATATTGTGGATGACCAATAAATCAACTGCGGTCTTCGGCGGTCGGGCATCAAAGTTAGGCGACGGTTCGCATTGAAGTTGCCGACACCAGCCATCGGCTTCCAGCGCAAGGGATCGGCATTTTATTGGATTTACGTCCATATTTCCAGCCCGGCGCTATCAATCACGCTCTTGTTCATGCTTCCGTGTCATATTTCAATCTCACGCCTCTGGCTCATGGATATCAAGCCGCTGCATTTGATAACGCAATTGGCGGAAACTGATACCAAGCAATTCTGCCGCCTGGGTCCGGTTATAACGTGTCTTCACCAAAGCGCGCCGGATGATATTGCGCTCCACTTCGTTCAGATATTCAGGTAAACAGCTCGGCAACTCCGCTTCAGCCACAAGCGACGCCTCGGGCAACTTCAGCGCTACAGGCTGAGGCAAGCCTAAGTCAGGATGGGCTGCAATCCCCACACGTTCAGTCAGATGGGATACAAGCGACGGCTCGATGTTTTTATTCGCTTTCAGCGCCAAATCAACCGCTTCGATGACACCGTTGTCAGCAAAAGCCATGGCGCGTTCCAGGATGTTTTCCAGCTCACGCACATTGCCTGGGAATGAGTAAGCACGCAAGGCATCCAATGCCGGCGCACTCAAGACCATCTCGCCTTCGATCACGCTAAGTCGCTTCAAGATGCCATGCGCCAGCAATCCCAAATCATCCAGACGCTCGCGCAGGGGTGGCAAAGCCAATTCGATCACGTTGAGGCGATAAAATAAATCCTGCCGAAAGCGGCCTTTTTCAACGCATTCAGCCAGGTTTTGATGGGTTGCACTGATGATGCGTACATCCACTGGCTCTTCTAACGTGGCGCCTATTTTGCGCACCCGGCGTTCTTGAATCGCCCGCAATAATTTGACTTGCATCGCCAACGGCAAATCCGCCACTTCGTCGAGTAACAGGGTGCCACCATTGGCCGCTTGAAAAAAGCCGTCGCGATCGTCCGCTGCGCCGGTAAAAGCACCTTTGCGGTAGCCGAAAAATTCGGCCTCCATCAACGTTTCGGGAATGGCGCCGCAATTGACCGCCACAAACGCCTTGCCGGCGCGTGCGCTCTGGGCGTGAATTTCACGCGCGGCCAATTCTTTGCCGCTGCCCGATTCACCGGTAATGGCAATCGGCGCCATGCTGCGTGCCAACCGTGCAATTTGTCCGCGCAAATCCTGCATCGCGCTCGATACACCGATCAAACGATTGGACGATGTGGAAACTGATGCGACTTTCCCTGGCTGTGGTTCGACGCCGTTCAAGCGCAATGCAGACTGCACCATTTGCCGCAATTGATCCAGCGCCACCGGCTTGGACAAGTAGTCGAATGCGCCAGCCTTCAAGGCCACCACCGCATTATCGGCACTGCCATAAGCGGTAATCACGGCAATCGGCGTATTCTTGTGGGTTGCCGCGATCTCACGCACCAAATCAATTCCCATCCCGTCAGGCAAACGCATATCGGTCAGGATCAAGGCGTATTCGTTTTGCGCCAGATAAACGCGGGCAGATTTCAGATCGGCCGCGCTATCGACATCGAGCCCCATCCGCACCAGCGTGATTTCAAGCAATTCACGCAAGTCTGCTTCGTCGTCGACCACAAGAATTCGGGGTGATGTCATGGCTGCATTCTATGTATTGATAGACTTTTTACAAAATCAGGCGAAAAATTCATGATATATACTCACCGGTGTATTTTATTTAAGCCAATGAAAACGTGCGGGATTGGCATATTTTCACCATATACTCCCATAGTTCATTACAAATAGTTATGAAAGAAGATAAATATTAAACCATCCAATGGATTCAGAATTTTTTTAAAACTAACGCCGACTTTACATTTAAAAACTTCGCCCGCCATACATTAATCGCGTGAATCGGACACGGAAAAAGTAATCACGAACCGTCCCGTTGCCTCATCGGCACCATCGCCCAAACTTTCCATCCGATATTCATAATCGAGCATGGCGCCGTTATTCAAACACAATTCACGCGCCAAATAGAGTCCCAGACCGGTACCTTTGCTCGACGTGGTGTAAAACGGCTCAAACAAATGCGCCCGCACTTCAGGCGTAATGCCGGGTCCGTCATCATGCACATGCAACTCGATCCGATTACTCATGCCTGCCATAAACTGCATTTGAATGCTGCCAGCCTTGCCGCTGGCATAGCGCACCGCATTGGTCAGCAAATTGGTAATGACTTCATGCAAATGCAAGGAATCGAAACGCACCAAAAACTCGTCCGAACCATATAAGGTAAGCACGCCAGGCGGCAAGGTTCCGGTTTCTTCCAACTCCCTTTGCAATTCGATCAAAAATGACAGTGCGGCAACCGGCTCGGCATTGGGCTGAACCTTGCGCGAAAGTTGCAAGATATCTTCAATCATCCGATTCACGCGGGCAACATTATCGCGCACGATACTGAGCAGGCGTTGTTGCGTGGCGCCGGCAAATTCCTCATCGAGCAAGGCAGCCGCATGCGAAATCGCGGACAAAGGATTGCGCACCTCATGTGCAATGCTGGCGGTCAGCCGCCCCATCGACGCCAGCTTTAACTGCTGCGCCTTATTCTCGATATCGGATACATCTTGTAAAAATATGACACTGCGCGCTTCGACCAGACCGGCAGTTTCAACCTTGGCAAAACGCAATTTCAAATGCACTGCAAAATCGCGCCGGCCGCCAATTAAAGAACTGCCGCCGGGTGCCAGCATATGGTCGCCGCGCTTGATGGAAGCATAGCTGGCGGCGCTAGCGGCAATGGCACCTTGCTGGCCAAACTCTTCATCCCATTCGAAATAAGCTTCCGCAATCGGATGCAGGGCCGGGAAATCGGTCAGCCTGAAATGTTTTTTGTCTAAAGGTAAAAATAAACCGAGCATGCTTTCAGCTGCCGGGTTACAGGTAAAAATACCGCTGTCCTGCCCCACCACCACAATCCCATCGCCCATATCAGAAATCACCAGGCGATTAATGGCTTGCTGAATCTGCAAATCGTTGCCGCGCTGGGTCGCCAATTCTTCCTGACGGATCAATTTGGCAGCCAGCCGGTTCACCACAAACACCATTGCAAAGAAAGCGCCGCCATACATGCCTGCCTGCATGGTCGAGGCTTCGACATCTTGCGAATAAACTTGATACCAGCTCTCGCCTAGTAAGAATAAGCTGACAATGGCGGCGAAAAATAGCGCCAGGAGCAGTGGCGCCAGGATAGCTGCGCCTGCCAATGGGTATAAAAATAAAATTGCCAGACCACTTTTTGCCCCGCTACCGACAAAATACAGCACGGCAATCGTCGCGATATCAACCGTAATCTGGATCGACAAATGCAGCAAGAAGCGCTTGCGGTAATACACCTTAAAGATCGCGAAAGCGACAGCCGCCAGCAAATAGGCGACGCAGGTTTCCGCGTAAATTAATTGCCCGGTTGTCGAAAAACCTTTATTGCTGAAGCTTAAATAAATAAGCAGCACCAAGGCTATGACAATGCGTGTGATATTGAGGGTTTGTAGAGAGCGCCAAAACGTCTCGCGCGGATCATTCAATTCTGCGTATGCGATCACTGCCATCAAATTGTCTGCCAGAGCGCTAGGATGCGAAATAGAGGCGGCGATGTTCTTCACTACAAAATACACTGGAAGAAACTGTAATCGCCTCTGACTCCGGAAAGTGGATGCCGCATTGGGCGCATTGCACTATCGGTTCGGCGTCCTTGTCCGCTTTGAACCCAGTTTGCGAAGCGCGCGCTACCGCCTTATTTTTCTTGGAATGCAAGGCCCAACATACCAACACAATCAATGCCAGCCAAAATAACAGCTTCATCACATCCCTTTATGCAAAATGACTTCCAATACAAACCGGCTACCGACATACGCCAGCAACAAAGTAGAAAATCCTGCCAGGGTAAATCGGAGCGCGGTTTTGCCACGCCATCCCCACCAGCGCCGCCCGGCCAAGAGTACGCCGAACAAGACCCAAGACAAAATCGTAAATGCAGTCTTATGTTCCCATTTGAATGCCTTGCCAAACAATTGTTCTGAAAATACCACGCCAGACAATACCGTCAACGTGAGTAAAACGAAACCGAATCCAATCAATCGGAACAGCAATTTTTCCATCGTCATCAGTGCTGGCAAACGGTCAATAGCAGCACTCAGCCAGCTAGCGTGAAACGCGCCATTCCGCGCATGTAGGCGTGACTCCTGGAACGTCATCAGTACCGCGTGGAAAGCAGCCAGAGTCAAGGTGCTGTAGGCTAAAATCGCTATCACGATATGCCATCCGAACAAATACGATTTGCTCTCCAACAGCACAACCTGGCCCGGAAAAACCAGTGGCAAAATGACCGCCAGCGCTGCATGCGGCAATACCAGCAGGCGCAAACCGTCCAAGCCGAAATTGCGATTTTCCAACCAATAACAAAACACTGAAATCCACAAAGTGGCAGATAGCATCATCGCAAAACCCAGCCTCAAACTACCGGGCGCAATGACTTCAAGCCATAAACCGGCACCGTGCAGTAACCAAGCGAAGCCAGTGCCCACCGAGATCACCATGCCAAAACGTGCCGGCAAAATGGCACAACAAACGTAGAGCGCACAGGCAAGAATCAGGAAAGTGTTTTGCATCCGAAGAGTTTACACTAAGCGCCGCTCTCAGTAGAACGTGTAATCGGATTGCGAACGGGAAAAACAAGTGTAAGGTAGACGCGCCCTTTATCGCGGCAAGACAATGGCTATCCCTTCTGAGGTAGGCTCTAAGGCACGATCAGCCAGATAAGGAGCGCGCTTGATCGGTTAAAATGACGCCTTGTTTTCGACCCGCCATCCCTATTTTTCGTCGAATTTTTGTTCAGATTGTGATTGCAGATCATGTTAGATAACCTTACCCAACGCCTTGCCAAAGTGGTCAAAACCATGCGCGGCGAGGCGCGCCTGACCGAAGCTAATACCGCCGACATGCTGCGCGAAGTGCGTCTGGCCTTGTTGGAAGCCGACGTTGCCCTGCCAGCAGTGCGCGAATTTATTGCAAAAGTAAAGCAAAAGGCCCTGGGCGAAGAAGTCATTAGCTCCCTCACGCCTGGTCAAGCGCTGGTCGGCGTAGTGCAGCAGGAATTAGCTGCCATCATGGGCGCCGATCTTGGGCTGGAAGCCTCTCAACTGAGCTTCCAAACCCAGCCGCCGGCGATTATCCTGATGGCCGGCTTGCAAGGTGTGGGGAAAACCACCACCGTCGGCAAGCTCGCTAAATACTTGCGCGAAGAAAAAAAGAAAAAAGTCTTGACCGTATCAGCCGACGTCTATCGCCCCGCTGCGATTGCCCAGCTGCAAACCATTACGGCGCAGGTGGGCGCTGATTTTTTCCCGACCCAGATTAGCGACAAGCCTGTCGATATTGCACTGGCCGCACTCGACTATGCCAAACGCCATTACCACGATGTCTTAATCATCGACACCGCCGGACGGCTCGGGATCGATGAAGCGATGATGCAAGAAATTGCCGCCCTTCACGCGGCAGTCAAACCGATCGAAACCTTGTTCGTGGTCGATGCCATGCTCGGGCAAGATGCCATCAATACCGCTAAAGCTTTTAACGATGCCTTGCCATTAACCGGGATCGTGCTGACCAAGCTGGACGGCGATGCACGCGGCGGTGCGGCGCTATCGGTACGGCATATCACGGGCAAGCCGATCAAATTTGCCGGCGTGTCAGAAAAGCTGGATGGACTCGAAGCCTTCGATCCGCAACGGATGGCCAACCGTATCCTCGGCATGGGCGATATCCTGGCGCTGGTGGAAGAAGCGCGTAAGGGCGTCGACGTCAAGGCGGCACAGGATTTGGCCCAAAAGCTTAAAGTTGGCGGTCGCTTTGACCTCAACGATTTTAAATCTCAACTCGGTCAGATGAAAAAAATGGGCGGCTTATCGAACCTGATGGACAAGCTGCCGGCCCAATTACAACAAGCAGCCAACGGCGCCAATATGGATCAGGCCGATAAACAGGTACGCCGGATGGAGGGCATTATTAACTCGATGACGCTGCAAGAGCGTGCCAAGCCCGATCTTATCAAAGCCTCGCGCAAACGCCGGATCGCCACCGGTGCCGGTGTGCAGGTACAAGACGTCAACCGGATGCTGGCACAGTTCGAACAAATGCAGTCGATGATGAAAAAACTGAAAGGCGGCGGCATGATGAAAATGATGCGCAGCATGAAAGGCATGATGCCGGGCATGCGTTAAACCGCGTGTTAACTGTCGTTCAGGGTACTCTAGCCCTAAGAATCAGCCAAAAACACGAAAAAACACTTGCATCCCCGGGGAAACGCTCCCAATATTAGCCGTGCGATTTTATTGCGCAATTTTTCCACTAGATTTTCTGAAGGAGGCTCGAAGATGGCAACAGCCAAAAAACCTGTAGTAGCAGCGAAAGCAGCACCTGCCAAAAAGGCCGCGCCTGCAGCTAAACCTGCAGTCAAAAAGGTAGCGGCAGCGCCCGCAGCCAAAGCAGCAGCCAAGCCAGCAGTTAAAAAAGCAGCAGCGCCCGCCGCCGTGGCACGTAAGCCAAATGCAGCATTCATGAAGGCGATGACACCATCGGCCGTCCTGGCTGCGGTAATCGGCGCGACACCATTACCACGCACTGAAGTCACCAAGAAAATCTGGGAATACATCAAAAAACACGATTTGCAAGATCCAGCAAATCGCCGCATGATCAATGGTGACGACAAGCTAAAAGCCGTGTTTGGCGGTAAAGCACAGGTTTCGATGTTCGAGATGACCAAGCTGGTTTCCGATCACTTGAAATAATATAGCTTGGAGTAAATCGTTTTGATTGCCGGGTGAGTGAAGCTCTGTGCGCCTGGCAATGATTGCGCAAAAAATGCCTGCATGACTTTAGATCATGCAGGCATTTTTATTGGCTATCCACTCGCTACAAATTCAATCCAGAAAATCGCTGTATTTTTTTGCCCATATCCTGTCAATGCCTGCCACGGCAACACCTTGATCGGCACCGGCAGTATCGCAACTCCTTTTACGCCATATCCTCCCCATCACGATCGACCAGAAGAGGTAATAACATTGGCATATTTACTTTGCTTGACGCCGATGGGTCGACTTCCTAAGGTTTGAATTCCCAGCGCTTCCAGGCCGCCAGCACCGCGTTGGGATAATCTGGCCGGCCGCGGCTG
>JAZKIX010000154.1:0-6563 GCA_040384645.1 Pseudomonadota bacterium | reverse complement strand
AGGTCGATTGCGTGATCTGCGCGCACAAACACGGCACCATCAGCGGTCTGCAATTCCTGCAAGGCCTGCGGTCGGGACGATGGGGCGCGGGCCGGATTCAGAACGTCAAATTCATGTTGATGATGGCAGAGTTCGACCGCAACATAAAGATGATGCACAAAGTAGTTACCCAATTACAAAGTTTTTATGAAAAGTACGTAGAACAAATTACAGTAATTATTGATGGCCCAGCGCCAGATACAAATTGCCGCCTTCCATATCGACATACAAGCGCAAAATCGAACAGCCATAGCGCAAATTGGTTTGCATATGAAATAATTTTTTACGGTCATTGTCGCCAATGACTTTGGTCCAAAACGGCATCACCTGCATATAACCGCGTGCGCCGACGATGGAAACGGCATATTTGCGATATGCCGATTCGACCTGGATCAATCCCAGCACGAGACCTGGATCGAGTCCAGCCCGGGTCGATTCGTACCAAACGGCCTCGATAAATTCAAGCCGCATTTGGTTATCGGGTATTTTTCGCTTGAGCCGGTCCGATATCTCGCCCAGCCAATGCAGATACTTGATGCGCTCACTGATGTCGGTAAATTTCGGCTTAGGTGGACGAGTATCGGCAATCGCGTTCGACAAGGCAACCCGCACCGAATCGGCCATCGCCTCTTCCTTCTGATTGCCCGCCAATGCCGCGCTGCTGATCAGCGTCAGGAGCGCGGTCAAGCCGACTGCCGCCGCACGCAGACGCCAAAAAAATCCAACAAAGCCCCACAATAATGACATTTTAATAGGAGTATGTCGATAAAAACCCCCTGATCCGCATGTATTTAGCGCGTAAAAATAAATACTGGGTAGGGGTATATTGAAGGCCTTCACGCTGCCAAAAGGGTGCCAATGAAGTGGACAATCTCACCCAACGGCACCGCAGTGGCTGCACTGTCGCGCCGGCCTTGGTATTCAAGATTGCCTTCCTTCAAACCGCGGTCACCGACGACGACGCGGTGCGGCACGCCGATCAATTCCCAATCGGCAAACATCGCACCGGGCCGCTCGCCACGGTCATCCAGGATCACGTCGACGCCCGCGGCTTGCAGGGCGGCATACAATTTATCGGTCTCTAATTTGACTGCCTCGCTGCGGTCATAGCCCATTGGGCACAACACAACTTCAAATGGTGCAATCGAGGCTGGCCAGATGATGCCTTTGGCGTCAAAATTTTGCTCGATTGCCGCGCCCAAGATACGCGTCACACCGATGCCGTAGCACCCCATTTGCAGCAATTGCGGCTTGCCGTTTTCATCTAGGAAAGTCGCTTTCATGTCTTGCGAATAGCGGGTACCGAGCTGGAATACATGGCCGACTTCGATTCCGCGCTCGACCGCCAACACGCCTTTGCCATCGGGTGAAGGATCGCCTTCAACCACATTGCGGATGTCTGCCACTTGCGGTTCGGGCAAGTCACGTCCCCAGTTGGTTCCGGTGAAGTGGAAACCTTCTTCATTGGCACCGCAAACGAAGTCATGCATCGCAACAACGGTGCGATCGGCAACGACTTTGACGGGCAGTTTGGTGCCAATCGGGCCGAGATAGCCGGGCACGGTGCCGAAAGCTTCCGCTATTTCAGCAGCGGTAGCGAAGCGATACTGGCCCAGGCCGGGGATTTTATTAACTTTGACTTCGTTCATTTCGTGATCGCCGCGCAACAGCAGCAACCAGATTTCATTGCCTTTTTCTTTTTCCACCGTAAGCACAATCGATTTGACCGTTTGCGTCAAGGACACGCCAAGCAACTTGGCAACATCTTCGCAAGTCGTGGTAGTGGGCGTGGCGGTTTTACTCAAGTTTAGGCTGGCAGTAGCGCGGCTTGGGGACGGCGCGACTGCTTCGGCCGCTTCCATATTGGCGGCATATTCAGAAGTCGGGCAATACACGATGGCATCTTCACCTGTCTGCGCGATCACATGAAATTCGTGCGAACCTGAACCGCCGATGGCACCATTGTCAGCCGCCACCGCGCGAAATTTCAGGCCGAAGCGGCTGAAAATGCGGGAATAGGCATCGAACATGATTTGGTACGATTGCTGCATTGCGGCTGGATCGCGGTCGAATGAGTAGGCGTCTTTCATCGTAAATTCGCGCCCGCGCATCAAGCCAAAACGCGGACGACGCTCATCGCGGAATTTGGTTTGCACATGGTAGAAATTGATCGGCAACTGGCGATAGGATTTGATTTCATTGCGCACTACGTCGGTGATGACTTCTTCCGACGTCGGCTGGATTGCATAATCGCGGCCATGGCGGTCTTTCACGCGCATCAGTTCCGGCCCCATCTTGTCCCAGCGCCCGGTTTCTTGCCAAAGTTCTGCCGGCTGCACCAGCGGCATCAGCAATTCAATCGCGCCAGCACGGTTCATTTCCTCCCGAATGATGGCTTCGACCTTGCGAATTACGCGCAAACCGATAGGCATATAAGTGTAAATGCCGGAGCCAAGGCGCTTGATCATGCCGGCGCGCATCATCAATTGATGGCTGACGATTTCGGCGTCGGATGGAGCTTCTTTGAGGGTTGAAACAAAAAAACGGGAGGCGCGCATAACGATGGATTCTTTTTAAAAAGGGAGAGTTATAATCAACGTAATTTTAAAGGATTAGCTAGCTGATGCGCCCCTACTTTATACAATCACACTCAATTGACTACGATCCTGGCAGGCTTGCATTCATGCAGCGTTGCCAGGACGGCGTTTTGCGCGTCATTTTTGTATCGAGAGGCGCCTAGCAGCAGAAAGTTTTGAGGTGCAACATGCTGGACCGTGAAGGGTTTCGCCCGAACGTCGGCATTATCCTGCTTAACGCCCAAAATGAGGTGTGGTGGGGCAAGCGAGTGCGCGAGCATTCGTGGCAGTTTCCGCAAGGCGGCATCAAGTATGGCGAAACGCCAGAACAGGCCATGTTCCGTGAACTGGAAGAAGAAGTCGGCCTGCGTCACGAGCATGTCAAAATTGTCGGCCGTACCCGCGACTGGCTGCGCTATGAAGTGCCGGATCATTTTATCAAGCGCGAAATTCGCGGGCATTATCGGGGCCAAAAACAGATCTGGTTTTTGCTGCGTATGGTCGGACGCGATTGCGATGTTAACCTGCGCCTGACTGAACACCCCGAGTTCGATGCATGGCGCTGGCACGATTACTGGGTTCCGCTGGATGTCGTGATCGAATTTAAACGCGATGTCTATCAAAGAGCCTTACAGGAATTGGCGCGCTTTTTAAGCTGGCCTGTTGCACCGGCACCGGTTCATAGGCCGGTAGCGCGCTACCTACGCCAGCCACATGCACCGCGCGTGCAAGAGATTTCAATACCGTTGATGAGTATGCCCCCAACTGATCTACCTGAAGACGACCCACACTAAACTGACATCAACAGTCCCTGCTGATATTTTGATAATCAAGGGGCTTGTTGATAGCTGTTTCGGGCTGTATCGCCAATTCAAATCAAAACCAGATTGTCTCGATGTATTAATTCGGGCTCTTCTACAAATCCCAATATTGATGCAATTTCGCTCGATGGACGGCGCATGATGCGGCGCGTTTCGGCGCTGGTGTAATTGCTGATGCCACGCGCGATCGCACGACCGGCCTCATCAGTACAAGTCACTACCGCGCCACGGCCGAATTCGCCAGTCACTGCGGTGACACCAATCGATAACAGCGATTTACCTTCCTGCACCAGCTTTTGCACCGCGCCAGCATCCAGCATGACGTTGCCTATGGTCTGCAAATGATCGGCCATCCACTGCTTGCGTGCCGTCAGATGACCGGTCTGCGCAGTCAACTGGGTACCGATTGCTTCACCGTTTGCCAAGCGCGTCAACACCTCATCCTCGCGTCCCCATGCGATGACGGTATGCGCACCTGAGCTTGCGGCACGTTTTGCGGCGAGGATCTTGGTCAGCATGCCGCCCCGGCCAATACTGCTGCCGGCGCCGCCAGCCATCGCTTCCAGCGTAAGATCGCCGGCCTTGGCTTCGTGTACAAATTCTGCCGTAGGATTATTACGCGGATCAGCGGTATATAAACCGCGCTGATCGGTCAGGATAATCAGGGCGTCGGCTTCGATCAGGTTGGCAACCAGGGCGCCCAAGGTATCGTTGTCACCAAACTTGATTTCATCGGTGACTACCGTATCGTTTTCATTGATGATCGGCACCACGCCAAAACGCAATAAGGTGAATAAGGTGGAGCGTGCATTTAAATAACGTTCGCGGTCCGCCAGATCGGCATGAGTCAACAACACTTGAGCCGTGCCTAATGCATGCTGGCGAAAGCTGGTCTCGTAAATTTGCGCCAAACCCATCTGACCGACTGCAGCACAGGCTTGCAGTTCGTGGATGCCCGTAGGACGTTTGTCGAAACCAAGCCGTTGCATGCCTTCAGCAATCGCGCCAGAACTAACCAGCACAATTTCCTTGCCCATCAGTCTGAGTTGCGCGATCTGGGACGCCCATTTGGCTATGGCCGCATGGTCTAGCCCTTTGCCGTCATTGGTAACCAGCGAAGAGCCGACTTTGATGATAAGCCGTTTGGCGTTTTGAATGACAGGATTCATGCTGTAAGCGGCAAGCGCAGAATTACCGATACTGCCTGCGCGAAGGTTAATGGTGGGGCGCCTTCAAGCAAAAAAGCGCAATTCCGGCAGCTAAAACTTGCCAATGCGGTGCATCGGCAAGTCCTTTAATCCAAAACCTTGAAACGAGGATCGTCTGGATCGATCGAGGCAATTCCACGCGCTTCTTCGGTCATTTGCGTTTCTTCCGCACGATGCTCGGAATTGCGTTTTTGCTCGAGATGCATGTAGATCGCCGTCACTAGATCTTCGCAACCTTCGCGATTGAGTGCAGAGATTTCAAATACCGGACCTTTCCAGGCGAAACGCTTGACGAAATCCTTGACGCGCTTTTTACGTTCTTCTTCCGGCACCATGTCGAGCTTGTTTAGTACCAACCAGCGCGGCTTGTCGACCAGGGACTCGTCATATTTCTTGAGTTCTTTGACTAGCGCCTTAGCTTCTTTGACTGGATCAACATTAGTTTCAAACGGCGCCAGATCGACGATATGCAATAGCAAACCAGTGCGCTGCAAGTGACGCAAGAACTGATGGCCTAAACCGGCACCTTCGGATGCGCCTTCGATCAAACCAGGAATATCGGCGATGACGAAACTTTTTTCATGACTGACGCGCACCACACCCAAATTCGGATGCAATGTCGTAAACGGGTAATCGGCAATCTTCGGACGTGCATTCGACACAGCCGAAATGAAGGTCGATTTACCAGCATTGGGCATACCGAGCAGACCGACGTCTGCCAATACTTTCAGCTCCAGCCGCAATTCGCGCCGTTCGCCTTCTTTACCGTCACCTTTTTGGCGCGGCGCGCGATTGGTCGATGTCTTGAAATGGATATTGCCCCAGCCGCCCTCGCCGCCTTTAGCGAGCAACTCGATCTGGCCATGTTCGGTCAAGTCGGCCATTGTCTCACCAGTGGCGTTATCGACAATCAGTGTACCGACTGGCATGCGCAACATGATGTCGTCGGCGCCCTTGCCATAACAATCGGCGCCACGGCCGTTTTCGCCATCGCGCGCCTTGTGCATTTTGGAAAAGCGGAAGTCGACCAAGGTGTTAATGTTGCGATCCGCAACAGCAAAAATGCTGCCACCCTTACCACCGTCGCCACCGTCTGGGCCGCCAAAAGGGCGGAATTTTTCACGGCAAAAAGAGGCGCAGCCGTTACCGCCATCGCCTGCGATGACCTCAATTTTTGCTTCGTCAATGAATTTCATGATGTACCGCCATAAAACTAAAAAGGCTCTACCACTGGCAGAGCCTTTCGATGGAAGGCTTGCGCCTTACTTATCTACGAACCGTATAAATTACGCCGCAGCTACAGCTGGAGCAGCTGCAGGAATTACTGTTACGAACTGCTTTGATTCTGGACCTTTAACAAGGAATTTAACCTTGCCATCGATCAGCGCGAACAAGGTGTGATCCTTGCCCATGCCGACGTTTTCGCCCGCACGCACTGGTGTGCCGCGTTGACGAATGATGATGCCGCCAGCATTGATTGTTTGACCGCCGTACACTTTAACGCCAAGTCGTTTTGACTCGGAATCACGGCCGTTGCGCGTAGTGCCGCCGCCTTTTTTATGTGCCATTTAAGACTCCTTTGATTCTGGTTATGCGCTTGAAGTATTGAACTTAAGCGTTGATTGAAACGACTTGGACTTCAGTATAATTTTGGCGATGGCCTTGATGTTTCTGGTAATGCTTACGACGACGCATCTTGAAAATCTTGACCTTATCGTGGCGACCTTGCGCCAATACCGTAACCAGAACCGTAGCACCTGCGACCAACGGAGCACCAAATTTAATGGTGTCACCAGCGCCCACTGCGAGCACTTGATCGATAGTGATTTCGGAACCAATGTCAGCAGGTATCTGTTCTATTTTGAATTTTTCACCAGCGACAACTTTATATTGTTTGCCACCGGTTTTTATGACCGCGT
>JAZKIX010000153.1:0-6038 GCA_040384645.1 Pseudomonadota bacterium | reverse complement strand
CTCTGTTGGCTATTGCACAGATTTCCACTGCTCAACAGCTGGAATTGAATAAGACTCCGGACGAAGAAGTCAAGCCATGGGAAGAAATCCAGGCAGAGTTGCCGCCCGCTCCCAAGGATGAAAATCTGCTGCCTTTCTACGTCGGACCAACTGCGACTCAGAAATTTTCGGTAGACGCCAAATCACTATCCATAGGTAAAGATGGCGTAGTCCGCTATACGCTGGTCGCGGTCAGCCCGGGCGGCGCAAAAAACATCAGCTATGAAGGCATTCGTTGCGCATCGTACGAAAAGAAAATCTATGCGCTTGGACGCGACGACGGTACTTGGGCTCGCTCACGCAGAGATCAGTGGGAACCTATCGTGCGCGGCAATGCCAACCGTCAGCATGCGGCGCTGTCGGCAGATTACTTCTGCAGTAATTTGACAGTCGTCGGAAATGAAAAAGACATGTTGTACAGGCTTAAATCCCGCAAAACACTGACGGACGATTTGTTACGCGAATGAATATAGGCGCGATCTGCTGACTACTAACTGATAGTAATAATAGAGCGCAGATTGGAACCCAGATCGCGCCAACTATTTTTAGAGCAGCACCAGATTATCGCGATGTATCAATTCCGGCTCCTCGACAAACCCGAGAATAGACAGAATCTCCGCAGATGGTTTGCGCATGATGCGACGTGTTTCTGAACTGGTGTAATTCGTCATGCCACGTGCAATTGCACGGCCATCAGTATCGACGCAAGTAATCACGTCACCCCGACCAAACTCACCTTTGACATCGGTCACACCGATAGGCAATAGTGATTTACCTTCTGCTGTCAGCTTTTGCACTGCGCCCGCATCCAGAACAACCTTGCCGGCTGTTTGCAAATGATCGGACATCCATTGCTTTCTGGCTGTCAGTTGTGCAGTTTGCGCAGTCAGTTGGGTGCCAATTGCTTCGCCTGCAGCGAGACGACTCAACACGCGATCTTCACGGCCCCAGGCAATCACGGTATGCGCGCCCGACAAAGCAGCACGTTTGGCGGCGAGAATTTTAGTCAGCATACCGCCCCGACCAAGACTGCTGCCAGCGCCGCCAGCCATTGCTTCCAACGTTAAATCGCCAGCCTTGGCTTCGTGCACAAATTCTGCGTTCGGATCCTTGCGTGGATCGGCAGTAAACAAACCACGCTGATCCGTCAAGATGATCAAGGCATCACCCTCGATCAAATTGGCAACAAGAGCACCTAAAGTATCGTTGTCGCCAAACTTGATTTCGTCGGTAACGACAGTGTCATTCTCATTAATGATAGGGACTACACCAAGACGCAACAGCGTGAACAAGGTCGAACGCGCGTTCAAGTAACGCTCGCGATCAGCGAGATCGGCATGCGTCAGCAGGACCTGAGCCGTGTGCACATCATGCTTTTGAAAACTGGTTTCATAAATTTGCGCGAGGCCCATTTGACCGACCGCCGCGCATGCTTGCAGTTCATGAATACCAGTCGGCCGCTTGTCGAATCCGAGCCGTTGCATGCCTTCTGCAATCGCCCCCGAACTGACCAGCACAACTTCTTTTCCCAAGCTGCGCAGATGAACGATTTGTTCTGCCCATTTTTGAATGGCGGCAGCGTCGAGCCCCTTGCCGTCATTGGTGACGAGAGAGGAGCCGACCTTGATAATGACGCGTTTGGCTTTTTGAATGACGGATTGCATGTTTTGAAAACCGGCGCTATTTCTTTTTATTGAAAGCAGACCTTAGAAAAAGCGGACTGTCGATCAGCAACAATCCACTTTCACTGTTTAATCCAGGACCTTGAATCGTGGATCGTCCGGATCGATGGAATCAATGCCACGTGCTTCTTCAACCATCTTGGGTGTTTCTTCGGTACGTTGTTCAGCCTGACGTTGTAACGAAATATAGTCGTAAATCTCGGTAACCAACTCACTGCAACCATCGCGTGTCAAAGCCGAAATTTCAAACACCGGGCCTTTCCAGCCGAAGCGTTTGACGAAATCCTTCACACGTTTTTTGCGCTCTTCGTCTGGCACCATGTCCAGCTTGTTCAAGACTAGCCAGCGCGGCTTGTCGAACAACGATTCATCGTACTTTTTCAATTCCTTGACGATGGCCTTGGCTTCCTTGACGGGATCAACATTATCGAACGGCGCCAAATCAACGATGTGCAACAGCAGTCGAGTACGCTGTAAATGACGCAGGAATTGAATACCCAAACCAGCGCCATCTGATGCACCTTCGATCAAGCCAGGAATATCGGCAATCACGAAACTCTTTTCGTGGCTGACGCGAACCACACCCAGATTAGGGTGCAGTGTAGTAAACGGGTAATCGGCAATCTTCGGCCGCGCATTCGACACAGCGGAAATAAAAGTGGATTTGCCTGCGTTCGGCATACCGAGCAAACCGATATCGGCGAGCACTTTCAGCTCCAGCCGCAGTTCACGTCGCTCGCCTTCCTTGCCTTCGGACTTCTGCCGTGGTGCACGATTGGTCGACGATTTGAAATGGATATTGCCCCAGCCGCCTTCGCCGCCTTTGGCAATCAGGACTTCCTGGCCGTGCTCGGTCAAATCGGCAATCAGTTCGCCATCGTTGTTATCGATAATCAGTGTGCCAACCGGCATGCGCAATTTGATATCGTCTGCGCCCTTGCCGTAGCAATCCGCGCCGCGACCGTTTTCACCGTCACGCGCCTTGTGCATTTTTGAGTAACGAAAATCAACCAACGTGTTGATGTTGCGATCTGCAACTGCAAATATGCTGCCGCCCTTGCCGCCATCGCCGCCATCAGGTCCGCCGAACGGCCTGAATTTTTCCCGACAAAAGGAGGCGACGCCGTTGCCGCCATCGCCGGCAATGACTTCGATTTTTGCTTCGTCGATAAACTTCATAATATTGTGCCGCCATAAAACTAAAAAGGCTCTACCTGGGGCAGAGCCTTTCGATTGAAGGCTTTCGCCTTACTTCGCTTACTTAAGAAAACTTAAGCAGGTAATACTGTAACGTAGTGACGTTGCAATGCGCCTTTGGTAACAAAAGCTACTTTGCCATCGGTCAATGCGAACAAGGTGTGATCCTTGCCCATACCGACGTTTTCGCCTGGATGCATCTTGGTACCGCGCTGACGAACAATAATGCCGCCTGCATTGATAGCTTGACCACCGTAGACTTTAACGCCCAGTCGTTTTGACTCTGAGTCACGACCATTTCGCGTAGTGCCGCCGCCTTTTTTATGTGCCATTTCTGACTCCTTGTATCTGTTTAGTCTGAATCAGCGGCTTAGCCGTTGATCGAAACGATCTGCAATTCGGTGTAATTTTGGCGATGGCCTTGGTGCTTCTGGTAATGCTTACGGCGACGCATCTTGAAAATCGTGACCTTTTCGTGACGACCGTGGGAGACAACCGTAGCAAGGACCGTAGCACCTTCAACCAGCGGAGCACCAAACTTAATGGTTTCTCCTGCGCCCAATGCGAGCACCTGATCAAGGGTGATTTCGGATCCAATGTCTGCCGGTATCTGTTCTACTTTAAATTTTTCACCAGCGACAACTTTATATTGTTTGCCACCGGTTTTTATGACCGCGTACATGTGAAACCTCATCAAATGATTAAAGGACTTTTTCTCTTCGAATCGCCGGAAATTACTCAGACGGAATCGGGAAAACCTCCAATTATACATGGACTTACCCTATCGGTCAAAGCCCTTAATCACATCCATTCAAGACGCCCAAAAACATGTCTTTTAAGAAATAGTACGTTCCTTGGCCGCAACATGCGTCCGTTCGCTGCATTTGTCGTCGTATAATTCCCGCTCGTTCATGCTCATTCATCAGGCTTACACTTGGCTTCCGCTTCCATTTCTTCCGCACAAAACCTGCTCATACAACCCATCGCCGCAGATCTGAACGCAGTCGATACGGTAATACGCCAAAAACTCCACTCGGAAGTGGCACTAGTTAACCAAATTGCGGACTATATTATTAGTGCAGGCGGGAAACGCATACGACCAGTGCTGGTTTTACTGATAGCAAACGCTTACAGCTATCGCGGCACCAACCATCATCAATTGGCCGCGGTGGTGGAGTTTATCCATACTGCCACCTTGCTGCATGACGACGTGGTAGACGAATCGTCGCTACGTCGCGGTCGTAAAACTGCCAACGCCTTGTTCGGCAATGCTGCCTCCGTGCTGGTCGGCGACTTCCTTTATTCGAGTGCCTTCCAGATGATGGTATCGGTTGGTGACATTCGCATCATGCAGATTCTGGCCGACGCCACCAATGTGATCGCTGAAGGCGAAGTCTTGCAATTGCTGAATATGCACGATCCTGACATATCGGAAGAGCGCTACACACAGGTCATTCGTTCCAAAACTGCCAAGTTATTTGAAGCTGCGGCGCAATTGGGTGCCTTGATTGCCGGCGCATCCGATGAAGAAATCGAAGCCGCGGCAGAATACGGCCGTTCGCTCGGCACCGCATTTCAACTGATTGACGATGTACTGGATTATTCAGGTCAAGCCGACGATATAGGCAAAAATGTAGGTGACGATTTGCGCGAAGGAAAAGCTACCTTGCCGCTAATTTACCTGATGGAACATGGCACTGCGGAGCAACGGGAACTGGTCCGCAATTGCATCGAAAATGGCGATGAACAACATTTCGACGCGGTTCTGTTTGCAGTGACGACGTCAGGCGCCTTGGATTACACCAAACGCAAAGCCGAAGAGGCCGCCGCACGCGCTACCGCGTCCATCATTAGTCTTCCTGAAAGTCAGTTCAAGGATGCTCTGCTCAAACTCAGCGATTTCGCAGTTCATCGCAATCACTAGCAAAAAACTTCAATCGTCATTACAGCCTTTCACGACAGAGATAAACGGGGAAAATTCCAGCCTAACTTATGGCTTTAGAATAGCCGTTTGCGGCGTCACTGCATCCGTCTATCCAGCACAATACCTCACACCTTGCTCAAATGTTGCATTTTGCTACGCAAAGAAGTAACAAGCATTCCGATATCTTTACAAAACAGATGCTTAGAGGCATTATCTAACGCACCTTCGATGTTTCAATCGACCTTTTCGGCACAACTATAATGGCTGCAGTCCTCCCTAGTTCGGCGTCAAATAATTCGATGTCCGGCCTCGCACGCGCATTGCTGCAGGCGGGTCAGCTAACGCCGCAGCAAGCAGACACGATTGCAAAACAAGCGACGAGCGAAAAAAGTGCATTCATCGATACGCTGCTAAAAAGCGATGTCATGGATGCGGCCAGGCTGGCAGCATTTTGTTCGCAGACCTTCGGTTATCCCTTACTCGACTTAGCCGCCTTCAATAGCGGCAATCTGCCAGACAAGATTATTGACTTGAAGCTGATGCAAAGTCAGCGCGTGATTGCCCTTGCCAAGCGCGGTAACAAGGTATTGATTGCGATTTCCGACCCAACCAATTCCCAGGCCCTGGACCAGATCAAGTTCCAAACCCAGTTGACGGTGGAACCTATCATCGTCGACCACGCTACGCTGCTCAAGTTGATCGAAAAGCTCGGACAGAGTGCTGAACAGGACTTGAATGAACTGATAGGCGATGATCTCGAAATCGATTTTGTTGAAGAAGATCTGGCGGCTCCGACTGAAGGCGGCACCACCGATATCGATGATGCGCCAGTCGTCAAATTCCTGCAAAAAATTCTGGTCGATGCGATCAACCTGGGCGCCTCCGATCTTCACTTTGAACCCTTCGAGAAATTCTATCGCATCCGTTTTCGCGTCGATGGCGTATTGCGTGACATCGCACAACCACCTTTAGCGATCAAGGAAAAGCTGGCATCCCGTATCAAGGTCATTTCCAAACTTGATATTTCTGAAAAGCGGGTGCCGCAAGATGGCCGCATGAAGCTGGTGATGTCAAAAACGAGATCTATCGATTTCCGCGTCAGTACCTTGCCTACGCTGTTTGGCGAAAAAATCGTCATGCGTATCCTGGACGGCTCGCAGGCACAAATGGGCATCGAAGCTCTGGGCTACGATCCG
>JAZKIX010000152.1:32749-45288 GCA_040384645.1 Pseudomonadota bacterium | reverse complement strand
GGCCAGTTTCGCCAGTGCTTCGTACCGGGCATCCTTGCTGCCGTAATTGGGCGATATAAGCGAATCGAGCGCTAAAGGGGCACCGGCCGCCTTGGCACGCTTGCCGCTCACTTTCAACCCGAAAGACGGCATGAAGAAGCTGAAAGATCCCGAAATATCCGGCATGTCGATTGCCACCCTGTCGCTCAATTTTGACTTGAGCGAATTTACCAGCCGTCCCATGGAAGCGTCCAATGAATGATGAATCCCAAGTCTTGATCGCGCGCCTGATGACGCATCAAACCCTGCGACGCGACGACAAGCTGGTCAAGCGCGTGCTGTCGGACGAGTTGTTCCGCGCCGAGATCGATGCCCGGCTGCTGGCCTGCGGTTTGAAGTTGCTCGATAACGTCTACGCCGACCACGTCGCGCTGGCCTTGACGCGCGATGTCGAACCCAAAGTATTCGGCGCCCGCGATGTCTGGCAAAACAATAATTTCGGCCTGGCACGCGACGGCGTGGCGCTGCTGGTGGTGCTGTGGGCGCAAATTATCTTGCCCAAGCGCGAGCGGCAAGAAGCCCATCAACATGCCGAAGCCGACCAGAACGATATGTTCGACAAAGACAAGCCGCTGCCGCGTGCGGAAGACACTTCCATCGGTATTTCGTATCGCGCCTTGCTGGCAGATTTTGGCGAAAAGCTCGGTAAAAAAACCCGCATGGACATGAATCTGGGGCAGTTGGCGAAGCTAGGGTTTATCGAACGGCGCAACGACTTTATCTTGGAAGGACCGCTGCTGGATTTGATGATGGATACCGATGTGCTGAAGGAACGGATTATCAATGGGGCGTTGGCGGACGTGTTTAAGAATGAGCGGTTGGACGCGGTGAACCAACCGGTGTTTGATTAAAAACCTTAACCACAATTTGTACAGAAATCGTATTTGTCCACGAAAAACACGAAAGGCACGAAAAAGACCAAGATGAAAGTGGATACCACACAGCAATTTTGATATGCGTGCAGTCTGCTTTTATTTCGTGCTTTTCGTGTTTTTCGTGGACAAAAAATCTCTGCAAGCCCGACTACTAAATTAGGCAATCATGTTTCATATCAAATCGCTAGAACTGGTGCATTGGGATTACTGGCAGCGCATCAAGAACATCCCGCTCGATGCCAAGATCATCACCATTGCCGGGCAAAACGGCTCCGGCAAAACCACCCTGCTCGACGCCCTGCGCACGCTGTTTGGGCTCGATTGTTCTATGGGTCGCACTTATAAGCATTACGCCCGCCATTCTGGCCAGCAGACCGCGTGGATACGTGCCGTGGTCGACAACCAAACCACGAGCAAGCAAATCTCGAACCGCCCATTCCGCAGTTCCGGCTTTTTTAGCGACGATGAAGTGACGCTGTTTTGCCAGATCGAAAAAAACGGCGGCGACTGGAAGCGGCAGTACCTGATGCGTCCGGGCAATGTGCAGATCGAAGAAATCCATGACGCCAACGACTGGCTCGGGGTCGAAACCTATCGCAAGCGCCTGGCCGCTGCTGGCCTCTCGCCCGCGATGGCGAAAGTGCTGGCGCTGGAACAGGGCGAAACCGACAAGCTGTGCGAATACGCGCCGCGCCAGTTGCTCGACCTGGTATTTCAGGTCTTTGGCGACAAGGAAGTGCTGGATGCCTACGACGAAGCCAAGCGCCACCAACGCGATACCGAAGTCGAACTGAAGCGTTTCGAAACCGAGTTGGAAGCCTCCAAAGCCAATCTGGGCTTGCTGCGCGCCCGCACGGTCAATTTCCACCAATGGCAAAGCTTGAACAAGGAACGCAGCGACTTGCAGGAAGAAATCCTGCCGATCCTGCAATACCACGAAACCCGCGAAAAAAACGCCAACACCAGCCGCAGCCTGAGTGACGCACGCAAGACGCTGACGCATCAAGACGCCCAACTAAGCGACAAACGCGGTGAACTGGCACGTCGCGCCGCCGCCCTCAGCAACGCGCAACATCATGAAGCCAGTCTGGAAACCGAGCAGAATCAAAGCCAGACGCGTCTGCAAGAAATTAACACCAAGCTCAAGCCGCTGGAAAGCCTGCTGGAACAAAAGCAGCGCCTGCAAAAACTGGCGCTGGAGGCTGGCAGTGACATCGCCGAAGTCGCCGCCCAACTGGGCCAGAAAGAAGCCGATTACCTGCGCCAGAAGCAGCGCCGCGACACTATCAGCACTCGCCTCGCCGCCGACCAGGTCACCATCGCCGCGTTGCAAGGCAAGACCGCCCTGCCCGAACCCGATAATGTACGTGCCATGCGCCGCGCCATGACGGACGCTGGCATTGGCCACGTGATGCTGCCCGATATCGTTGACGTCACGGACAACCGCTGGCAAGGCGCCGTCGAAGGTATTCTGCGCGGTTACGCTTCGGTTGTCTTGCTGGAAAAAGCCAGCGATGCGAAGGCCGCGTATCGGTTAGCGGAAAAAGAACGGTATGGCCATTTCATCGTGCCCGAACGCGTCAGCGCGCCCTCGGTCAAGGACGACAGCCTGTTGTCCGTCGTGCGTTTTTCCGCCGCCGTGCCGGGCTGGCTGATCGAGCAATTGGCGCGCATCACGCGCGTCGATTCGATCGAACTGGGCATGCAATCAAACGACGATGAATGGATCACGCCCGAGGCCTATCACCGCGAGCGGCGCGGCGGCCGCTCGCTCTTTGTCGAACTGGCGCGCTATCGATTTGGCCAGGCCGGCCGCAACCAGCGCTTGCAAGCTCTGCAAAAAGCCCTGCCCGCGCTGGAATCGGAAGAAGACCAGCTAACGCTTTCCATCAACAAACTGGTAGCTGAGATCGGCGCGCTGAAAGAACGTATTGCGGGCGTCGATGCCGCCAAGGAATTGAACGCACGCGCCGCCGAATTCGACGAAGCGGCGCACAGCGCGCAACCTTTGAGAGCGACCCGGCTCGAAGTCGGCACCCGTCTGGGCGAACTGCACGCCGAAAGCAAAGCCGCCACCGAAGCCCGCACCCGCGCCGATACCGCCTGGCATGGTGCCAAAGGCGCGCTGGCCGAGCTGGAATCGCAATTGCGACAATCGCAAAAACGCCAGCTCGACGAACGCACGGCGCATGCAAAATCTCTGGCGAGCATCCGCCAAACCTGGCGCCGGCTGCCGTTTCAATGGCGTCGCCCGGCACGCCGCATCGCACTGGTCAAAGAGCATCAAAACGCACATCAAGTCGACCTGCGCATCGCCAGCTTGATTGCCAATCTGGCACGCGAAGATTGGGAAACCGACGCCACCGTGGTCGATCAGCACAAGCGTCTAAGCGACCAGTTGCAAGGCCGCCAAAACGAAACCGACGAGCGCCGCTATCAAAACAACCGCGCCATCGAAGCCACCGGCAACGCCCGCGGCGCCTACATCGAACGGCTGCGCTACACCGTCAAAACCTATAGCCGCAACATCAAAGAACTGGGCGAACTAGCCGGCATCGAAGTCAACGCCGACCCGGTACGGTTGGAAAACGACGACCTGCAACTGGCGCAAGCCGGCCTGCACGTGCGCTTCAAATTCGACGGCAAAAACGCTATCGGCATGAACGACGGCGAAGCCTCCGGCGGCCAGCAAGTGATGAAATCGCTGATCTTGCTGATCGGCTTGTTGAAATCGGACGATGGCTCCGGCGGCTTCGTCTTCATCGACGAACCCTTCGCCCATTTGGATATCCGCAACATCCAGCTGGTCGGCGAATTTCTAAAAAACACCGATGCACAATACCTGATGACCACGCCGCTGACGCACAATACGGATGTCTACGATCCGTCGGAATTGACGCTCATTACCAGCAAAAAGAAAAAAGACATGCCTTGGGCGCAACCGATATTTGTGTTGCAAAGGCGGGTGGCGAAGGTGGCGGCGCGTTGATTGCGGAGGATGGCGGGCGGATTTTAGTGGAAATTGGCGTGTTTGAGATGAAAATATACTGGGACATGTATTTTTAAAGGCCCAATAAAACCGTGCGGGATAGGCATTGTTTTGGCATATACCCCCACCAATACAGCTCTATTCGCATTAGACGTTGTTTTGTTTGTAGGCTGAGGCAAAGTCAAAACCACTTTTTCCCTCTATGCCAACGCGTAACGCAAATAGAGCCACCATTACCGTCTAATGCTACGAAAATATGTAGGTTGGGTTTCAACCCAACTTGCGTAAGTTACCGAGAAGCGACGATGGGTGCAAATATTGTCGGATTGAAGTCCGACCTGCAAACGACCTACAAACGATCTACAGCCAACCTGGTAGACACACCAGATGAAACAATTGAATGAGATAAGTAGGGTGCGCCGTGCGCACCAAGTGCGCCGCAACGTTATCGGTGCGCTCGGCGCACCCTACAAATTCATCTGGTTGCTCTACTAGTTCCATCTACAAATATGCCCAATCTCAGTTAAACAAGATGCCGTCATTCCCAACATCCGCCACTGAGGCTACCACCGCCAGCATAGCGCTGTTACGCACCATGGTGGCCGAGCGCACGCCCTTGGATGGGCGCACGGAATCGGGCTACCCTGGGCTGCGCTACTACCGATTTTCGACGCCGGTTCAATACCAAAAGAGCCAGATCTTGATGCCGGGCCTGGTCGTGGTTTTGCAAGGCAGCAAGACGGCAAGGCTTGCGGGCCAGAGCCTGACGTATGACGAGCTGCATTATCTGGTGTTGGGCGGTGAAACCGTCTGCCACAGCACGGTGGTGGCGGCGACGCCGGGTCATCCTTATCTGGCGATCCATCTCGACCTCCCACCCGATCTGCTAGTGAAGACCTTCGTCGCGCTGGCTGATACCGGCAAAGGCGGCAATACGGAATCAGTTGAAAAGTCCTACGTCGCACCCATCGATCAGCGCGTGCTGGAAGCGCTGACGCGTTTATTGCCCAGCGTCGATGATGCAATCGATCGCGACACGATTGCACCGCTGGTGTTGGAGGAAATTATCGTGCGGCTGTTGCGCTCCGACGCCGCTGCGGCGATTCGGCAGGCCGCCACCATGAGCCGTTCTGCGACCCAAATCCAACGCTCGATGCAATTCATCCACGCCCAGTTTCGCCGTCCGTTGTCGGTCGATGAACTGGCAAGCCAGGTTGCCATGAGTCCGTCGCACTATGCGCACAGCTTTCGCGCAGTCGCCGGGATCAGCCCGATGCGCTATTTGCGCACACTGCGACTCGACAGCGCAAGAGATCTCCTGTTGAGTAATGGCATGCGCCCCAGCGAAGCGGCGCTTGCGGTAGGCTTTGACAGTACCGAACATTTCACACGCGAATTCAAACGGCGCTTCGGCACATCGCCTACCGAATGCAGCCGGCAAGCTTGCAATCCACAGCACGACATACTCAGCAGCCACGATCAATAAAATCGCAGTCCCCGTCATTGCCGCTCCATCCTCTCATCGCTAAAGTGAGACCTGACTTGCGCTATCAAAAAGCGATGCATATATCGTGCATCCGGCGCCGGCCATCGGCCTCTTCGGCTGATCGACTATCAAGGAAAATCCATGAGCGGCATCAACGTGATCATCACTTTCACCACAAAACCTGAATCTGCAATCCAATTTAGCACCATGCTTGCGCAGGTGAAACAGGCATTGCCGACAGTGGACGGCTGCAAATCGGTACGACTATTTGCGGCAATCGACAATCCATGCACCTTTACCTTGCTGGAAGAATGGGAGTCTGAAGCAAAGCACAAAAGCCACCTCGAACAGGTCGTTTCTTCCGGCGCGTGGGACGCTATCGCAGCGCATCTGGCTACAGATCCAGTTAGTCATTACTACATCGAGCGTTAACACCGTCGGTCACGCTGAGACGGGCACATTGACTGAGGACTCTTAAACCGGCGCTGCAATGCCGTGGCGAGTAGATCCTTTGCGCAGCATCATTTTCTAGCGCTATAAGAAATCGAATGTGCTGAAAAGCCGTTTCCACCCCGTGCCGTCGTTAAGGCATGCACCGTGGGGGCCGGCCGTCAAAAGAGTTTGTCCGTCCGGACTGACGTCGAGACGTCCGCCATTCGTTGCGTTGGGTGCGTCGCGTTCAGCTTCGCCTAGTGGAATAAGGCGTCTACAGTGCGGTTCAATCGTCCATAAGCCTTCTTGTCCACCCAAATACAGACGCCGATTGAACCAGACCATATCAACCGGTTGAAACCCCCACGCGATGTCGGCATCGACTATTCGCTTCCATTGATTTGCGCGACCTGCCCATACGCTGCCATTGCATTCAGAAATGTAGACCAAGCCGTCGCCGGCGCAGCAAACAGTCGACAGGCTGGCAATGGTCGGAATCCAACAATCGTGCCACATCGTGCCGTCAAAGCGCCACACGTCACCATTGCCGCCGACCGCATACATGTCATCGGCGGCGAAAGCGCTCATATCAACGAAACCCAAACTGGTGGCGTATTTTTTCCCCGTTTCGACGTCGGCCGGCATGGGAAGAGCTTTCCCTTCCTTGGCGATGTCGATCCATTGGTCCACGCCGATCCGCCTATAAATCTTGCGGTAGTTGCCTAGCGCATAAATTTGCCCGGCGGCACGCACCACCTTGTTGACGATACCTACTTCGCCCCGGTAGGTTTTCATATCGACAAGCTGATCGATCGCTTGTTCGTCCCCTTTACGCTGTCCACTCGCCGAGTACACTTGGCTAGCTATATCGACCACCACATATTCAGGTGGACAGGCACTACAAGCGATCGAACAAAAGTCAAAATGGGCCGCGCTCGAAACCCCAAAGCGCTTATCCAGAGGCTGATCGGTCGCCATTGTCATAAACCGGGTCTGTGGCAATATTTCTCTGTCGCCTTTTTCCTCCACCAAAACGAATCCAAATCCCTTCGACCGAAATATGGCGCAGTCGTATATGGTGTAGCCCCGAATGAAATCGCTCCAAGCGTTCCGATCAAATATTTCATCCATAAAACAATCCAGTGAGGTCAATGTATTTGCATAGCCAAGCCGGGCGTTGGCGGTTGGTGTCATACCGGTTGGTGTCATACCTGATCCGCCACGGCGCTCATTTGGCGAGCAACCGGCCTACTGGAAGAGGTTTTGAGACACTAAAAAACCACTCTGTTCAGTATTAAAATGTGCAACGAAAACCTGCGGGCGAGCCGATGTGTTGTCATCTATCCCCATTAAAATGGTTTGGAGACGCAATGGCACCTGCACATTGCTCAAAACTATACGCAAACTCTCAATGGATCGCCAATGAACGTCACGGAAGTAAAACAGTATTGCGCGGCGCTGGCAGGCGCTCATCAAACCCAGCATGATGCGCCTTCCAACGTGCTGGTCTATAAGGTCGGCCACAAAAATTTTGCCTATTTCAAGACCAGCACACCCGAGCAATGGCGCTTCAGCATTCGGGTAACGCCGGAGCGATTCCTGGAACTAACGGATCAAGAAGGCATTAAACCGGCGCGTTATATGCATCGGTTTCATTGGGTAACGATTGTCAATGTGAAGGCGATCGATGCCGGATATTTGCGGGAATTGATCGATTGGTCTTATGCCAAGGCATTGAGTGGGCTGTCAAAAACAAGGCAGCATGACATTAACAGCTAGGGCATTTGACGAATTCATTGCGGCGTCTGGTGTCGATGGCGAGTGAGCTGTACCTTTGTTGGAGAGCCTTACCCATGCGTCAGGTTGTGGTTAATAGTCAAAATATACTGGCATGTGTATTATTTTTGACGCAATGAAGCCCTGCGGGATGGGCATTGTTTCGGCACATACCCCCCAATTATTGCCTCACTTGAAAGGATTTAAGGCTTGAAAATACGATTGTCACTGTGCCTGCTGTGGTTCTGCATTGCCCTGCTTTTGGTGCCGGCGACTGGCGCAGCGCCGCTTGGTGACACCCATGACACCCATGACATCCTTGCCACCGATGACGCCGACGGTACGGCACTCAGCATTGCGACCAACTACGGCGCGGCTACCCCCATCACGACATACGAAGCGGAAGACGCCAAGCTCGTCCACACCAATGGCTCTGATATCGGCAACAGCCGGGCGTGGGGCCAGATTTCCAGCGAAGCGTCGGGCCGGCAAGCGATCAGCCTGGCTGCCGAGCAGCATCTTCAATTTAATCTAAAGGCTGCCGCGCAAGGGCTGACGCTGCGTTATTCGATCCCCGACAGCGCCGACGGCTCGGCCTATAGCGCCGGGATCAGCTTGTATATCGATGGAAAATTTAAGCGGCAAATCCTGCTGACCAATAAATTCAGCTGGATTTATGGCGTATGGGATTCGGAAAGTAAAAAATCAAAACGCTGGACCAATAATCCCAAGGCCAAGCCTAATAATGCACACAGGTTTTTTGATGAAGTCTCGGTCTTGCTCGACCAATCTTACCCGGTAGGAACGCAAATAAAATTGCTGCGCGAAGATACAAATACCAGCTCCGGTACCACCAGCATCGTGATCGATTTGATCGAGACCGAAGCCGTACCGGCCGCCTTGAGTCAACCGCCGGATTACGTCGCCATCACAAGCTATGGCGCAATCGCCGATGACCGCTTGGACGATACTGCGGCCATGAAGCTGGCAATTGCTGCGGTCAAAAATTCTGGCGGCCTTAAAAAAGGCGTCTGGCTTCCAACCGGCAGTTTCGACTTTGACATCGGCACGGCGGGCAATGCCTGGAGCGGCAGTGGCAGCCGGATTTATCTGGATGCCGGTATCTCGCTTAAAGGCGCCGGCATGTGGCGCACCACCTTGCAAGGGGCGTTCGCCGGTATCTATGCCAAAGGCGGCAATATCAGCATCAGCGACATCAAAATCAGAGCCGCCGATACCTTGCGCGATGATGACAGCGGCGTGCCGGGCATCGAGGGCAATCTGTCCAATTCCAGCGTTGATCGTGTCTGGATCCAGCACAACAAAGTTGGCATCTGGGTCACGCGCTCTTTCTCGCAGTCTGGCACAGTCAGCAAGGCAACCATTCGCCACGTGCGGATACGCGATGTCTGGGCCGATGGCATCAATTTTCATTATGGCACTAGCAATTCGAGCGTCAGTAATAGCAGTATCCGCAACACGGGCGACGACGGCTTGGCGATGTGGTCCGATACCTTTACCAATACCGGCAACAGCTTCCACCACAACACCGTGCAATTGCCAGGCTTGGCGAACGGCATCGCGATTTATGGTGGCAAGGACAATACGGTGTCATTCAACGTGGTGGAAGATATAGTCGACAACGGCGCCGGCATCGCCTTTGGCACCGACTTCAACCCACCCGTGATGAGCGGCCGCCTGACGATCTCGCACAATATCTTGAATCGCTGCGGCTCTTTTCATCACGATTGGGCTACTGGTATAGGCGCGATCTGGGCTTACTGGCACAAGTCCAAAGGGAAGCTGGACAACTTATTCGTCGAGCTGACCGGCAACCAGATCAAGGACAGCAGTTATGCTGGCGTGCTGATCGAGCAGCCATCGAATGGCGCCAGCATGCGTTTCATGGCGACGTCGATTGTCAATCCCGGCACGGTCGGCATCGATATTCGCAGCAGCGCAGCGGGTACCGCGCGATTCGAGAAGACGACGGTAACTGGTGCGCTTTCCGATGCCTTGATCAACAAGGCAGCCCATTTTGTGGTGTCGGGTATTGAGAATGCTTGGTAAGGATTGCGCTGGAAGTTGCCACAAGCCTGAATATATACTGAGACCCGTATTATTTAAAGCGTAACAAATACGTACGGAAGACGCATTGTTTTTACCTATACCCCCCATAAAACTGTATTTTTCAAATAGGGCTGTTAATTGTTTTGATCTGGTGTGCGGGGCCGCCGAGGTCCTGCGCATTGGTCAGGTTACTAACGCTTAAGATTCAACCATCAGCTCAGCAGTTCCCCGCACAATGGTCTGCACCGAACTCGATGCCGGTTGCAAGGCTTGCCGGATCACTTCCAACGCACGTTGCGGCGCGGCGCCGCCGCACATGAAGATGTCGGCGGCGGCGAAATTGAATTCGGGCCAAGTGTGGATTGAAATATGGGATTCTGCCAATAGGACGACGCCAGTCACGCCTTGCCCGGCGCCAAAGGCATGAAAATGGCTGTGCAATATATGGGCGCCGGCCGCTTGGGCGCTGTCGCGCAATAGCTGTTCGATGCTTGCGGGATTGCTCAGTTTGTCCGACGCTATACCGTATAAATCGGCTAGCAGATGACTGCCGGCGGGCTGGAACTGGGTCGATAATTGCGCGGGTATTTGACGCTGCGCACTCATTTGTGGCCACCACCTCGACCACTGCCCCAGCTTCCGCCGGAGGAATGGGAACTCCAACTACTGCCGCCGGAGGTGCTG
The DNA here is from genome assembly GCA_040384645.1 of Pseudomonadota bacterium. Classification (GTDB taxonomy): domain Bacteria; phylum Pseudomonadota; class Gammaproteobacteria; order Burkholderiales; family Burkholderiaceae_D; genus JAZKIX01. The sequence goes on along the minus strand of JAZKIX010000152.1, from coordinate 34,937 downwards.
CTGCCGCTGTAGGAAGTGAACATCCGGCTCCAGCTAAAAGTCGTAGTCAGCAAGGTGACGACAAAGGCATAGGCAAAAAATTTCCAGTTCATTTTTCAGTTTCCCCTAAGGATTCGATGTATTTCGCGGGGAAATAGATGGCGGCTAGGGCAAATGCGATGAACAGCCAGGTATTGCCGAAGGAGAAAATAAGCGGGATCGCATTTAAGCCTAATAGCCACATCATGAAGCGGCTGGCTAAGGATTTTTCTTCGTCGGCGCCACTGTTTTTGTCTGCAGCAACCGTCTGCCCAAACCAGGCCCGGATCTGGTCAGCGGCGACCGGTAGCGAGAGCGACCAGGTCAGCTCGTTGGCTGTCATTTCAGCCGCCAACTTGCTTTTGCCGTTTTCAAATTCGACCACGCGATTGGTGTCACCGGCGCTGACGCGCCAGTTGAAGGCGCCGGCTGCAAATTCGACAGTGGCCTGATACTCGTACAATTTATTAAAGGCGCGATCGCCCAATTTTGCCGTGTCGCTATGTTGAACCCAGCTCGGCCAGCTATCGAGCACCTTGGCGCGGGCCCAGCCATCGTCGGTTTCGACCAGCCATAAAAATCCAGCTTGGGCGTTGTAGAGCAAGTATTCGATCCAGCCCGTGTTTTCATCGTCGCGCCGCTTCATCAAACCGATCAACTGGTAATCGCGGTTATCGATCTTGGCCGTGGCGCCCAACTCCAGTGTGGTCGACACTTGCGCCATGCGCTCGCCTGCCGCCAGCACTTGGGCAGTGGGTCCGGCGGCCTCGATTTGCGCATGGCAACTGGGGCAGACAAGGTGGCTGGTCATGCCGGGCAAGTATTTGATACTGCTGCCGCAGGAGGGGCAATCGAGGGCGTCGATCTTGCCTTTAAACTTGCTGGCGCCTTCCTTGATCTGGCTTTCGTCGCGCAGCATCTGGCATTGCAGCCCGTCCAGCGTGACAGCTTGCCCGGCATAGACTTTTGGCAGTTCCGAATCGGAATAATCGAGCGTCAAAAAGCTACTATGGCAACGGAAATCGGCCACCCGTATCCGCCAGCCCTGCCCGATCTTGAATGGCAATTCGCCCTGGCCACCGATACAGTCCGCGTTGCGGATTTCGGCAACGATAAAAGATTGCCCGCTAATCGGATAGGACTGGCCGGGCTGCAATTGCTCAAAAGTGGGCAATTGCGCATCGGCCGGGCGCTCGGTGGTCAGGGTGTAGAGGCCGGATGAGTCGGACAACCAGGCAGCGGCACCATCATCGAAAAGAATGGCCCATTCATTCCATAAACCGGCCGCATAACGCAGTTGAATGCGCCCGATCACATTGAATACGCGCCCGCCAAATAGGCCGGTAGTGCCGATCTGGATCGGCGAATAATCTTCCAGCACATCGGACATTTTGCCCAAATCCTTGACCGAATCGGCGTCTTTCAGGACCGTGGTCTTGCAATACTCGCACACCGCCATGACGGAAGCGTGCGAGCGAAACTGGACCGGTGCACCGCAACTGGGGCAAGCAACATTTTGCATAAAAACTGTGCCTTAACCGATCAGCTTTTTCAATAATTCACTCTTGGCGCTGTCGTAATCGGCAGCCGAGATCAAGCCTTTATCGAGCAAGCCCTTGAGTTTTTCGAGACGCGCTTCAATCGGTTCTTCCGCTGGTGCAGCGGCGGCGGGTGCAGCGGCCGCTGGCGCTGCCGGTGCCAACGCACTATTTAAACCTTGCGCCATCACTTGGCCAAAGGCCACGCCCGACGACAAACCAGCGCCCAGCCCCGCCAGCCCGCCTTCGTTTTGCGCTGCCAATGGGATCGAACTGGCGACCTGGAACCGGGTGAAACCGGCCATTTTGTCGGCGCTCATGCCGCCTTTCATACCGGCGGAAATCCGCTCATCCAGCGCGGCTTGCAATTCTTCCGGCAAGCTGACGCTGGCGACGTTGAATTCATCCAGGCCCAGGCCGTATTTACCGAATGCGGCCGTCACATCACCCTTAACCTGTTGCGCCATCAGCGTCTGGTTGGCCGCCATATCGAGGAAAGGCACCGCGGCATTGCCAAGCGAATTGGCCATGGTGGCCAACATCATGCCGCGCAACTGGTCTTCCACTTCATCGCGGGTATATTCCTCGCGCGTGCCGCTAATTTCGGTAAAGAATTTCTTAGGGTCGACCAA
>JAZKIX010000152.1:13723-32739 GCA_040384645.1 Pseudomonadota bacterium | reverse complement strand
ATTTGCCGTCCCGGTTCTCGATGCTCAGGTTGCACGTGGACGGCGGGATGCGTGAGGATCCGTCGGGCCGGCCGCCGGTGATGGTGATGGGGTCGCGGGTGTAGACATCGCGTGTGCCGCTGATTTCTGTATAAAACTTTCTAGGATCGGCGATGCGATAGGAATACATACCGAAGGCACGCACCCGGATCATGTCGAAATCCTTATCGCGGATCGTGATCGGTTGGGTCGTGCCCCAACGGCGTCCGGTCTGGATGCGGGTACTAAAAAAATACACATCCGACTTGAAGGGGGAAGCGAATAACTTGTCCCAATTTTTCAAGTTGGTCAGCACTGGCAGCGTATTGGTGGTGAGGGTGTGATTGCCAGGGCCGAAAACATCGGCGATCTGGCCTTCATTGACAAAGACGGCTACCTGCGATTCGCGCACGGTAAGGGTGCCGCCATTTTGTATTTCAAAGTCTTGCATTGGGTAACGCCAAGCCAGCACACCGTCGGTTTCTTCATTCCATTGCAGGACATCGATAAACTGCTTCTTGATAAACGATCCGAGACCCATGACTGACTCCTATTGCTATATGTAAGGGAAATTGATGCGCTAAGCCAACTACAAAAATACGCTAAAAAAATACACTAAGAAATACAGGCCGCATTAATGGCGCCGATTGAGAGCGAAATCGCTCCCAGTAATCCACCGAAAGCGGTATTGCCGGCCTCGATCTGGTCTTTCGACATGCGCAGCACACGACTTGTGATGGCGTAAGCCATGATTTGCACTATCATCGCGGCGGCGGCCCACATCAAAAATTCGCGATAGTGGGCCGTATGGACGATGCTCGACGCGATTGTCAGCGAAAAACCAATCAAGGCACCGCCCAGCGATAACATGGCGGCATTATTGCCTTGGCGGATCAAAAGGATTTCATTAAACGGTGTAACGGTCGTATAGACCCAAAAGAACAAGATGATCAAGGCCGTTGCCAGGAACAGGTGCAGCAAATAATTGGTGAATGCAAACACGGCGTTCTCACTATGAGTTAGAAAGTGGACTTACGCAAAATGACCCCAGAGACGGTGACGACGAAGGTAGTAGGCCTGGTACGGCAAGCAACCACGACGCGGCAGGGACAGTTATGCCTAAGCCTTAAGAAAGTCAGATAAAAGTTACTTAAGCGGAAAGTATATTAGTTCAAAACCAAACCATGAACAAAAGAATTTTAATCCTCTCGGTCTTTGTCGTCGCCTCTTGCGGCTTAGCTTATGAACTGATCGCCGGCGCCTTGTCGAGTTATTTGCTGGGTGATTCGATCCTGCAATTTTCTACCGTCATTGGTTGCTATCTGTTCGCCATGGGGGTGGGTGCGCATTTCTCCAAATATGTCAAAGACGAGGACGTGCTGGCGCGTTTTGTCGACATCGAACTGGCGGTCGGCTTGATAGGCGGACTGTCGGCGGTGATTTTGTTCCTCACTTTTTCCTGGATGGAGGCACCGTTTCGCACCGTTCTGTATGTGCTGGTGTTCATGATCGGGATGCTGGTTGGGATGGAGGTGCCGCTGGTGATGCGGGCCTTGAATGCACGCCAGACCGAGTTCAATGAACTCGTTAGCCGCGTACTCACTTTCGACTATTTGGGTGCGCTGGCGGTGTCGTTGCTGTTTCCGCTAGTGCTGGCGCCCTATTTGGGACTGATGCGTACCGGCTTCCTGTTTGGCATGCTCAATGTCGGCGTGGCACTGTGGACGATTCATACTTTCCGCACCGAATTGAAAGCGGTTACCGGTCGTTTGCTGCGTGCCAGTTCCGTACTGTGTTTTCTGGCCTTCGGTTTTGCCATGTCGGACCGGCTAGTGTATTGGGGCGAACATGGTTTGTTTGGTGACGAGATCGTGTTCTCTACCACCACGCCCTATCAGCGTCTGGTGGTGACGCGCTGGAAGGATGACCTGCGGCTGTATATCAATGGCAATTTACAGTTTTCATCGCGTGATGAATACCGTTATCACGAGGCATTGGTGCATCCGGCGCTGCAAGCGTTACCGTGGGCCCGTTCGGTGCTGGTACTGGGCGGCGGCGACGGCTTGGCGCTACGCGAAGTCTTGCGTTACCCAAATATCCAAAAGGTGACCCTGGTCGATCTCGACCCGGCGATGACCAATGCATTTACCCAACGGGCGGAATTGGTCAAACTCAACCACGCTTCCCTAAGCGATCCGCGCGTGCAAGTGATCAATGCCGATGCTGCGATCTGGCTACAGAAAAGCGATGCCATGTTCGATGCAGCCATCGTCGACTTCCCCGACCCGTCCAGCTTCGCACTGGGCAAGCTGTATTCGGTGCCGTTTTACGGTACCTTGGCCAGACATGTCGCGGTCAATGGGTTGATCGCGGTGCAATCGACCTCGCCGTTTTTTGCGCCGCATGCGTACTGGACCATCGATGCCACGCTGCGCGAAGTGGGCTTGCGCACCTTTCCCTACCATCTGTATGTACCGTCCTTTGGCGAATGGGGCTTTATCCTGGCGTCGCCGCAAATGGCCTATGAGGTGCCGACGCAATATCGCTTGCCGATGCGCTATCTAAATGCTGACACGACGCGCGAAATGTTCACCTTCCCGCCCGATATGCAACGCTTGCCGATGGCGCCCAATCGCCTCAACACGCAATCGCTGGTGCATGAGTTCGAGCAAGACTGGCGACAGGTGATCCGCTGATGCAGCGCCGTTCGTTTTTGCTGTGGGCCGGCGCCAGCGGCACGGCTGCTTTCGGCACCATTGCCGGCCTGTGGCGCTGGCAAGAAATTGAGCCCAAGCTCAATTATCCCGGCCGCGCCGAAGGCCATTTCCTGCGCGACCGGCGCACCCTGCCAGCGCCAGCGGCAGAGATTTCGACTGACGTATTGATACTGGGCTCCGGCATCGCCGGCCTGACCGCCGCGTGGAAAATGACCAAGGACGGCCATGCTAATTTCCTCATGATCGACGGCCCGCAACCGTATGGCAACGCGGCTGGCGGATCGTTTGGCGACCTGGAATATCCGACTGGCGGCCACTACCTGCCGCTGCCTTCGCCAGAATCCTTCCATGTGCGTGAAATCCTAAGCGACCTTGGCATCATCCAGCGCGACGCCATGGGTGAAAAACCGACCTACGACGAGCGCTTCATCTTGCATGGGCCGGAAGAGCGCTTACTATTTAATGGCAAATGGCAAGACGGCTTCATTCCCACTGAAGATGTCCCGGAACAGGAATTGATTGAGCATCGGCGTTTTTTTGAAGAAGTCGAACGTTTGCGCGGCTTGCATGGCAGCGACGGCAAACGTATTTTCGTCTTCCCGACCATGCTGTCCTCGGCCGACCCAGAATGGCTGGCGCTAGACCAGATCACACTTAAAACCTGGTTAGAACAAAACGGCTACCGCTCGCCGACTTTGCATTGGTACCTGAACTATTGCTGCCGCGACGATTACGGTACCCGTTACGATCAAGTCTCGGCCTGGGCCGGTCTGCATTATTACTGTAGCCGCTGGGGACAAGCAGCCAATGCAGGACCGGGCGCGTGGCTCACTTGGCCCGGCGGCTTGCAGCCGCTGGCAAGCGCTATGGACCGTGCCGCCGGCAGCCGGCGCAAAGCGGGTACGGCGGTATCGCTGAAGGTGGTCAAGGGCGGGGTTGAAGCGCTGTGCTTCGAATTGGTCAACGGCGTGCCACGCACGTACACGGTACGCGCCAGAAAAGCGATTTGCGCCATGCCTTTGTATGTCGCGGCGCGGGTGGTGGACTCGATTCAGCAATACGGCTTCGACCCGGCCCGTCATACGCCCGTCTACGCGCCATGGATGGTCGCCAATTTTTTGCTCAAAGGCTTTCCGCAAGAATTACCGCACGCGCCACTCTCTTGGGATAACGTGGTGTATCAAGAACCGGGTTTGGGTTATGTCGTCTCGACCCATCAGGATATCCGCGTGCGCCCACCAGAAAAAACCGTCTTCAGCACCTACACCGCCCTGTCCGACCGCAGCCCTGATGCCGGTCGCAAATGGCTCGATAAAGCCACGCCGGAACAATTGTTAGAGCGGGCCAGTGCTGATTTGAAAACCGCTTACGGCAGGCAACTGGCACCGCATATCGAGCGGGTCGATATCACCTTGCGCGGCCATGCAATGGCGGCGCCGCTACCCGGTTTTCGCGCCAACGATGGGCTGCGCGCCTTGCGCGAACTGGATGGCCCGATCCTGTTTGCGCATGCCGACCTGTCGGGATTTTCGGTATTTGAAGAAGCGGCATGGTGGGGTTATCGGGCGGCGAAACTGGCGCTGGTATAGCTTCTGCGCTGGCACTAAAGGCTAATTATAGGGAGTATAGGCAATAATACCCACGATCCCGCACGATTTCATTGCGTCTTTAAAAATACACCATGCAGTATTTTTTCATTAAAACAGCTTCAGAAACTGCTTTTGAAGCTTGGATTACACTGAGTTTTCGTAAACAGGAGCAGCGCTATGCATTGCGCTGAATGCCTTCAATTCGCACTTCTACTTCAATCAGACTTTAGTTTTACCGGAATCTGTACTGGAATCTTCGCGCCCTAAGGTCTAAGCTGAAGGGCGCACGAATTTCCCAGCTACATTTTGTTTTTTACCTGATTCTGAAAGGTCTTGTCATGCAAACCAATTCCGTTTCTTCCAACAACAGCAATAGCGTGACGCAAACCACACAAGCCAAACAAGCGGCGCCCGTGCCACCCAAAAAGCCAGAAAATGTCGCTTCTCCAGCGCCACCGGCCAGTCCGCCGCCAGCACGCATAAATGAAATCGGGCAAACCGTCGGCACCACTATCAATACCTCGGCCTAGCGCTTTAAATCGACAACCAGCCAGCGATTCGCAATGGGTATCGACAGTATTTCTAGCGGCTTTACAGGCAATTCAGCGTATGCCGATGGTGCTGCGGGCTGGCGCTTGCGGGCCGAATCGGGCAGCGCGTCAACTGTGGCCGCTTCAAATACTGTATCAAATACTGCAGCGAACCCCGCAGCGGCTAGCAGAACAAAAACCAAGGAAAAGGCCGATCTCAGTCCCGCGCAATTAACACAATTGGGCAAATTGCAGGCACGCGACCGTGAGGTACGCCAGCATGAAGCGGCGCATCTGGCGGCCAGTGGCGGACTGGCCACTTCCGGCGCAAGTTTTACTTATCAAAAAGGGCCGGACGGCGTCAACTATGCCATCGCTGGTGAAGTCGGCATCAACACCTCGCCCGGCCGCACGCCACAAGACACGATTCAGCGCGCCCGCACCATCTTGGCAGCGGCGCTGGCGCCAGCCGATCCTTCCGGCCCTGATCGTGCCGTGGCGGCCGCGGCGCGACAGATGGAAATGCAGGCACGCGCCGAGTTGCCGAGCCAGGCTGCTCAATCTGCAGAAAAATCGACCGACTTGCAAGTGCAGGATAAAACCGCCGGCACAACGATTGATGGCGACGCCAATATCAATAGCCAGCTCCAGTCTGCTGCCAAGACCGGCGAGTCGTCCGACACTGGCCGCATTAACCCAAATTCGGATCAATCGAGCCGAGTCATTCGTGCATATCAAAACACGGAATCCATTGCAAGCCGGATCAATTTGTACGCCTAGCCAGCCCAGCATGCCAAATAACGTCTCGGCAGCACATTTAATACTGGTGCCAGTATTAAATGTATGCCAATGAAATCAAGCGGATAAGGCATTGTTTTACCATATACCCCCTATATTTTTTATAACGGCATCGCCCATCAACAAATAACGCCATAAAAAAAGCCTTCTCCAGCATGCCGGAGAAGGCTGATTCATAAACAATCTATTCGATAAAAACTTAAAAAACGACGCTCATCAACCCGCCGAAAGGAAGCTCTTCAGCACATCCGAACGTGAGGGATGCCGCAGCTTGGCCATGGCCTTGGCTTCAATTTGGCGAATCCGTTCACGTGTCACGTCGAACTGCTTACCGACTTCTTCCAGCGTATGGTCGCTTGGCATTTCAAGGCCGTAACGCATGCGCAAAACCTTGGCTTCGCGTGGCGTCAGTGAATCGAGTACGTCCTTAACCACGCGCCGCATGGACGCTTGCAAAGCCGCTTCCATCGGCGCCAGAGTGAGTCCATCTTCAATGAAATCGCCCAGTTGCGAATCGCCGTCTTCGCCCATCGGGGTTTCCATCGAAATCGGTTCTTTGGCGATCTTCATCACTTCGCGGATTTTCGATTCCGGCATTTCCATCTTCAGTGCCAGCGTTGCCAGATCAGGTTCTGCGCCGGTTTCTTGCATGAACTGACGTGAAATCCGGTTCAGCTTGTTGATGGTTTCGATCATGTGAACCGGGACGCGAATCGTGCGGGCCTGATCGGCAATCGAACGGGTAATCGCTTGACGAATCCACCAGGTGGCGTAAGTCGAAAACTTATAACCGCGACGGTATTCAAACTTATCGACTGCTTTAAGCAAGCCGATATTGCCTTCCTGAATCAAGTCGAGGAATTGCAAGCCGCGGTTGACGTATTTTTTCGCAATCGAAATCACCAGGCGCAAATTTGCCTCGGTCATTTCGCGCTTGGCCTTGCGGGTACGCATTTCGCCAGCCGACATTTGCTTGTTGATGGCGCGCAGGTCAGGCAAAGGAATCGTTACACGCTCTTGCAAGGCGATCAGGCTGCGCTGATATTCCTTGACGGCCGGCACGTTACGGCTCAGCACCAGGCTGTAAGGATGTTTGGCTTCGACTTCATCGTCGACCCATGACAAATTGGTTTCGCTACCCGGAAAGGTATGGATAAAATGGGCGCGCGGCATGCCGCAGCGATCAACCACCAACTCAAGAATTTTCTTTTCGATGTGGCGTACCGCATCGACTTGGGAGCGCACGGTATCGCACAACTTCTCAACCACTTTGGCAGTGAAACGGATCCCGAGCAACTCGTGAGCAATCGTTTCTTGCGCCTTGTCGTACGCGGCTGATTTGTAGCCGCCGCTTTCGACGGCTTTACGCATCTTGCCGAATTGGGTAGCGATGATGGCGAATTTTTTCATCGCATCTTTGCGCAACTGCGCCATCTGTTCTACCGTAAATCCAGCTGCCCCGCCGATGCCAGCACCGGCTTCTTCATCGTCTTCTTCCTCGTCATCGTCTTCGTCCGAATCCTCGTCACTACTCGCTGCCACCACCACAGGGATGTTGACAACGGCGTTGAGATCGACCAGGCCATCGACGAATTCATCGATAGTGATTTCATTATTTTCGATCTTGTCGGCATTCGCCAGGATTTCAACAATCGCCATCGGGCAAGCCGAAATGGCCTGGATCATGTCGCGTTGACCGCCTTCGATCCGTTTGGCGATTTCGATTTCGCCTTCGCGGGTCAGCAAGTCGCGTGAACCCATTTCGCGCATATACATGCGCACTGGGTCGGTGGTGCGGCCAAAATCGGAATCGATGGTCGACAAGGCGGCTTCAGCGCCCGCTTCGGCATCGTCATCGGTGGTGACGGTGGCGACATTGTCCGACAGCAGCAAAGTCTCGGCGTCAGGCGCGACTTCATAAACCGCAATCCCCATGTCGTTGAAAGTGCTGATGATGTTTTCAATCGCTTCCGGCTCGAAAATATTTTCCGGCAAATGATCGTTGATTTCGGCATTGGTCAAGAAACCGCGCTCTTTACCGAATTTGATCAGGGCCTTGAGCTTTTGACGACGGCGCTCCAGGTCTTCTTCGCTCACTTCGGTATTGGATGACAAAGCACCTTTGAGCAGTGCTTTTTCTTTGGCTTTTTGCTCACGCTTGGCCTTGTCCGCCGACTTCAGTTCGGCGTGTTCGACCGCATTGAGCGCGGTGATTTCATCGTTCTCGGCCTGAAATTCTTTCGGCTTGCGACCACGACGGCCGGGCACCTTAACCGATGGCAAGAAATAACCCGAGGTGTCGATAGTCGCCAGCGTAGCGGCATCGGTCGCTTGCGTGACCGGCGCGCTCATGCTGCTGATCGGCGAATACACCGGCGCTTGCGTTAGCTTGGCCATGGCAGCAGGATCGGCTCTTCTGACGGCGGCAGGTTTGACCACCGGTGCGGCTGCATCAACGGTGGTTTCCGCCGTGGCTGCAACCGCATCTGGCGGCGTAACCAAGCGAGAACGGGTTTTTTTTATGACAACTACTTGGCTCGGCACTTCCGGCGTATCGACGTTGTCGGCGGGGGCCGACGCTGAAGTTGCCTGTCGCGAGGTTTTTACGGAAAGTGTCAGAGTTTTAGATGAGTTTTTCATTGCGCCAAATCAAGTCAGAACGAAGGGACTTACTTCAAATTCGAGGTTAAATAACAAACAAGCACCGCCAACGGCAGCGCCATGCATTTCAGCATTGTTTGCGGCAAAGGATTGGAACTGGAAAACCTATGACTTCAAATGCGTGACAAAGTGCGTTATATGGGAAATAAAAAGGCCGCAGTGAAAAGTAAAGCGGCCAACAATCTATCTCTATTGTAATAACGCCCAATCAATCAGCATCGTGACAGGGCGAACCCTGTTTGCCCGGCATGCATAGCCAGAACAAGGAAAAAGAGAATAGCCGGTCATTATATGTCAAAACGGTGTTTGCCGCCCAATCATTTCAGCCGCCACATGGCGGTTGGACAATTGGTAGGTTGCAAGAAACGATTCCCACTCGTTCGAGCCTCTCGATAGTGAAACGACGGACATCATTTCATCAAATTGGCTCGCGTATAATCTTGGGTTTGACCGCAGAATAGAAAATCATGGAAGCAGAACGCATAAACTCCCTGTCAGCCTTACTTGGGGACTTGACCACCCGCGAAGCAGAACTTCGGAGGTATCTTTGACTTCGCTGTCAAATCTGAAAAGCTGGAACAAGTCAACGAAGAATTAGAAGACCCCACCGTTTGGAACGACCCTAAACGCGCGCAAGATCTGGGCAAAGAAAAGAAAGCATTGGAAGCGATAGTGTTTTCGCTGACCAAGATCGACGCTGACCTGCGCGATGCCAGCGACCTGTTCGCGATGGCGCGCGAAGAGCAGGACGAAGATACGCTGAGCGCCATTGAGCAAGATACCGACGTGCTCAAGAAAATGGTCGAGGGCATGGAATTCCGTCGGATGTTCAACAACCCGATGGATCCGAACAATTGCTTTATCGACATCCAAGCCGGTGCCGGCGGTACGGAGGCGCAGGATTGGGCCTCGATGATCTTGCGCCAGTATCTGCGCTACTGCGAACGCAAGGGTTTCAAGGTCGAAATCCTGGAGCAATCCGATGGTGAAATCGCCGGCATCAAGACCGCGACATTAAAGGTTGAAGGCGATTACGCCTACGGCTTTTTACGCACCGAAACTGGTGTCCATCGCCTGGTGCGCAAATCACCGTTTGATTCGGCCAATGGCCGTCATACCTCGTTTTGCAGCTTGTTTGTTTATCCTGAAGTGGACGATTCGATTGAAATCGACGTCAACCCAGCCGATGTGCGGGTCGATACTTACCGCGCCTCCGGTGCCGGCGGACAGCATATCAACAAGACCGATTCCGCCGTGCGCCTGACACATGCTCCGACTGGCATCGTTGTGCAATGCCAAAATGACCGCAGCCAGCATCGCAACCGCGCCGAAGCGTGGGACATGCTCAAATCGCGCCTGTACGAACACGAGTTGCGCATCCGCATGAGCGCGCAGCAAAAGCTGGAAGATTCCAAAACCGATGTCGGCTGGGGCCACCAGATTCGTTCTTATGTGCTGGATCAATCGCGCATCAAGGATTTGCGCACCAGTTTCGAGACTGGCAATACCAAGGCGGTATTGGATGGCGATCTGGACGAATTCATCGCAGCTTCGCTCAAGCAGGGAGTCTAATCGATGACTATCGACAACGGCAGTGACAGCAAGCGCGCCCTGATTTTTGACATGGATGGCACCATCGTCAATAACATGGCGTATCACTCTGCCTCATGGGTACAGTTTTTTAAAAATCGGTCGCAAGCCATTGATGAAGAAGCATTTTTTCTTGCCACAGCCGGCCGCCAAAATGCCGAAATCATGCGCCTATACGTGCGGCATGATTTGAACGATGCCGAATTGGCCCAACTGGCCGCAGAAAAAGAAGGCCTTTATCGTGACTTGTATCGCCCTCACCTTCAAACCATCGCCGGTTTTGAAACACTGATTGAACGCGCCAAGGCTGATGGCTTGATCTTGGCGGTCGCCACTTCTGCGCCAAACGACAATATCAATTTCACCTTGGACGGACTCGACATCCGCAAACATTTTCACGCGGTCGTCGGCGCCGCCGATGTCAAGCGCGGCAAGCCCGAACCTGATGTGTTTTTGAAAGCAGCCGAACGTTGCGGCGTCAGCCCGGATCAATGCATCGTGTTTGAAGATGCGCCATTGGGCGTGGAAGCCGCACGCCGCGCCGGCATGCGTGCCGTGGTACTGACAACCACCATGCCAGCTAGCGCCTTTGCCGGCTATGACAACGTGATTGCGATTGTCGAAGACTTCAACAGCTTGTCGCTTGGCACCTTCTTTGCATCACAATTTTCTTGAATAGAGCCTGACCATGACCACAGACCAACAAGCGCCGCCCGCCACTGACGCCGCCCTGCCCGATGAAAACAAAATTGTCGCAGAACGTCGCGCCAAGCTGACTGCTTTGCGTGCACAAGGCGTAGCGTTTCCAAATGATTTCCGTCCGCAACATAAAGCCGCCGATTTGCATGTGCAATACGGCGAAGCCGAGCGCGAAGCACTCGAAGCCGAACCGGTCAAAGTAATCGTCGCTGGCCGCATGATGCTCAAACGCGTGATGGGCAAAGCATCGTTTGCAACCTTGCAAGATGCCTCTGGTCAAAAAGCCGATGGCCGCATCCAGATCTTCATCACCAACGACAATGTCGGCGAAGCGGTGCATGATGCTTTCAAACATTACGATCTGGGCGATATCCTGGGCGCCGAAGGCAGTCTGTTCAAAACCAAAACCGGCGAATTGTCCGTCAAGGTCACCGGCCTGCGTCTGATTACCAAAGCGTTGCGCCCACTACCTGACAAATTCCACGGTCTGGCCGATCAGGAAATGAAATACCGCCAGCGCTATGTCGATTTGATCATGAACGAAGACACACGCCGCACCTTCAAGGCGCGAACCGCTGCGATGTCGTCAATTCGCCGTTTCATGGAAAAAAACGACTTCATGGAAGTCGAAACGCCAATGCTGCACAGCATTCCCGGCGGCGCTGCGGCCAAACCTTTCATCACGCACCACAATGCTCTCGACATGCAAATGTTCTTGCGCATCGCGCCTGAGCTGTATTTGAAACGCTTGGTGGTGGGCGGCTTTGATCGCGTGTTCGAAGTCAATCGCAACTTCCGTAATGAAGGCGTATCGCCGCGTCACAATCCAGAATTCACGATGATGGAATTCTATGCTGCCTACGTCGATTACCAATGGCTGATGGATTTCACCGAAGCCGTCATCCGACAAGCAGCCATTGATGCACACGGTACCGCGACATTAACTTATGGCGGGCGCGAACTGGATTTGAGCAAGCCTTTCCATCGCCTGACCATCATCGGCGCAATCAATAAATACGCGCCGCATTACAGCAATGAGCAATTGCATGATGCCGAATTCATCAAGACCGAATTGAAAAAATTCGGCGTCAAACCATTCGCCACCGCAGGTTTGGGTGCATTGCAATTGGCACTGTTTGAAGAAACCGCCGAAGCGCAATTGTGGGAGCCGACTTATATCGTCGATTACCCGGTCGAAGTCTCGCCGCTGGCACGCGCCTCGGATACGGTAGCGGGCATTACCGAGCGTTTTGAACTGTTTATCGTCGGACGCGAAATCGCCAATGGCTTCTCTGAATTGAACGATTCTGAAGACCAGGCCGCGCGCTTTTTGGCCCAAGTCGAAGCCAAGGATGCAGGCGATGAAGAAGCCATGTTTTACGACGCCGACTATATCCGCGCGCTGGAATACGGCATGCCGCCCGCCGGCGGTTGCGGTATCGGGATCGACCGCTTGATCATGCTAATTACCGATTCGCCCAATATTCGCGACGTGATTTTGTTCCCGCATTTGCGCCGGGAAGATTAAAGGCGAACCCAGCTTAGTATTACAAGAAGACCGCATTTGCGGTCTTTTTTTTCAATAACATGCATTTACATTAACTTACAACTGACACGTTTTTATACTGGTGATAGCGCAAACATATAGGCATAATTATCGTACCAACAACATTTTACCAAGGCACAATATGACAACCCCGACACCATCGCACCGTCTCCACCCTTTAGTCGCCGCCGCTGCGGTGTCTGTGACTTTGGTCAGCTTGGTCGGTGTCGCCGCCATCACCGGCGTGCTTCCCACATCCAATAGCACACCAGCACCGTCGCTGGCACAATCTGCCGCCAACATCCCCGTAATCCAGTCGCCTGGACTACATCCAAAGCAACCGGCGCAACTTAACGCAGCCGCAGAACCAGAAATTTGCCGTCAATGCGGCATCATCGAATCAGTTCGTCCGATCCAGCACCATGCACAACGCGGCAGCGGCGTCGGCGCAGTTGCCGGCGCGGTAATCGGCGGCGTGCTGGGCAATCAAGTGGGCGGCGGCAATGGCCGCAAAGCTGCCACGGTGGCCGGTGCCATCGGTGGCGGATATGCCGGCAATGAAATCGAAAAGCGCAGCAAAACCTGGACTAGCTACGAAATCCGCGTCCGGATGGAAGATGGCGGAATGCGCTCGTTCTCGCGCTCTAAACTACCCGACTGGCGCAGTGGCGACCGGGTAAAAATTATCGATGGTAATCTGACTTCGGCTTGAGATAGCTTAACTGCATGGCAATATAAAAGGTGGCTAGCCCACCTCTTATATTGTGCAAACAGTTTTTGAATTTGTCTGGAAGTACATATTCACACTAAAAACGCGAATATTAGTGGGGGTATATACCTAAACAATGCCGATCCCGCACATTATTTGCGGCACAAATAAAATACCCGCCCCAGTATTATTCTAGAGCGCGGTGAAGAATCGGCCGCCCATCTCGCCTAATCCCAAGGTTTCAAGCACTTCCTTCAAGCGTTCGGCCGGGCGTTGGCGCGGCAGGTTTTTATAGCTGGCGATGATGAGTTCGTTCTTCATCGAATGCTCCCAGCCGACCAATTCGGTCACATTGACTTGATAGCCGTGCGCTTCTAGTTGCAGGCAGCGCAGCACGTTAGTGACTTGGCTGCCGAATTCGCGGGTGTGCAGCGGGTGGCGCCAGATTTCTGTCAGGGCGTTTTTGGATAATTCCTTGCCCTTGTTTTTCTTTAAAACCGAGGCGACTTCGGCTTGGCAACAAGGTACCAGCACCATGAACTGCGCTTGCTTTTTCAGGGCGAAATGGATCGCATCATCGGTCGCGGTATTGCAGGCATGCAGCGCGGTAACGATGTCAATACGTGCTGGCAATTGTGATGAATCGATAGAATCGGCGACCGACAAATTAAGGAAAGACATGCCTGGAAATTGCAGCCTGGCTGCCAGTTCGCGTGACTTTTGCACCAGCTCGTCGCGGGTCTCGATGCCGTAGATGCGCGAGGCGTTTTGCAACTCTTTGAAAAACAAGTCGTACAGAATAAAGCCGAGATAAGACTTCCCTGCCCCGTGATCGACCAGTTGTATATCGGCGTGATCTTGCTGGATTTGTTTCAGCAGCGGCTCGATGAATTGATACAGGTGATACACCTGTTTAAGCTTACGCCGGCTGTCTTGGTTGAGCTTGCCGTCACGCGTGAGGATGTGCAATTCCTTGAGCAATTCCAGCGACTGGCCGGGGCGAATTTCGTGCTTGAGTTCAGTCGTCGCGGCTTGATTGGCCTGCTGTCTGGATGGGGAATTACCGGCGATTTTCGTCATCATTTTGGGTATCGTTTTAGACAAAATCCTAAAAACTAATCACGTGCTTCATCGATCCAGATCATCTGGATCGCTTCAAGCACTTTTTCACCGCCGCGTTGGTGATCGTCGTCAAATCCTTCCAGTTCGCAAACCCAGTTGTGCAAGTCGGTGAAACGGATCGTCAGCGGGTCGATATTCGGGAACTTGTCGTACAGGGCTTCGGCAATCTGTTGGGTGTCAGTCCATTTCATGACAATCTCCTAATGGCCTTCGCTGACTTGGTTGATGGTGTATTTCGGCAGCTCTACCACCAGATCGGTCGCGGCAATGATGGATTGGCACGACAGGCGTGAACAGGCTTCCAGTCCCCAGGCTTTATCGAGCATATCGTCCTCCAATTCTTCGGCTTCGTTGAGCGAGGCCAAGCCTTCCCGTATCAGCACATGGCAAGTGGTGCAAGCGCAGGATTTTTCGCAGGCATGTTCGATATCGATATCGTTTTCGAGCAAGGCATCGCATATCGACTGGCCGGCCGGCGCGTCGATTACTGCACCGTCGGGGCACAAAACAGCATGGGGAAGAACAACGATTTGGGGCACGTTAACAACCTCGAAATGAGCGCACGAATGCTGATTAATATAAATTTATTGGACGACTTATTGGCTAACCTATTGACTGACCTGATCCAGCGTCTTGCCCTTCAAGGCGCTGCGCACGCTGCGGTCCATGCGGCGCGAGGCCAGCTCTTCGGTGCCGTGCGCCAGCGCCTCGACCGCAGCCTTGATCGCGAGATGATCATCGCTTTGCTTGCTGGCCAGAACCTGTTGCATCAGGTTTTCAATGACGCCCAATTCTTCATCCGATAGCAAATTACCATCGGCATCCAAGGCTGATTGCGTAGCCAGCAAAATGCGCTCAGCTTCCACTTGTTCTTCACGCAGCGCACGCAACTTCATGTCGACATCGGCCGATTGAAACGAGTCTTGCAACATGCGCGCCACTTCATCGTCGCCCAAGCCGTAAGACGGCTTGACGATGATCGAAGTTTCTATACCGGAACGCAACTCACGCGCGGACACCGATAGCAAACCGTCGGCATCGACTTGATAAGTAATCCGTATCCGCGCGGCGCCAGCCACCATCGGCGGTATACCACGTAGTTCGAAACGGGCCAGTGAACGGCAGTCGCTGACCAGTTCACGTTCGCCTTGCAGGACATGGACTGCAAGCGCGGTCTGGCCGTCTTTGAAAGTAGTAAATTCTTGCGCCCGTGCGCAGGGAATGGTCGAATTACGAGGGATGATTTTCTCCACCAAGCCGCCCATGGTTTCAATCCCGAGCGACAAGGGAATCACGTCGAGCAAGAGCCAGTCGTCACCTGAAGCCCGATTGCCAGCCAGCAAATTGGCTTGAATCGCGGCACCGAGCGCAACCACCTTGTCGGGGTCGATATTGGCGTGCGGGATGGTCTTGAAATAGTCGCTGACGGCTTTGCGCACATGCGGCATGCGGGTCGCACCACCAACCAATACCACGCCATCGACGTCTTCCACCGACAAGGCAGCATCGCGCAAGGCTTTCTTGATCGCGTTCATGGTCTTGGTCACCAAGTGTTGGGTGATCTGGGCAAAGGTAGCTGCGCCCAGAGTCAAGTGGACTTCTTCACCTGATTTGAGGGCTGCATCGATTTGCACCTCGGCATTGGTGGACAGCCATTCCTTGGCTTCACGCGATTTGACCATCAGGGCGCGCGTGTCTTGATCCGACAGCGGCGCCAATCGGGCTTGCTCGATAATCCAGCAAAACAGGCGGTGATCGAAATCGTCACCGCCCAGCGCCGAATCGCCGCCGGTAGACAAGACTTCAAACACGCCCTTGGTCAACTTTAAAATCGAAATGTCGAAGGTGCCGCCGCCGAGGTCGTACACCGCAAAAATGCCTTCGGACGCGTTGTCGAGACCGTATGCAATCGCCGCGGCAGTAGGCTCGCTCAACAGGCGAAGAACATTAATACCAGCCAATTGCGCGGCATCCTTGGTGGCCTGGCGCTGCGCGTCGTCGAAATAAGCCGGCACAGTAATGACGGCGCCAACCAGATCGTCGCCCAAGGCATCTTCGGCGCGCTGGCGCAGGGTTGCCAGAATTTGCGCTGAAATCTCGACCGGACTTTTGACGCCGGCGATGGTTTTTAACTGCACCATGCCAGGCGCATCGTCGAAATCGTAAGGCAGGTTTTCCGCATGGGCGATGTCTTTGATACCGCGCCCCATGAAGCGCTTGACTGACACGATGGTGTTCTTGGGATCGGTAATCTGCGCCGCTTGCGCCTTGTAGCCGATATTGGCATTGCCATTAGCTAAATAACGCACGATGGAAGGCAGCAATGGCCGCCCTTCCTCGTCATTGATCACTTCGGGAATGCTGCTGCGCACGGTCGCCACCAGTGAATTGGTGGTGCCCAAATCGATGCCAACCGCCAGCCTGTGCTGATGTGGCGCGGTCGACATGCCGGGTTCGGAAATTTGAAGAAGTGCCATGTTAGTAAAGCCTTTAATGTAAAGCTTTTAATACGAAAGTGATTCAAATGCAAAACCGACTTCTTCGCCGAATTTTTCCAGAAACATGAGCTGACGAATGTCTTGCCCAGCCTGGACAAAATCATTCGTTTCGATGTGCTGTGCGATCTGCGCCAAGCTGGCCTTGCGGGCGGCTGACAACTCGATATCCAGCGATTCCAGCGCCGTCAGATCTTTGGCCGCACGCGCATCTTCCAAAGCTTCGCGCCATTCCATCTGCTGCATCAAGAAAGCAACTGGCATAGCGGTATTCGATTCAATCTGCAAATCGACGCCATTTAACTCGCATAAATATTTGGCGCGCTTCAGTGGATTTTTCAGCGTTTGATACGCTTCGTTGGCGCGCGTTGCCCATTGCATGGCAACCCGTTTTTCGGCGTCGGATTGATTGACGAACTTATCGGGATGCACCTGATTTTGCACTTCGCGATAGGCCGCATCCAAAGCCGGCAAATCAAGCTCGAATTGCTGAGGCAACTGAAATAAATCGAAATGATTTTGCATGGATACTCAAAATAAAAGCCTGTCAGTGTTTCAACAGGCTTTTGGAAAACACAAAGGCAACGACGTCAGGGCAAAGCAATCAACTATATGCGGAAACTTTCACCGCAGCCACAAGCGTCTTTCACATTCGGATTATTGAATTTAAAACCTTCATTCAATCCTTCCCGCGCGAAATCGAGTTCGGTACCGTCGATATAAGGCAAACTTTTGGGATCGACGAAGACCTTCACTCCATGCGACTCGAATACATTGTCTTCACTCGCGACTTCGTCCACATACTCAAGTTTGTAAGCCAGGCCGGAACAGCCAGTGGTACGCACGCCGAAACGCAGGCCAACGCCTTTGCCTCTGCGTTCGATATAGCGGTTGATATGTTTCGCCGCTTTTTCTGTCAATGTAATTGCCATAATTCTCTCCGCTTGGCGCCTTCTCACCTTTTCGGATCAAGGCGCTATCAGCTTACTAAACAGCCTCTGCCACAACTGCCGGATGCCGGGTTTTGTAATCGAGCACGGCAGCCTTGATCGCATCTTCGGCCAGGATGGAACAGTGAATTTTCACTGGTGGCAAAGCCAATTCTTCCGCGATTTGGGTATTCTTGATCGACAATGCCTGATCCAATGTTTTGCCCTTGACCCATTCAGTCACCAGCGAGCTTGATGCAATCGCTGAACCGCAACCGTAGGTCTTGAACTTGGCGTCTTCGATCAATCCATCGGCACCGACCTTGATTTGCAATTTCATGACGTCGCCGCAAGCAGGGGCGCCGACCATGCCCGTACCGACAGTTTCGTCGCCTTTATCGAAGGCGCCTACGTTGCGTGGATTTTCATAGTGATCCAACACTTTTTCTGAATAAGCCATTTTGATACCCCTTTACAGAACGCATCCTCTCGCAGAGAGAATGACAAAATTTAAGACAGCGTTTAAAACGTCGAATTAATGCGCAGCCCACTGAATCGAATTGATGTCGATTCCTTCTTTGAACATATCCCACAAGGGTGACAATTCACGCAATTTACCGACTTTAGACTTGAGCAAATCAATCGCAAAATCAATATCTTCCTCGGTCGTAAAGCGGCCAATCGTGAAGCGGATCGAGCTATGCGCCAATTCATCGCTGCGACCCAGCGCACGCAATACATACGACGGCTCCAAGCTGGCCGAAGTACAGGCCGAACCGGACGATACGGCCAGCCCTTTAATTGCCATGATCAAGGACTCGCCTTCGACATAATTGAAGCTGACATTCAAGTTGTGCGGTACGCGATGTGCCATATCGCCATTGATATAGACCTCTTCGATTTCCTGCAAGCCAGTGGCAAGACGATCACGTAAGGCGCGGATGCGGGTGATTTCGCTATCCATTTCTTCTTTGGCGATATGGAAGGCTTCGCCCATGCCGACGATCTGATGCACCGGCAAAGTGCCTGAACGCATGCCGCGCTCGTGACCACCGCCGTGCATTTGTGCTTCCAGGCGCACGCGTGGTTTGCGCCGTACATACAAGGCGCCAATACCTTTTGGACCGTTGGTTTTATGTGCGGTGAAAGTCATCAGATCGACTTTGGTTTTTTCCAAATCGATAGCTACTTTCCCGGTCGCTTGTGCTGCATCACAGTGGAAAATAATACCTTTGG
This sequence comes from Pseudomonadota bacterium, assembly GCA_040384645.1. Taxonomy (GTDB): domain Bacteria; phylum Pseudomonadota; class Gammaproteobacteria; order Burkholderiales; family Burkholderiaceae_D; genus JAZKIX01. The sequence goes on along the minus strand of JAZKIX010000152.1, from coordinate 14,100 downwards.
CACGGCATAATTCACCGATTTCATCGATAGGCTGGATCACGCCGATTTCATTATTGACTAACATCACCGACACCAAAATCGTATCCGGACGAATGGCTTCAGCCAATTGTTCAATCGTGATCAAGCCATTGTCTTGCGGCTGTAAATAAGTCGCGTCAAAACCTTGGCGCTCCAACTCGCGCACCGTGTCCAAAACCGCTTTATGCTCGGTCTTAACGGTGATGATGTGCTTGCCCTTGGTTTTGTAGAACTGCGCCGCACCTTTAAGTGCCAGGTTATTGCCTTCGGTGGCACCGGAAGTCCAGATGATTTCGCGTGAATCGGCGTTGACCAGTGCAGCGACTTGGCCGCGAGCATCTTCCACTGCTTTCTCAGCA
>JAZKIX010000152.1:3232-13713 GCA_040384645.1 Pseudomonadota bacterium | reverse complement strand
AGTCCAGCCATACATATGGCTGCGGGAAGCAGGATTCCCAAATTGCTCGCGCAGATAAGGAATCATCTTGTCGGCAACCCGTGGATCAATCGGCGTAGTGGCCGAATAATCCATGTAAATAGGGAAATGCTCGGCTTTCAGGGTATCCATCAAGCTGGTTTCAAAGTTTTTTTCGGCTGGTGCGTTCATTAGCGACTCCAATTCAATCAAGCTGCAGCGTTGCGGTGCATCACCACAACGCTTTGTTCGGTACTTCGATGTTTTTGTTGGTCTACCAAGTCTTGCAATGAAACCGAGTCGAGATAATCGACCATCTTTTCATTGAGCGTAGTCCAGAGGTCGTGCGTCATGCAGCGGGTGCCGTTTTCATGATCGGCGCTATGGCAATTTTCTTTACCGCCACATTGGGTCGCATCAAGCGGCTCATCCACGGCAATGATGATGTCTGCCACAGTGACTTCGTTTGCCATGCGTGCCAGGCTATAACCGCCGCCGGGGCCGCGTACCGATTCGACGATCTCGTGCCGGCGCAATTTGCCGAATAATTGTTCCAAATATGAAAGTGAAATATCTTGCCGCTGGCTAATGCCGGAAAGCGTCACCGGACCTTTGTCCTGACGCAAAGCCAGATCAATCATCGCAGTTACCGCAAAACGACCTTTGGTGGTCAGACGCATTACAACCCCGGTTAAAAGCTCACCTGATTTCAACTAATCATTATTAGTTGAATGAATTACTCAAGTATAGCAAATTTGACCAAGTTTGTCCGGCGCCTGCCTCGGCTGACCTTGCCCTAGAGAATTAAACGCGTCGTGTTCCAGTATGGACAGCCTTGGTAGCACCAGTCTCTAGCGTATAGCCAGCACCGGAATCGACGCCGAGCAAGGTCACCAGATACGGCATGACTTGCTTCAACATCGGCTCCAAAGTGTACGGAGGATTAATTACAAACATGCCGCTGCTGGTTAAGCCGAAGCCATCGGGCGATGGTGTACCGATGGTCAGGGTAACGTTGAGCCAGCCATTGGCCGGCAATGTTTTCAATTTATCCGCGAACTGGCGTGATTCCATGCGATGCAAAACCGGATACCAGATCGCGTAAGTGCCGGTTGCGAAACGCAACAAGGCATCGGCCAGTGTATCTTTGACCTTGCGGTAATCGGTCTTATCCTCATACGGCGGGTCGATCAGCACCAAGCCACGACGTGATGGCGGCGGCAACAAGGCTTTCAAACTGAGGAAGCCGTCGCCTTTTTGGATCATGACACGCTTGCCTCGACCGCTTGGGCGCTGGCCTTGCTCTGCTGCGTGGGCTTCGACTTTGCGGAAATTATCGAGCAAGATTTTGCAATCGGCCGGATGTAATTCAAACAAGCGAATACGGTCTTGCTCGCGCATGGTTTTGTCGGCGCAATAAGGCGAGCCGGGGTAATAACGCATCTTGCCGCTTGGATTTAAGCCTTTGACCAGTTTGACATATTCAGCCAATGGCTCAGGCAGATCCTTGCGGTCCCATAATTTGGCAATGCCGCTTTCGTATTCGGCATTTTTTGAGGCGTAACCGCCATCGAGCGCATACACGCCGGCACCGGAATGGGTATCGATATAGCTATACGCCGTATCTTTTTGATTTAAATACTGTAATAACTGGATGGTGACGAAGTGCTTGAGCACATCGGCGTGATTGCCTGCGTGAAAGGCATGGCGGTAACTCAACATAGGGTTGCACACTTCATAAAAATGGGGAGGACTTGCTGTGGCAGCATCAAGCAGTGCGCAATTTTACGCCTGTCCGCCCTATTCCAGAAATCGGGCATAAAAAAACCGCAGCCGAAGCTGCGGTTTTTTCCGGTCAACATCGAATAATCAAGCTACTTTCCGGTCAAAAAATTGCTCGTCTTCGGTCGAACCGTGCAAGGCCGTGGTCGAACTTTGCCCTTGTTGAATCGCTTGCGTCACCGCATCGAAATAACCGGTACCGACTTCGCGTTGATGCTTGACGGCGGTAAAGCCTTTATCGGCAGCGGCGAATTCCGCCTCCTGCAACTCGACGAAGGCCGACATCTGACGCCGTGCATAACCATGTGCCAGATTGAACATGCCATAGTTGAGCGCATGGAAACCAGCCAAGGTGATGAACTGGAACTTGTAACCCATCGCCCCCAATTCTTTCTGAAATTTGGCAATGGTGGCATCGTCCAGATTCTTTTTCCAATTGAACGATGGCGAGCAGTTATACGCCAGCATCTTGCCGGGGAATTTAGCGTGAACGGCGTCGGCAAATTTCTTGGCGAATACCAGATCTGGCTTACCGGTTTCACACCACACCAGATCGGCGTAAGGGCAATAAGCCAGCGCACGCGAAATGGCTTGTTCGATACCGGGGCGCGTCTTGTAAAAACCTTCGACCGTGCGTTCGCCAGTACAGAAGTCCTTGTCGTTGGCATCGACATCCGAGGTCAACAAATCGGCCGCTTCAGCGTCCGTGCGGGCAATCACCAGGGTGGAAGTGCCCATCACATCGGCAGCCAGACGTGCCGCAGTCAATTTCTCGACTGCCTCACGGGTAGGTACCAGGACTTTGCCGCCCATATGGCCGCACTTCTTGACCGAAGCCAGTTGATCTTCAAAATGCACGCCCGCGGCGCCGGCATCGATCATCGACTTCATCAATTCGTAGGCATTCAAGACGCCGCCAAAACCTGCTTCGGCGTCCGCAATAATCGGGGCGAAATAATCGATGTCGTCTTTGCCTTCCGACCATTGGATTTGATCGGCACGCTGGAATGTATTGTTAATCCGCTTGACCACCAAAGGCACCGAATTGGCTGGGTACAGCGATTGATCCGGGTACATTTCACCGGCGACATTGGCGTCGCCTGCGACTTGCCAGCCTGACAAATAAATTGCTTTCAAACCCGCCTTGACTTGCTGCATCGCCTGGTTACCAGTCATGGCGCCGAGCGCGTTGACAAAAGGCTCGTTATTGACCAGATCCCACAACTTCTCTGCGCCGCGCTTGGCCAGCGTGTGCTCGATCTGTAAAGAACCGCGCAGGCGAACCACGTCATCGGCGGTATAGGTGCGGGTAACGCCTTTCCAACGTGGATTGGTATCCCATTCTTTTTGCAGGGCTTGGACTTGCTGTTCACGAGATGTCATGGTGCTCTCCTATCGACTAACAAAGTGGGAAATCTTATGTGAAGCTTAGCGAATGCGCTGAATTAATCATAGTCTTATTTTGCACAGCAACAAAGTCTTATATAAGACATATAACTAAATTAAAATCGTTAATATTCAATTAGTTACGATCAATATCTTGCGATGTGGGACAACATTCCTCACAATGAAAAATCGTTATGCTGCTGCGCACATGGATTTCCCACGATATGAAATGGAATCTAGGCTGATGAAATTTATCAAGTAAATGCGGTTCAAAATCCGGTAAATTTTGAACTACGGTTCGGCAGAGCGTGATGGTTGCGGCAAGGAAAATCGACCGGGAGGAAATTTAGATGCTGACCAGATGGCGGCATCAGTACAGTCAGGAAGTTAGAGGGGTGGAAGGCTTAAAAAGGCTGCACGAGCATAAAATATACTCCTGACAGTATTAAATTTAAGCCAATAGATCCGTGCGGGACAATGGGTATTTATGGACATACCCCCAAATACCACTCAATATCAGAGTTGCTATTTGTTTTGGTAGGGTGTGCGGGGCCGCCAAGGCCGTGCGCACCAACCGCGACCAAAGCCAACGGCGGTGCGCACGGCGCACCCTACTCACACGTCTTTATGTGTTGGGGTTTTATTAGAATAAATAACAGCCCTGCACTAAATATGTTTTAGCGAGGGAAATCAACCAAGCCAACAGCACTTCAAATTGAAACAATACATCGGCTGCAGCTAGCAGCTTTGCTAAGTAAACCGTCTATTTTTGTCCCATTCGTTCCGTCACATCCATGCCGATACCGCGATAGCCGATAAACCGGCTGGACGAATCAAATATCGGCTCGCCACTGACTTGCAAATATTGAATGCTACCGTCGTCGTTGGTGCGGCTATAGATGAAATCGAGAAACGGCCGGCGGTTAGCGATATTGTCGTCCAGCATGGCGCGCTCGGCTGCGTTCCAGCGTGCCGTCACGAGAGACGTGCTGGCGGCAGCCGCATCCGATTCCAGCCCCAGCATTTCATGCACAGGGCCAGAGAATTTGGTCAATTTTCCTTCCGCATCTTGTTCCCAATACCAGTCTGACGAGAGTTCGGTAAAGCTTTTGAAACGCGCTTCGCTCTCGCGCAATTCGGCAGTGCGTTCCAATACGGTTTGTTCCAGCACCTTATTGTAATTGTCGAGTTTTTGATACAACAGCCGCACTTCGAGCATATTGTGAATTCGGGTTTGCACTTCGACCAGATCGAATGGCTTGCTGACAAAATCCTTAGCGCCAGCTTTGAGTGCACGCAACTTGTGACCGGGTTGAGCAGTAATAACTAACACCGGCAAATAGCTGTCGGTCTCGATTTCCTTCAAGCATTCCATGACCTGAAACCCATCCATGTTTGGCATTTGCAGATCGAGCAAAATCAAGTCGTAGCGATTTGTCTGATGCAGGTCGCATACCGCTTGCGGGTCCATGGTCGATGTAATGCGCTGATAGCCGGCCTGACGCAACATTTGCTCCAACAGCAAGACATTGGCTTTTTGATCGTCCACGATCAAAATGCTGGCGTTAAGAATTTCTGATGCGTTTAGCATTGCACTCTTCCAAAAAATCTTTTACCTGATGAGTAAGCCACTATTTCATCTCCACATTGCTCAAGGCCGCAGCTCTGTCCAGGCCGTTTTGCCCGGCGAAATGCAAGGCGACATCCAGCGCATTCATAAATTCGTTGACCTTGATCGGCTTGGTCAAGTATCGGAAAAAACCAGCTTCCAACCCTTTTTCGATTTCGCGCGGAACCGCGTTAGCCGACAATGCCATGACCGGAATATGTGCAGTTATCGGGTCGTTCTGCAAAATTTTCAAAGCGCCAAAACCACTGATGCCTGGCAAATTGATATCCATCAAAATTATTTCCGGTTGGTAAGTACGAGCAAGTTGGATACCGATGTGTGCATCAATGGCGGACAATAATTTGAGATCGCTGCGCCGCGCAATCAATTGTTGCACCAGGGCCAAATTAGCAGGATTATCTTCGACATACAACAAGGTGCGCGTGACCACAATGGCATCGGGATCGGCCTGGACTAGCGGCGTCAATGCACTGTCATGGCTATGATCCTGAATCAGCTCTGGCTCACTGGCGGCATCCAAATCGACCCAAAATGTGCTTCCCACGCCGACATGACTTTCGACACCAATGGCACCGCCCATCAGTTCGACCAATTGCTTGGTGACGACCAGGCCGATGCCGGTACCTTCTTCGGAACTACTTTCTTGACCGAGACGATTAAATGGCTGGAATAACTGCGGCAATTGTTCCGGCGACAAGCCTGGTCCGGTATCCGTAACGCAGACGCGCACCCGCTTGTCTGTATGCATGACACATTTGATGATAACAATACCGCCAGCCCGATTGTATTTGATTGCATTCGACAGTAAGTTGATCATCACTTGCTTGATGCGTGTGCGGTCGGCCTGTACATAAAGCACATTATCAAAATCAGGATAAGTCACCTGTATTCCACGCTTGTGCGCCAACGGCTCGATCATTGCCTGGCAATCTTGCAGGACATCGGTAAGCGATATCGATTCATGCGACATCGATACCTTGCCCGATTCGATCATGGCCAGATCGAGAATTTCATTGATGAGGCGTAGCAGATACCAGCCAGCTTGCAAGATCTGATCAATCGACAGTTTTTGCGCCGGGGTTGGCGATGGCGTTTCCGATTCCATCAATTGCGCAAACCCCAGTACCGCATTGAGCGGCGTGCGCAATTCGTGACTCATGCTGGATAAAAATTCCGATTTTGCTAAATTAGCCTTTTCGGCGGCAGCTTTTGCGCTTTCCAATTCAATATTATTGACCTGGAGTACATGCTCGAACTGCTTGCGCTCGGTCACGTCGCGAGCCGCCGCGAACACGCCTTGCAATTTCCGGTCACGGTCATGGAAGGTCGTGGCGTTGTAAGACACTACCGTTTCCTTGCCATCCCTGGCATGGGCGGTCAACTCGTAATTGGTCACTTTGCCTTCGCGCAGTGCGCGCGTGATGGCGGCTTCGGCACGTTCCGGGTCGGTGAAATAATTCTTGAACGGCGCGCCAATCAGTTCGTCGCGCGAGCAACCGGTCAGCGCTTCCATCTGCTGGTTGACGTCGCTGATAATGCCGCGCGGATCGGTGGTCATCAAGGCATCGATATTGGATTCGATCAATGAGCGGGTATAGAACTGCTGATCGCGCAAACGCTGGTCCAGCAAAGCCTGTTCAGCCTCGACTTGTTTGCGCGCCGTATTATCGGTTCCGATCAAGAGGTAACCGATGACTTTGCCAAGCGCATCGCGCAGCGCGGTCACCGATACGATGGCTTGAAAACGGCTGCCATCCTTGCGGATATAGGTCAGCTCATAAATATCTTCGATCCCGCGCGACGCCTTAAATACCAAGGCTTCGAAGCCTGGCGTAATCGGCGTGTCCAGCTCTGAGCTAAGGGCTGCGGCGCGGGCGATAACTTCTTGCGCGTCGGAGATACCGGCTGGAGTGATCTTATCGACCACGTCTTCCGCCTTGTAGCCCAGCATGCGCTCCGCCCCGACATTGAAGATTTGAATCACGCCTTGGGCATCGGTGGCGATACAGGAGAAATTAGCGCTGTTGAAAATGGCGTTTTGTAATGCGCCCGCCTTCATCAAGGGCTGCTGTATCGCCTGGAAAGCATGTTCGCGCGCCAGGCGGGCACGCATCACGCCGATGATCCGCACATACAGCATGGCCAGCATTGCCAGCAACAAGACCACGCAAGCCTCGATCAATTTGACAGAAAAAGTCGACTGCGCTGCGGTATTGATGGCAATTCCTGTCACCAGCAGCAAAACAGCCAATGTCATTCCGAAGCCGATCAAGAGCAAGCGTTCGACCGATGTTTCTTCTTTTGTTTGCATGATTCCAGACGGTGAGTAAATTTAGTGCGGATAAAAAGGGTATCAATGAACAATTGATAGGCAACAAAATAGGTGGCTAATGCGGCAACTCTTGCATAAATAAAGCGGCAACATGCCAGCGCCAGGATCGGCCTCAGGTCAGGATGCTACTTACGAGTAAAACAGGCAATGTACGGACCTAGCGCTGGCGCACGTCGGATAACAGGCGGGCGAATTCTTTCTTGACGACACCATAACATTCGCAGACATCACGTTCCAGTCCCACGCGGTCGACCACGGTGATGTGACCGCGCCTATAACTAATGAAGCCGTAACCTTGCAAACGCCCTGCCGCTTCGGTCACGCCTTCACGCCGCACGCCCAACATATTGGCGATTAGCTCTTGCGTCATTGTCAGTTCGTTGGACGGCACGCGGTCCAAGGTTAGCAATAGCCAGCGGCACAATTGTTGCTCGACCGAATGATGGCGATTGCATACGGAGGTCTGTGACATTTGCGTAATCAGCGCTTGGGTGTAACGCAGCAATAGGCGCATGACTGGACCGGCGCGGTTGAATTCTTCCATCAAGACTTGCGCTTTGAGGCGATACGCATAGCCGCCGGTCTGGACTACGGCGCGACTCGAGGTGGTATTGCCGCCCATAAACAGTGAAATGCCTACAACGCCTTCGTTGCCGACGCCGGCACTCTCGGAGGAACCGCCGTTTTCAAGCTGGTGACTGAGTGAAATGATCGAGGTGGTAGGGAAATAGACATGCTGCAATTTGCCGCCGGACTCGTAAATGACATCGCCTAGCAACATCGGCACCAGTTCCAGAAATGGCGAGATGCGTCCAAACTCGTCGCCTGGCAAGGCGGCAAGCAGATGGTTTTGATTTGGATTTTGATTCGGGTCGTGCTTACTGGACATATCAGCGTACCTGTTTCCAGTTGTGAATTAGGGGAATTGAAAAATTGAAAATAAATTAATCCGCTGACACGGTAACACATCGGGCCGCCCTGCTCCATCTCTGTCATGTTTTACCTAGCATTCATGTCGGGCTTCAATGACATTGAAGTAGGGTGCTGACGTTGCGCTGATAGTAATTTAGCGATTATTATTGCTTTTAAGGAATAAATTGAGCTGAAAATATTGAAATTTCTGGCCATTTTACTGACCGCTTACTCCTCCAACCCATTTGGCGCCGCGATGAAACACATTTTCTCCACACAACTTTCAGTAAGTTTGGCCTCTGCCTTTTGTTTAACAGCGCTTGCACTTGGCGGCAAAGCAGCCGCCGAGGATGCGCAAGCTGGTGCTATTGAAACCACTGCCATTCAAACCACTGCGATTCCAAGCATTACGGCGGTATCGGGAATTGTGCGCGACGGCCAGATGTTGACGATATCTGGCAACGGCTTCGGCATCAAGGTACCGGTGGAACCCTATTTTTACGATAATTTTGAAAGCCAACCAATAGGTAGCGCCATCGTCGGCAAAGCGGGCACGGTCGGTAGCGTCAAATGGAAAGTCTATAGTGGCAAAACACCGCCCGACAATCTGTATTCCCGCGAGGGTTATCGCGGTCACGGCGTAATCCGGGCTTCCAAAATGGATAACTTTAGCGATGGCTATATCGACGGCATCCTTTCGCCACAAGCCTATGTTAGTTATCGCTATAAATACGCCCACACAGGTAACTGGCGCAATCCAGTCGATCCGAACGTCACCGAAACTCATTACAGCACGGTCATGAAAATATTCCGCATGGCCTCGCTGGAAGGCAGGAACCCGATCTACAGTGGCCAACCGTCCCTATTGGGCACATTACAACCGGAATCAAGTTGGCTCTATGTAATTATGTCGACCAATGGGCTGGCCTCGGGCAGCACACAAAAGAATATAGCCCCTACCCTCCCGCTAGAAAATCGCTGGTACCGGTTTGAAGGTTATATGAAGCAGTCTGAACCGGCAGGCGCCGCCAACGGCGAATTCTATATAGGCACCCCCAAAGGCCATGCCAGCAGCAAAGACATCGTGACCCGCGTGGCCGGCAGTACTGCCTTGCTTAATAGCTTTTTATTGCCCTTCACCTCGGCCAATGGTGGCACGCATGAGGGTGATGTACTCACGCAATGGGCCGACGATGCCTATTTCGACAACACGCAAGCGCGGGTTGAATTGTGCGACAAACCGTTGTGGAGCGCGACCGACAAGGAATGCGATATCCAGATTCCGCGCACCCAATGGATTGACAATGCGATCAAGGTGCAAGTGAATCAAGGCCAATTCGCCAACGGCCAAAGCGTGTATCTGTACGTGATCGATGCGGCCGGACAAGCCAATGCCAACGGTTATCCCATGCGTGTGGGCCGGACTTCGAGCGTGATGGTGGTCGACTCTCTGCTGTTATTGGATTGAAATTGGCTGACAAATATGCTCTAAAAATCAAAAATATACTCCACCATGTATTATTTTTGATGCAATAAATACCTGCGGGAGGAGGGGTATTTTGGCATATACCCCTATCATTCTCCATATTTCGACTATTCTGCCCACGATAAATGATGTACAGAAGGGGCGAATCCTCAAGGAAACTTCCACCCCTTCAAGGCGCTCGGCCAGAGGGAAGCAGAAAAACAATGGGTTCCCTGGGGCTGAATAGTTACCCAACATTTCCCAACAATTTCAACGCTTTCCTGCCGCCGCTATTGCTGCAATTGCTGGCTCGCTTGCTTCATCATTTCGATAAATACCTTGGTGCGCGACGGCAGCAAACGGGCATGCGGGTAGATCAGGTTGACCGGGCGCACCGGTGGTTCAAATTGCTCTAGCAGCGGCACCAGTTGACCGGCGGCAATATAGGGCGCGAGCTGATACGAGATAAAACGGCCGAAACCGACGCCGGCGACGCACGCCTCCAGCGCAGGAACGATATGGTTGAATTCAAGGTTGCCGCTGACCGGCACGTTGAGTAATTTGCCATTCTCATAAAACGCCCACCACGGCACGGTTACCAGCGAAAACTTGACGCAATTGGCGCCAACCAATTGGCTTGGATGCGTTGGATATCCATGGCGCTCCAGATAAGCCGGGCTGGCGGCCAACATCAGACGCACGCCGCCGATTTTTTGCGCGACCAAGGTCGAATCCTGCAATTCGCCAATGCGCACGCCGAGATCGACGCCCTCTTCCAGCAGGTTGACGACCCGATCCAGCAATAAGACATTGCAGCGCACCTTGGGGTATTTCTGTACGAAACGGGTAATCACCGGCGCCACCATCATTTGACCGAACAATACCGGCGCCGTGATGGTCAACAAGCCGCTCGGCTCTTCCACCTCGGCACTGACGGCAGCTTCGGCATCGGCCACGGCGCTCAGGATCTGGCGGCA
>JAZKIX010000152.1:0-3222 GCA_040384645.1 Pseudomonadota bacterium | reverse complement strand
AACTGTCCAGATAACGCCGCCCCTCGTCCGTGAGTGAAATACGGCGCGTACTGCGGTTGAACAGGCGCACACCCAGTTCGGCTTCCAGCGCCGCCAGCGAGCGCACCACGGCTGGCAAGGATGATTCGGCCACCCTTGCCGCCGCTGTCAGGCTGCCGGCATCGGCAATCTGGGTAAACGTCTGCATTGCTTTCAATTTATCCATCTCCGCATTATTAAACCGGAAAATGGAGTAGTCAAATAAATTTCACGGTATTTATTCCACCAAATAAAACAAACATACTTCGTCCTGTCGAATCCAGTTTGCCCTCGCTTTTCAACCACCATGCTTTTAAAAGGAAACCGCCATGCCCACAGTCAATGCCCATCCAGAACACCCAATCAAATTGCATCGCCATCCCTTGTCGGGTCACTGCCATCGGGTTGAATTATTTCTCTCACTGCTGGGTTTGCCGGTGGAATTAGTCCATGTCGACTTGTTGAGTAAGGCACACAAGGCGCCGGCATTTTTGGCCCTCAATCCTTTCGGCCAGATCCCCGTGATCCAGGACGGCGCCCTGACACTGGCCGATGCCAATGCGATCTTGGTGTACTTGGCTAGCCGCTATGCGCCCGATAGCTGGCTGCCGCTCGATCCGGCACAGGCGGCGCAAGTGCAACGCTGGTTATCGGTGGCTGCCGGCCAGCTTGCGTTTGGCCCGGCGGCGGCGCGCGTGGCGGTTCTATTCAAGGCACCGATCAATACCGAGGAGGTAATCGCCCGCGCCAATGCCTTGTTTGGCGTGATGGAACAGACGCTGCACAGCACGCCTTTCCTGACCGGATCGAATCCGACATTGGCTGATATTGCCAATTACAGTTATGTGGCGCGGGCGCCGGAAGGCAATGTTTCGCTGCTGCCATATCCGCAATTGCGGGCCTGGCTGGCGCGGATCGAAGCCCTGCCCGGCTTCATTCCCATGACCGCTTCGGCAGCCGGCTTGGCTGCCTGAACACTCTGCGCGGGTACATCATGACGTCGATCCCAGACCACAAACCCACCTTCCATGCCGGCGAAGTCGCGGTGCAACAGCGGCTCGGCGTTGATGACAAGATGGCGCACATCGGCGCGCAAGTGATCCGTGACCATATGCCGCAGCAACATCGCGACTTCTTTGCACAACTGCCGTTGGTGGTGCTGGGCGCGCTGGATGCCGACGGTCAGCCGTGGGCATCGATACTGAGCAATCCGCCCGGCTTCATCAGCACACCGGACGAGGTGACCATGCAGATCAACGCCGGCACCTTGGCGCAAGACCCTTTGCACGAGGCGCTGGTGCCGGGCGCCGCCATCGGCCTGCTCGGCATCGAGCTGCATACCCGCCGCCGCAACAGGATGAATGGCGTAATCGAACAGGCCGGACCAAAACCGCATGGGCTGACGGTCAAGGTAAGCCAAAGCTTTGGCAATTGCCCTAAATACATTCAGGCACGGACGCCCAGCTTTGTTCAGCCAGACACCAAGGTGACGACGATGGCGCGAACAGCAAGCGCCTTGGACGCCACCACCCGCAGCATCATTGAGCGCGCCGATACCTTCTTCATCGCCAGCGCGCATCCGATGGCGCATGTTGGGGCGACCGCGTCACAAGGCGTCGACGTCTCGCACCGTGGCGGCAAGCCCGGCTTTGTACGGGTCGACGACGACACGCACCTGACTGCGCCGGATTACATCGGCAATTTTTTCTTCAATACCCTCGGCAACCTGACGCTGAACCCACGGGCAGGATTATTGTTCATCGATTTTGACAATGGCGATTTGCTCTATCTTGCGGTCACGACAGAGATCGCTTGGGATGCACACGTAACAGCAGAATTCACCGGGGCCGAACGCTTGCTGCGTTTTAAACTACAGACGCTGACTTACCTGCCAGCCGCGCTGCCGCTACGGTGGGGGCCGTCGGCATTGAGTCCGTATCTGGCAAGAATGGCTGACCAAGAAGGCTAAATAACGACCCAAAAGGCGTATTTCTTCAAAAATATACTCCACTATGTATTATTTTTAGCGCAATAAATACGTGCGAGAGAGGCATTGTTTTTCGATATACCCCCCATCAAATTGGCATGACACCCAAGGCTGTTAATTGTTTTGGTAGGGTGTCCGGGGCCGCCAAGGCCGTGCACATCATCCTAGAACGGCACGCCGGCTTGGCGAGATCAGGGACTGGAGCTTCGAGCGGCATCGCCACACCGCGCCAGCGTATTGAACATGTGGCGTGAAGACAAGAAGACGCGGTTGGCCCTGGATTGTGCCGATTTTCGCATCGAATGCAGCCTCTGGCGACTACCCTTCAACAGGGCTCGCCGGCGTCTCAAGCAGTAACTGGAAGAACCCGAGATCGAGCCACCGGTCGAATTTGTATGCCGCCTGGCGGATCGTACCCGCATGTTCAAACCCGAAACGCTCATGCAGAGCAATGCTCCCGGCATTGCTCATGTCGATACCTCCGATCAGCGTATGCACACTGTTTTCACGCGCCAGCCGAATCAAACGCTCCAACAATACACGTCCGTAGCCAACACCTTGATGATCCTTGTGGACATAAATCGAATGCTCGACCGAGTATTTGTACGCCGGCCAGGCGCGAAAGCTCCCATAGCTGGCAACACCGAGCAAACTACCTTGTTCGTCTTCGATCCCAATGACCGGGAAACCATTCTGGCGCTTGAGCGCAAACCACGCGACCATGGATTCCGGCGTGCGCGGCTGATAGTCGTACATGGCCGTCGAATTGACAATTGCCTCGTTAAAGATGGCGAGGATGGCGCCGGCATGGCGCTCCTCAGTACAGTCGATGATGCTCACAATAAATTCTCCTGTCGGGCTGACTCATGTATAGTAGACGTTTCGTTCGCTATAGTAAACAAATCTATGACATTCGATCAATTGATCGGCCAAAGGCTGCTTGCGCTACGGCAGGCGAATCATTTGAGTATGGCCGATCTGGCGCTGTTGTCGGGCGTGAGCAAGGCGATGATTTCGAAGATCGAGGGCGGCGACTGCAGCGCCAGCGCTAATATACTGGGCCGCTTGGCCGCCGCGCTCGGCGTTCCGCTGACGCAATTGCTTGCCAAAGAGGACGCGCCGACGCAGCGCCTAAAGACACGCGCAAGCCAGGAACTTTGGAGCGATCCAGAGGCCGGATACTTGCGGCGCCAGGTTGTGACGCGCGACGCGCACTC
>JAZKIX010000151.1:23949-24547 GCA_040384645.1 Pseudomonadota bacterium | reverse complement strand
AACCACGATCCCGGTCGGTAAATGGGTGATGCGTACGGCCGAGTCGGTCTTGTTGATATGCTGGCCGCCGGCACCGGATGCGCGGTAAGTATCGATGCGCAAGTCGGCCGGATTGATGACGACATCGCTGACTTCATCAGCTTCTGGCATGACGGCCACGGTGCAGGCCGAGGTATGGATGCGGCCCTGGGTTTCGGTCGTCGGTACGCGTTGTACGCGGTGTCCGCCGGATTCAAATTTCAAGCGTGAATACGCGCCGAAGCCGACGATGCGCACGATCACTTCTTTATAGCCGCCCAGTTCGGCCGCTGACTCGGACGCCATTTCCACTTGCCAGCGATTGCGTTCGGCAAAGCGGGTGTACATGCGCAGCAGGTCGCCGGCAAACAAGGCTGCTTCATCGCCGCCGGTACCGGCACGGATTTCGATAAAAATATTACGCTCGTCGTTGGGGTCTTTTGGCAACAGCATTTTTTGCAGGTCAGCGGCGAGTTGTTCCATGCGGGTTCGTGCGCTGACGATTTCTTCTTGCGCAAAATCGCGCATCTCCGGGTCGAGCGCCATTTCGTGCGCTGCCTTGATATCGTCGTCGGCCAGT
>JAZKIX010000151.1:980-23939 GCA_040384645.1 Pseudomonadota bacterium | reverse complement strand
GGTATAGACCAACCAAGGGCCCCAGTTCGGCCCGCTCACGCGTCATCTTGCGGTAGTTGTCGATATTGGACGTGACGTCCGGGCTCATCAAGAGTTCGTCCAGTTCAACCAGGCGATTTGCCAGTTGGTCGAGTTTGGCCAGCATTGATGGTTTCATGTTGTATGCGATTTCTGTGTAGTTTTAATCGGAGTGCGCCGCTCGCGGCAAGCGCGTTGCGCAGATGCTTGCGGCTGGATAAGGACGCCGCTATTGGATGCGGAAGGCGTCGCTAACGCTTGGTGCGGAACAGTTGCGGCAGCAGGGCGGCGAGCCGGGCGCGCTCATCGCCTTGTGCCTGGTGCAGGGCTTGTTGCGGGCCATGCAGGAATTTGGCGGTGATGCTTTTGGATAGGGCGTCGAGTACGGCGTCGATATTTTCACCGCGCGACAGCATTTTTTTTGCGCGCTCCAGCTCGGCCAGGCGCATGATTTCGCTCGATTCGTGCAGCTCCTGGATCAGCGGAACCACGGCGCGGCTATCGACCCAGTGCATGAAGGACTGCACCCGCGTTTCGATGATGGCTTCGGCTTGCGCTACTGCCGCTTGCCGGTTTTCTAGCCCGGTTTGTACTACCGAGCCAAGGTCGTCGACTGTGTAAAGAAAGACGTCATCGAGCCGGCCGACTTCGCTTTCAATATCGCGCGGCACGGCCAGATCGACCATAAACATCGGCTTGTGGCGGCGAGTCTTGATGGCGCGTTCAATCAGGCCGAGACCGATAATGGGCAGGGTCGATGCAGTACACGATACGACGATGTCGAAACGCGCCAGCTCGTCCGGCAATTGCGCCAGCGTGATAGCACGGCCATTGAAACGATGCGCCAGCGCTTCGCCACGTTCCAGCGTGCGGTTGGCAATCGTCAGGCTCTTGGGATTGTGCGCGGCAAAGTGGGTTGCGCACAATTCAATCATGTCGCCGGCGCCGATGAACAAGATATGTTGCTCGCTGATTTTTTCAAAAATGCGTTGTGATAACCTGACCGCTGCCGCTGCCATCGAGACGCTGTGGGCGCCGATGGCGGTGGTGCTGCGCACTTCTTTGGCGACCGCGAAAGTGCGCTGGAATAGCTGATGCAAGTAAGTGCCCAGACCGCCGGCAGCTTCCGCCTGTCGCACGGCATCTTTCATCTGGCCGAGAATTTGCGGCTCGCCCAGCACCATCGAATCGAGTCCCGACGCTACACGGAAAGCATGCCGTACGGCGTCGCCCTGCGGCAATGTGTAGAGATGGGGCCGTAACTCGCTATACGACAATTTGTGATAATCGGCCAGGAAATGTGCTGTGGCATCAATAGGACTGCCAGCATGGCTGGCGGCATACAGTTCGGTCCGGTTGCAGGTTGAAAGGATGGCCGCTTCTTCATTGAAATTGCTGCCATCGACACGCTCAAACCAGGCTCGCGCAGCATTGACCGCCTGACCGATCTGGTCAGGGGCAAAAGCCACTTTTTCGCGCAGCGAAACTGGCGCGGTAGTGTGATTGAGGCCGACGGCAAGAAGTTGCATGGCGGACTGGGTTGGGTTATTGGTCAGGGCAGCGGTAGGGCGACATTATAGCCTGCGCCTGTAATAGGCCGGAGCAGGCGCCCGCGCGGCTATGAGCTGTTGTTTTTGCTATGTCAGCCTTCGTCGCAGGGCATTACGATCGAGAAAGTGGAGCCGATATTGACGCTGCTATGGAAACTGATCTGGCCGCGGTGCCGTTCAACCACGGTTTTTACAAATACCAGCCCTAGCCCAATGCCGTCTTGTCGCACTTGGTTCGGGTGATGCACACGTTGGAAACGGCGAAACAATTTGGCTTGGTCAACGGCGGCAATGCCATAACCCTGATCGACGATATCGCAAATCACTTGCGGGTGCAGCGGGTCGGCATTGTGCCGGATCGCACAGGAGATACGGGTATTTTCGGGGCTATATTTGATCGCATTGGAGATCAGGTTGATCAGCGCCCGCGCCAATAAGGCACGGTCCACCCGCACCGGATATTCGCCTTCTTCTACATGTGTCGCTAGCTCAATATGTTTGGCTTTAGCGAGCGACCACATTTCATCGGTGGCATCGAACAGCACGTCCTGGAAGTCCACTTCTTCCAAGCGATATTCTTGCGATTCGGCGCGCGCCAGTTGAACAAAATTGTCCGCCAGGCCCAGCGTCTTGCGGGTTGCTTTTTCGACCCGGGCATAAAACTCGTCTTGCGGCAAGGCGGAATCGGCTTCTTGCTGTAATTCTAGCAAGGCCAGAATGGACGCTTGCGGCGCCCGCATATCGTGCGATAAAAAACGCAGCGTTTCGTCGCGGCTACGTTCGGCCGAGCGTATGGTGGAAATATCGATCACGCTGACAATCCATCCAGTCAATATATTGCCGGCAGAGTGGCAAGGTGCACTTTTGATCAATAAGTCGCGGCCGTTTTCATCCCGCACTTCAATTCCATTGGCCAGGGTCGCGGTGTGTTTCAGGTCGAGTAGATTCCACCAGCTAAATTGGGCATTGGCCGCCTGATCCAGCGGATGTGGTGCGGTCAATTTTGCAAATAGATAGGGCAATAATGCGTCGACAATCTGAACCGTGCCGATCGAGGCAAAATAGTCGTTGGCGTGTTTGTTCGATAACAGAACCTGGCCTTCGATGCTAGTTACCAGCGTGGCGTCGGGCAAACTGTTCAAGCTATCGGAGACGAACTGGCCAAGGTCGCGCACCCTTCGTGCAGCATTTTTAACGGCATTGATTCGTTGCTCTAATACGTCTTCGATATGATCTGTTTTTTTGGGTTCGCGGCTTTCTGGCAATAGATGCGGCTCTTTATCAAGACGAATAAATTCTTGACCTAAATAGGTGATTGCTGCTTCTAGCCTGCGCCAGCTCCAGAGCGGGTAAGCGGCGACCAGACAAATCAAGGCAGCCGATGGTGCCAGCCAGAGCCCGCGTGAAAAAGCGGCAAAGCTAGCAACGAAGGTGACGACGATTGCCAGTCCGGTCAATATCAACGAACGACGCGGCGACAATAATAAATATCCCAGCATGACAATCAATACTGGCAGCGCGCTAAATAAGCTCGTGGTCATCGGTGAAGCGATCGATATCGATTTGCCATCCAGCAGGCTGGCAAGGATATTGGCGTTAATTTCGATACCCGACATCACGCCCGATTTGCCCGATACCGGAGTTGGGAAGGAGTCTGCCATGCCGATTGCGGTAGCCCCGATCAACACGTATTTGTGAGTGAAAAACCCCGCCGGCACTTCGCCGCGCAAGACCGCTCCGTATGGGACGGCTTTGAAATGTCCACTGCCGCCGGCAAATGGAATATGCATGCGGTAATCGCGTTGCCAGAGATCGCTGGAATTGGTGGTCGTGGTTGGAGATTTTTGATTGTTGCCATTGCGCTCGCCAGGCAACGGCAATATCGCATCCGGCGCATCGCTGAACTTGTGCAGTGGATCGGAAATCGCGACCGAAAAATGCGGCCACCACAGACCGTTTTGTCCTTCACGCAAAAAAACACTCCGCATGACGCCGTCAGGATCAAGTGCAATATTAATGTGGCCCAAAGATAGCGCCGCCTTGCTCAGTGAAGGAATCGGGCCGACGCCAATCAAGCCATTACCATTATTGGCCAATACCAGCGGCAAAACCGTGCGGTTATTTTCGGACAGTACTTCAGCCAAGGCGAGATCGCCGCTGGGCTGGTCGGGGTTTGAGATTTCCGGCTCTGAGAAAGTGATATCTAGACCGATTGCAATTGGATCAGCCTTATTAATGATACGCAGCAGTTCGGCGTGGGTATTACGGGGCCACGGCCAGCGACCGATTTCAGCTAGGCTGCTGTCATCGATGGCGACAATAATGATGTCGTCCCGCGCTACACGACCTGTATTGAGGATAAATTGATCGTAGATGGTCTGGTCGATGCGTCCGAGTCCGGTGAACCATCCTAAACCCGCCGTCAGAGAAAGCATGATCAAGGTAATAGCAACCCATTCACGCAGTGCGAATGGTGTGGCGGACAGTGATCGTACAGTCATGAATGGTGTGGCATGCTACTGTTGCCGATCCACTAATTGCGGCTGATGCGAATCGATTGCGGGGCCGAAAATGGACTTATGTAGCCGTCTGAATCCTTGGCTTTGATGCGAACGAAATAGATGCCGTTTTGCGGACGCGTTATTTTTACTTCAGGTTCTGAAACATTTTTTTCCACCAAGAGCGAGGAAAACTCATTGTCCTGGCTTAACTGGAACATGAAACTTTGCCCGGGTTCGGCCGACCATTTAAATGACACTTCTTTGGCGCCACTGTCGACGAAAGGCATCAGGTTTGGCAAGGGCAATAAATCAAATGATTTGGACTCGCCAAACGGCCCTTCTTCTAACTTGTTGTTATTGCGTGCAAATGTCGCTGCACGCCAGTAGTAGCGACCTGTGGGCAATGCGCTCGTGGTAAATACGGTGTCGCTGATGGCATGCTGATCGACCAAAAGCCGCTGAAATCCCGGATCTTGCGCGATCTGAAGATGATAGGTTTGAGCACTACTCACTGGCGACCATGAAAATGCCACTTCCTTGGCACGTAGTTTCGATTTTGGGCTAAGGCCAACCGGCGGTTCTGGGTTGGATTTAAAGCGCAACTGGACTATGCGGGGAATGCCTTCCAGACCGAGCTGGTCGATGGCGGTCAAGCGTACAAAATAATCGCCATCTGGCAGACGATCTATTTTGATCATACGATTGGTAGAACGTGTTTCCGCCAATACAGTTTGTGCGTCCTGATCCGCTGCAATTTGCGCGCGGTAGCTGGCTGCGCCAGCGACTTCGGATGCAGTAATTTGCAAGACCGACGATTGCACCGGACTAAAATTTTCCATATTGGGCGCAGCCAGTAGTGCGACGGGTTTGCCCACCGAATCGGCGCTGATAACATTGCCCTGTCCGGTTTTTAAAGTTAATTCTGAATGCTTATTCGAGTGTCCCACGGCAACGCCACCACTCAGTACTTCATTGGTGGTCACGCCATCGGCAATGCCAACTCTGAAATGGGTGCCGCGAACGCCTGCCACGCCGAGCGGTGAACGGATTTCGAAGCGGCCTTTGTTCGGCTCCAGCGGCGTAACTTGAGATTCAACGCGGCCATTGAGTAACTTGATTTCGGTACGCGGACTTTGAGTATGGCGTACCACCCGCAATTTACTGAACTTGACTTCGCTATTGGAAGGCAAGGAAATATGTGACGCATCTGATAACGCCAAAGTGATAAATCCTTTGTTGCCGGTCCGAATATTCGCGCCTTCAGTGAGGAGGGTGCCACGGTTTAATTGAACACTAGTGCCATCGGCCTTGTTTGCAGTGACTTCACCTGATATCGCGATAACTTTGGCTTGGGTCAATTCTTCGGGTAGTAACGCGACTGGGATGAATAAATTAAAGCCGATTGGCACATTGCGGTCATTGTCGATTTTATTTAAGCGACCGATTTCGCTCCAATCTTCACGTCGATTGGTCAGTTGCAGCGCAATTGAACTTAAGGTGTCGCCGCTGCGTGCTGAATAATAGATGCCAGTGGGTACCACCTGAATACCGCCTGGCGTTACGGTTTTAACAGAGGGTACTCTTGACGCGGAATAGGAAATGGCTGCAAGCAGTGGCAGGATCAAGGAAATAACGATGATGACATAAAGCTTAATGGCGCGCATACACTCTCCTCGCGCCGCCCAGAAGCGCGTTATGCAGAAATTTGTTCTAACCGATATCCATAGCTATAGACTGGGGCCAGTCTAAAACCGTTCTCCGGGCGCAATTGTAGCTTGCTACGGACGCGGGAAATATGGGTATCCATAGTGCGTGAAGGAATATCAACATCGCGCGCCCATACCGCCTCGTGTATATAAGCACGAGAAAGTGGACGGCCAATGTTGCGAAAAAGCAATAGCGCCAGATCAAATTCCTTTTGTGTTAAGTCGGTAAGTTTGCCGTCCATCAGTAGCCTGCCTGGACGCGTTTCGAAAACATATTGTCCGAATTGAATTTGCTCTGTGCCATTTTGCGTCGGGTAAGCGCGCCGCAGCAGCGCCTGCACCCGTGCTACCAATTCACTGCGACGAATTGGCTTGATCATGTAATCATCGGCGCCGGCAGCCAACCCAGCCACAATATCATCTTCGCCTGAACGGCTAGTCATGAATAACACCGGTAGCTTAGGAGGTAAATTGACACGCGCCCAAAGCAGGATTTCTTCACCGCTCAGATCTGGCACTTGCCAGTCAAGTACCAGCATGTCGAAACTCTCACGGCGTAACTGATGCAACAACTCCTTGCCGCTTTGGAAAGAATGGCAAACATGGCCTGCCGAAGTCAGTACTTGGCAAACCAAATCGATTTGGCTGCGGTCGTCGTCAAGTACTGCAATTCTCATGGCGGTAGGCGCTTAGAAACACGCAAAGGTAAGTAACGTCAAGAATTTAACAAAAAAACTGTGACTTGGGGTTGTTATTAATTGCCGCTTGACAATAATTCACAAAAGCCTGTGACAATTAATTAAGATTTCCTGCGAGAAAAATTACTCTATCTGATATTCGCAAAAATGCAAGCAATCTCATCGCAAATTCACACGTTGATTTAAACATTTTGGTGGTTCTGCAAGCCGGTTACGACTGATGGGTTTGCTTGATGCACGCCACTTGCGATGAAGTGGTCGGTGAAGTCATGTTTACGGCGACTAAAACTGTTATTTATAACGTTTATGCAGGCTTGGCAATTTCATCTACCCACTTTTGTATTTTGCTAGAAATTCGTTCTCAACGATAACAAACGAAGCAGCATCTTCGAGTATTTAAATACTCGAAGATGCTAGCCATTTTTAATCAGCCTACTTCTTGCAAAATAGGATTCCCAAATCAAGGATCTACGACCGTCACGTGCACCATCGCTGTCGCAGACCCACCGCGGCCATCGGAAATCGTGTAGCTAAAATCTTCTTGCCCAAAGAAATCTGAGTTTGAGGTATATCGAATCGTTTTTCCATCCACGATGACTGCAGTACCGTGCGCTACCGGACCAGTTGCCGTAATGGTCAGCTTATCGCCATCAGGATCGGAATCGTTGTTCAGAACCGCGATGGTGACTGGGCGTCCCCAGATAACCCATGCATCATCGTCAATGGCAATAGGTGCAATATTGGCAACATTGCTTGTGATAGTAACGGTGGCAGTTGAAGTTAAGCCTTTTTCATCACTGATTGTATAAGTGAATTGATCGCCGCCGATATATCCCGGAGTTGGTGTGTACGAGACGCGCAGACCGCTCACTGTGGCAGTGCCATGAGCAGGACTTTGCACTGAGACAATACGCAACGTATCCCCGTCTGGATCAGAATCGTTGATTAAGACGTTCAGCAAATTATTGGATGAATTACCTGAAATCGCAAAACTGTCATTCACCGCGATTGGTGCTTTATTGGTATATCGACGTTCGCCAGTAGTTACAGCGCTTGTTTTCTCTTGTTCCCGATATACGTCCACGGCTTGCTTGTGAGGAACAGTGTTGTGCAAAGCGCGACGTACCCAGGAAGGTTCGCTTTCGATGTACTCGCGTTTCCATTCAACTGCAGGGGTTGTTGCTGGTGCTGGTTTCGCTGCTATTGGCTTGTCTGCTGGCGGCGCTGCGGGCGTGGTTTTAGCGATTGGCGCTGGCTCAACCGGCACCAAGACTTTTTCGGTATTTTCGACATAGGTCACAAAAGCCATCTCAACCCGGCGATTTTTGTGGCGCATTTCTTTTGTATTTGGATAGCGCGGCTCGGATTCTCCTCTGCCCTCGACAATCAGGGTATCGGCAGGGATGCCATGATCGACCAAATATTTTTTGACCGATTTTGCGCGGCGCAACGAAAGCTTCAGGTTGTAAGAATCGCTGGCAAGATCGCAAGTGTGGCCGGTGAGCAGGATATTGCCGGTATAACCACCTGCATTAAGTTGCGTGATGACATTGTCGAGTTCTTCTCGAGCAACTGGCGTTAGCGTTGACTTATCAAGTTTGAAAAAAGCATCAGCAGACATTGATGCTGTTGTCTTGACCAGGCGCATCTCGGCTTTTTGCGATTTTTCTTGCGTTTTGCTTACTTCCGCCTTGTTCGCTGGCGCTTCCACCACAGGTACTTCGATAATTGCGGGTGCGGACTCCGGTTCAGGCGCAACTGGCGTCTTGACCGGGATTTGCACTTCGACTAATTTGCTTTCTCGCGCTGGTCGGAAGCTTTTCCCGCCAAATTCATAGCGGAACATAAAATTGATTCTGCTATCGTTTTGTTGGGTCTCGAAGTCGCCAGTCTTGCGGTATGTGTCGGCATTCAGTGCCAAGCTGATTGGCGAGTTGACGAAGAATTTTTCTGCGCCAATGCCAAAGGTCGTTTGGCGCGATGCGCTGCTACCCCATTCTTGATCAAGGCGCGCGTAAAGGCGTAGCAGAGCCGGTTCAAAATAATGTCCGGCAATCAAGCCCACGCCAAAATCATAAGGTCGCTCGTAAGTACGGGTCGTGGTCGTGGTCGTGATGTCTTGCAGGTAAGTGCGGTCGCCTTCGACGCCTGAGATGGTTTCTACCGTAGCGTCGGTAGTTAAGCCCAATTCGCGTCGGCCGCTTAGTGAATGCGATAAAGAGCCGCCCCAAAACCAGTTTTCCTTCTCTATGCCGCCGCCCAATGTGATTTTGCTGTCGTGAGTAATGTTTCTGTCGACGGCGAGGAAAGCCTTCCGGACACCTTCAGAAGGCAGGGCTGCTTTTGGCAGCCAGTGGTAATTCAATTTCAATCCACCGGCCGACCCGCTTAACCAGCCTTCGCCAATGAGCGCGGTGTTGGCATCCTCTTGGATAACTTGAAAAAACTCGCCACGCAACTTGGTCTTGCTGTCATATCCTAAACCTAAGCGGGTTCCGTTTCCCACATAGGAATTTTGCTCGACGTTTTCTGATGCGGGAGGTTTGACTGCGTTTTCAGCTGCTGCTGTCGAGGTCGATCCGACCGCAGCAAGCAGAAACAAGGGGATGGAATAGGAGGTTATATGCATACTAGGCTTTCTTGTTTTTTGATTTAACGTGCAATTCCGTTACGCATCGGATGCGGTGGAATGAAACTTGATGGTTGGGGATAAATCATACTCTTATTTAATTCCGAAGTGACAACTAACTAGTCAGACCTGTGGCGTTGTTGGTATTTGATGCACTTTAAAACGGCAAGCGGCTTATGTTTTTGCTACCGGTGATGCCGCCGATCTCATAGTGAAAAATTGCGTGGTTTTCATCAGTAAAAGATATCGTCGCTGAGCCTGGTGTAGTGAGCGTCACCACGTCTTGGTCCAGCGCCATGCCAGTCGGTGTCGAAGTTGCTTGGTAAAGTGCGCCTTTAAAAACGCTGGCGCTCAGCCATTGTCCGCCACTCATAACCAACCATGTAGGTTTGCCATTCGCATCGTAGGTGTACCAGCTTGCGACCAAAGTGTCGAATTGTTGCGCGATGGACAAGCCCCATCCTGGCTCCGAGGGCATCCACCACGTATCCGAGTAATTGACACTGCGCGCCTTATGAGAATTATCGAAGACGAAACGACTCAAAGGCTTGGTTCGTGCGATGCCTTCATACGTGAATTCAAGTGATGCGTGATCGGCATCGGCAAATACAAAACTTGCCTTTCCTACTGGTTTGACCAGCACATTCCCGGGGGCGAAGGCAATTGTGGTATTTTGGCCGCTCGTGGCATACAGATTCGCGCTGTAGGTTTTGCTATCAGTCCATATACCGTCGGCTATAACCAGCCATGTCGCTTTCCCGGCGCCATCGTAAGTGTACCAACTGGCGAATAGCGTATTTCCATGCTGCGTGATGCCAACCCCCCAGCCTGGTTCGGCCGGGTTGAACCACAGATCGGAATAACTGCTGACGCCGAGGTTAAGCAAGCCAGCGCCATCCTGGCCAAGTACCGATCCAGGGACATTCGTACTGTTGCGGCCGCCGTTGCCCAATTGCGCATTGTCGTTCCAACCCCATGACCAGACAGCGCCATCATTTTGCAAAGCCAAAGTATGGTTATTGCTTGCCGTGATCGATGCAATTGCATTGAAATTTGGTAAAACGATTGGCGCGCCAGTATCGACGTTGCTATGTATCCCAAGTTGACCAAATTCGTTATAGCCCCAAGTTTGCAATTTGCCATGACGGTCAAGCGCAGCGCTGTGGAAAAATCCGGCAGCCACCGATGTAACGTCTTTCAATCCGGTAATCAAATGCGGCACGCCTGACGATGCAACGCTGCCATCTCCGAGCTGACCGTGATTATTCCAGCCCCAGGCCCAGACGGCCCCTGAACGATCCAAAGCCAGGGAATGGCCACCGCCGGCCGCAAGCGATTCAATTGCGGGCAGGCCCGTCAAGCGCAATGCTTGTGTGCTGCTGGTTGTATTATTGTTGCCTAGTTGGCCATGGCCGTTGTAACCCCATGCCCATAGTGCGCCATCGTGGTTTGCCGCCAGGCTGTGAAAAAAGCCAGCCGTAATAGTGCTGATATCTTGTAATTGCGACACCTGCGTCGGGATATCGGCATTGGTATTGCTGCCAATACCTAATTGACCATAGTCGTTCCAACCCCAAGCCCATACCGTACCGTCGGCTTTGAGTGCCAGAGTATGGCCGCCCGCGGCTGCAATTGCCGTGACGCCGGACAGGTTAAGTACCTTGACTGGGGTCGCCGTGTAGGCAAGCGAACTAGGGCCGATGCCCAATTGCGCGTAACCGTTATCGCCCCAGACCCAAACGGTGCCATCGTTTTTCAAAGCGGCGGTATGAAAGAAGCCGGCGGCAATTGCTTTTACATCGCTCAGATTGCCGACTTGAATCGGAGTGCTTGTATCGGTAGTATTGCCGTTGCCAAGCTGGCCGAAGCCGTTATAACCCCAGGTCCAAACAGAGCCATCGTTTTTTAACGCGGCGTTGTGAAAGTAGCCGGCCGCGATTTGCGGTGTCGCCGCCCCGCTTTGGCCAATGCAGAAAGCGTAGATGATGACGGTGAAGAGTAGGCGTTGCAGCGTGCGCATAGTCGCTTTCAAAAAAGTGACGAAACTCTTAAGCCAAACAAAAAAGGGTTTAGCCTTAGCTAAACCCTTGATTTTCTTGGTGGCCCGGGGCGGAATCGAACCACCGACACAAGGATTTTCAATCCTCTGCTCTACCGACTGAGCTACCAGGCCAAGGTGTGAGATTATAGCAAGGTCTTTGCGAAATACAAGGGCTTCATTGCGAAATTTCAATTTCCCTACAAAAACTGATGGAAACCCAGCCGCTATAATGCCACCATGAACAGTCGAGCTTCCTCTCACACGCCTTTCCCCGCAACGCCATCAGCTTCCGGCACCGATGTCTGTATTGTCGGCAATGGCGTGATCGGCAAAGTCGCTGCACTTGGCTTTGCGCAAGCCGGCCAGCGCGTCACACTGGTATGTCCGCCCGGCACATCGCCACCACCGGCAGAGGGCTGGGATGTCCGGGTTTACGCCTTGAATCACGTCGCGCATGCCTTACTGTCTTCCTTGAAAGTATGGGATGCCTTGGACGCGACACGGGTAGAGCCGGTCGATGCGATGGCGATCCAAAGCGGCGAGGCTGGCAGCACTGCAACAGGCCAACTTGGCATACTAAATTTCGATGCATTCGGCGCGCAGGTCGGGACCCTAGCGTGGATTGTTGAAGACAGTAACCTGAACCAAGCGCTCAATGCCGCGCTCAAATTTGCTGCCAATATCACCATCGTGCGTGCACGTGCCACCGTACTAAAGCAAGAAACTGAGCGCGCGCAATTGCATCTCGACCAAGGTGTGCCGATCAGCGCCGCCTTGATCGTGGGTGCCGATGGCGCCCAATCATGGGTGCGGGCACAAGCCGACATCGGCATCGATTACCGCTCTTATGAGCAGCGTGCCGTCGTCACCAATTTGGCTTGCGCGTTGCCACATCGCGGGGTTGCGCATCAATGGTTTACGGCGGCCGAAGGCATTGTCGCCTTATTGCCTCTACCGGGGCAGCGGGTATCGCTGGTATGGTCGGCGCCGGATGTCTTGGCTGAAACCCTGATGCGCGAGTCGCCGGCTCAACTGGCGGCCAGAGTCACCACCATCGCACATGCACAACTGGGACAATTGCAGCCGTTACTGCCGGAATGCGTGAAAGCAGTTCCGCTTAGCCTGATGCGTGCCCACGCAATGACGGCGCCGCGGGTCGCGCTGGTCGGCGATGCCGCGCATGTGGTGCATCCTTTGGCCGGTCACGGCATGAATCTGGGGTTTGCCGATGTCGCCACCTTATTAAAAACAGTCATTAATCGGGACGCGCCGCGAGAACTGCCCAGCGACTGCGGCGACCCGCGTCTGCTGGCGCGTTATGCACGCTCGCGCAAGGAAGAAGTCTTATTGATGCAATTGGCGACTGACGGTTTGGCACGTCTGTTTAATACCGAGTTTGAACCATTGCGTTTGCTGCGCAATGCGGGGTTGAACTTCCTCGATAAGTTGCCTGTCATAAAGCGACATTTGATCCATCATGCCTTGGGCCGGCCTTTATAGTTTTCCTGCAAGCGGACCCTGTGTGGGTTTGCAGCAAGTCGCCCGGATTCAGCGCGACATTAGCCTCAACCAATGCCTCACCTAACTTACTGACTGGATGGAGAAACCATGAACATGTTTAAATGCGCCACCTTTTCCTTTTTGGCGCTGATAGCGACCATCGCGGGCGCTGAAACTGCGCAGGAAACCAGCATCAAAAAAATAATTGAACCGCGGCTCGGCGAGAACGTTAAGGTTGATTCCGTCACCAAGACGCCGTATTCAGGCTTATTTGAGGTGCGCACTGGTGGCGATATTATTTATACCGATGAAAAAGCGCGTTATCTTTTTGTCGGTCGCGTCATCGATACGCAGACGCAAAAAGACATCACTAAAGAGCGCATTGACGAAATCACCAAGATCAAATTTTCCGATCTGCCTCTGGAGTCAGCTATCAAAATGGTCAAAGGCAATGGCAAGCGTGTCATTGCCATTTTTGAAGACCCCAACTGCGGCTATTGCAAACGCCTGCGCCAGACCTTGAACGAGATGGATAACGTGACGGTTTACTCCTTCCTGTACAACATTTTGTCGGAAGATTCCGCCATCAAATCGCAAAACATCTGGTGTGCGCCAGACCGCAATAAGGCGCTCGATGATTGGATGCTCAATGGCAAGGCCGCGCCAACTGCCATGACCGGTTGCACCAATCCTAATGAAAAAGTGTTTGAGTTGGGTCGCAAATTGAAGGTAACCGGCACCCCGGCGATTTTCTTTGCCGACGGCACTCGTATCCCCGGTGCGCTGGATGCCAAAGCACTGGAAGCGAAGTTTGCCTCAATCAAATAAATCTAACGTAACGCGATGATAAAAAGCCCTGCCAGTTTTCTGTGCAGGGCTTTTTTTGTGGATTTTGTGGTTTTAAGGGAATTAATACTCCCCTATGTATTTTTTAAGTGCCAATTAAAACGTGCGGATGACTGGCTATTTATGCATATACCCCCACTTATATTGAATTTTAAAGCAAAGCTGTTAATCGTTCCAATACAACGCCAGCACACCCTAAAAACAATTGACAGACCTGCGTTTTAAAGTGATTCAATCGTGCCTCAGTTAGCTGCATGCGCTGGGCAGGCTGGCTAGCCGCGGCATCGTCCGTAGGCACTTCCTGAAGTCGCTGCTAACCCGTTACACTGATCTTTTGCCCCGACGCGGTTGGGGTCGCATTTCCCCGTATTTAATATCCTCATTTCTATCCTTGCTTATGAACCTTCCTGCCTCGAAAAAACGCCCGCAAAAAAACGCTGCTGCCGGTATTTGCTACGCCATCGTGCCCAAGGATCTGGCCGGCCACGTGTTCGCCGTCAGCCTGACAGTGGCATCGCCCAACCCGGCTGGCCAAGTCTTGCTGCTACCGGCCTGGATACCCGGCAGCTATATGATCCGCGAATTTGCGCGCCACATCGTGCAGATTCGGGCTGAATCGGATGGCGTGCCGGTGGCTTTACACAAACTCGATAAACACAGCTGGCAGGCGGCACCCTGCGGTGGCCCGCTCACCGTGCATTACGAAGTGTATGCATGGGACTTGTCGGTGCGGGCGGCGCACCTCGATCAGTCGCATGGCTTCTTTAATGGCAGCAGTGTTTTTTTGTCGGTGCAGGGGCAAGAGACAGCGCCGCATGTGGTCGATATCCTGCGCGCCGATGATCCGGCGTGCGCCACATGGCGGGTCGCCACTGCCTTGCCGGAATTAAAGGCCAAGCGCTATGGCTTTGGCACGTATATCGCCGCCAATTACGACGAGCTGATCGATCATCCGGTCGAGATGGGGTCGTTTGCCTTGGCGAGTTTTACCGCGCACGGCGTGCCGCACGATATCGTCGTCACCGGTCAGGTGCCCAATCTGGATTTGCCGCGCTTGAGCGCCGACCTGCGGCGCATTTGCGAAGCGCAGATCGCATTTTTTGAGCCGCGCAGCAAGCGGGCGCCAATGGCGCGCTATGTGTTTTTGACGATGGCGGTGGGAGACGGTTACGGCGGGCTGGAGCATCGCGCATCGACTGCGCTGCTATGTGCACGCGCCGATTTGCCAGTCAAATCGGGCGGCGCGGCGCTGGAAATGAGCGATGGCTATCGCGGCTTTCTCGGCCTGTGCAGCCATGAGTATTTCCATACGTGGAACGTCAAACGGATCAAGCCAGTTGCTTTTGTTCCCTACGATTTGCGGACTGAGTCGTACACCTCGCTACTCTGGTTATTCGAAGGATTTACCAGCTACTACGACGATTTGATGCTAGTGCGATGCGGCCTGATCGACCAGCCGGCTTATTTAAAACTGCTGGCGAAAACCATCAATGGCGTCTTGCGCGGCAGCGGGCGCAAAAAACAAAGCGTGGCCGACTCCAGCTTCGACGCCTGGGGCAAATATTACCGGCAAGATGAAAATGCGCCCAACGCCATCATCAGTTATTACACCAAGGGTTCGCTGGTGGCGCTTGCGCTCGACTTGACGATTCGCCACAAAACGGGCGGCGAAAAATCGCTGGACGATGTGATGCGGGTGTTGTGGCAGCGTTACGGCAAGGATTTTTACTCACCTGGTAAAACCCAGCGCGGCATCGGCGAAGTCGAAGTCGAAGCCTTGTTCGATGAAGTCAGCGGCCTCAAGCTGAAGCGTTTTTTTCAGCGCTATGTGCATGGCACCGAAGACGTACCCTTGGCTAAATTGTTCGCTCCTTTCGGCGTCCGGCTGGACGACTCGCGCAATAGCACTAAAGTCAGTCTCGATGTGCGCATCGCACGCGATGGCAACGACTGCAAGCTGGCCAATGTCTACGAAGGCGGCGCCGCGCACCGGGCTGGTTTGTCGGCCGGCGACGTACTGGTTGCAGTCGAGGGTTTGCGGGTGTTCGCCGGTGCCGGTTCGCCATCGGCCCAGCTCGATGCGTTACTGGCGCGCTACCGGGTTGGCGATATAGTCACGATTCATGCCTTCCGGCGTGATGAATTGCTGACCGTGAGTGCCAAATTGCAGCCGGACAGCGCGCCGCAATTTACCTTGAGCGCCAAGGCGGCTTTACTCACCTTGAATAATTAAGGTGGTTAATACTACCCAAATTTATTACGCAAATTGGTTATCAGTTTTTACCAAATGGTGCGTTGTCCTTGCGTTAACTTTTATTGCCCTGCAAAATGTTGGACGCGCACGCATCTGCTGTTTGCTACCCTTTAGAGGAATTGTCATG
Organism: Pseudomonadota bacterium; assembly: GCA_040384645.1. Lineage (GTDB taxonomy): Bacteria > Pseudomonadota > Gammaproteobacteria > Burkholderiales > Burkholderiaceae_D > JAZKIX01. The sequence continues at coordinate 8,069 of JAZKIX010000151.1, read as the reverse complement.
CCCATTTTTGGAATCGGATTGCACCTGTTGGTGGCCTTGTTTTTTGCGATCCACGCCCTGCGTAACGGACGCCCAATGTACTGGTTGCTGGTCTTGTTCAGTTTTCCGCTGCTCGGCAGCGTAGCGTATTTTGTAGTGGAGTTCTTGCCCGCATCCAAGGTCAATCGCGGCCTCAATAAAGTCGCAAGCACCGCCGTGAACTTGCTCGATCCCGAAAAAGAAGTGCGCGAAGCGCGCAAGGCCCTGGATCTGGCGCCCTCGGCGCAAAACCAGATTCGCCTGGCAAAGGCTTTACTGGCACGCGGTGAAACGCAAGAATCGCTCAAGTTGTTCGACCTCTGTCTGGCCGGCCCATTTAGCAATGACCCGGAAGTACGGTTTGGCGCCGCCAGTGCAAAATTACAGGCCGGCCAAATCCCGCAAGCGTTGGAATTGGCCAAAAGCGTCCACACCAAATGTCCCGATTATTTGCTGGAGCGCGCCACTTTGCTGCTGGCAAACGCTCACGCCGCCGCCGGCGATGCCACTGCCGCGCGCGAACAATTCGAGGCCGCCGTCAGCCGTTTTGGCAGCGTCGATGCCCGCGCCCAATATGCGATCTGGGCCGCCGGCAGCGGCGATTTGACTACGGCGGAAAAGCTACACCAGGATTTGATGCAATCGCAAAAGCACTGGAAATCGCATACCAAATCGCTCAACCGGCCAGTCCTGCAGCAGGTGGAAGCGGCGATTTCGGCTGGGCGGCGGGCCTAAGGTCGGCCCTTTTGGGGGGCTAGACGCGTTTTTATGCCTAAATATACTTGTCGTAGTATATTTTTTAGGCCAATGAAAACCTGCGGGTGAAGGGGTATTTTCGCTTATACCCCCGTTATTCGTGCGTTTTTGCGGTGGCATGGCAGAGCAGTCTTGATTTAAAAAAGCCCGGAATAATTCCGGGCTTTTTCATTTTCCGACCTGCGTCGACCTCAGCTTGCGTGTCAGGCAAACAAGCGATGCAATTCCACGCCTGGTTCCGGCGCCCGCATGAAGGCTTCGCCCACCAAAAATGCATGTACGTCGGCGTCGCGCATGCGCTTGACGTCGTCGCTGGTATGGATGCTCGATTCCGTAATCACCAGCTTGTCCGGCGGCACCCGCGGCAACAGGCCGAGGGTGGTTTCCAGCGAGGTTTCAAAGGTGCGCAGATTACGGTTATTGATGCCGACCATGGCGGTGCGCAACTTCAGCGCGGCATCGAGTTCGACGCCGTTGTGTACTTCCACCAACACACCCATGCCCAATTCGTGGGCGCAAGCTTCCAGTTCCGCCATCAAGCCGTGATCCAGCGCGGCCACGATCAAGAGGATGCAGTCGGCGCCCCATGAACGCGCTTCATAGACTTGATACATATCGATCATGAAATCCTTGCGCAATACCGGGATCGCACAGGCGGCACGCGCCTGCTTCAAGTAGTCCGGCGCACCTTGGAAAAATTGCACATCGGTCAATACTGACAAACACGCTGCACCATTGCTGGCATAGCTGGTGGCGATTTCTGCCGGACGGAAGTCGGCGCGAATCACACCCTTGGACGGCGAGGCTTTCTTGACTTCGGCAATCACGCCAGCCTGGCCGGTCGCGATCTTGCCGCGCAAGCTGGCTTCGAACCCGCGCAGGGCTTTGCGCGCTTCAGCGTCAGCCTCGACTTCACGCCGCAGGCTGGCCAGGTCGCGGTGTTTTTTGGCGACGGCGACTTCGTCGGCTTTGACTGCGAGGATTTTATTGAGGATGTCGGACATGATGTTTTCGGGTGTGAAGTATCAGTGATTGGTTTAGCGCGCCGCTTGAAATAGCACTTTACTAGGGAAATTTGCTGACGGATTTAGTAGATCAACCAGATGAAACAATTGGATGAGATAAGTAGGGTGCGCCGTGCGCACCAAGTGAGCCGCTACGTTATCGGTGCGCACGGCGCACCCTACGTAAATACAATTATCGATTTTTGTGGGGTATATGCAAAAACACCCCATTACCCGCACGGTTTCATTGCACCCCTAAAAATACAGGCCGGAGTATATTCCTCGCAAATTCGCCGTATTTTGAATCAATTACCCGACGCCCAGCGCCTGCGTCACTGCCACAAACTGATCCAGCTTGGCTCTCGCCGCGCCTGATGCCATCGCGCCACGTGCTTTTTCCAGACCTTCCGCAATCGAGCTTGCAACCCCGGCGGCGTACAAAGCAGTGCCGGCATTGAGTGCCACGATATCGCGTGCGGCGCCCGGTTGATCGGCCAGGGCTTCGAAAATTTTGGCTTTCGACTCCACCGCGCCGGCCACTTTCAGGTTGCGGCTGGCGATCATGGGCAGGCCAAAGTCTTCCGGGTGAATCTCGTATTCGCGGATTTCGCCATTGACCAGTTCGCCCACCATGGTGGCTGCGCCCAGCGACACTTCATCCATATTGTCACGGCCCCAGACCACCATCGCGTGTTGCGCGCCGAGTCGTTGCAGCACGCGCACTTGAATGCCGACCAGATCGGGATGGAACACCCCCATCAAAATATTAGGCGCGCCAGCTGGATTGGTCAGTGGCCCAAGAATATTGAAAATGGTGCGCACGCCCAGTTCCTTGCGTACTGGCGCGGCGTGTTTCATGGCGGCGTGGTGGTTCGGCGCAAACATGAACCCGATGCCGGTCTGGGCGATCGATTGCGCCACTTGCTCCGGCTTGAGATTGATATTGACGCCAAGCGATTCCAGTACATCGGCACTACCGGACGACGAAGAAACGCTGCGTCCGCCATGCTTGGCAACCCGCGCGCCGGCAGCCGCGGCAACAAACATGGACGCTGTTGAAATATTGAAGGTATGCGCACCGTCGCCACCGGTGCCGACGATGTCGAGCAGGTTGGTAGTATCGGTCAGCGATACTTTGATGGCAAATTCGCGCATCACGGTAGCGGCAGCGGTGATTTCGCCGATGCTTTCTTTCTTCACGCGCAGCCCCATGGTCAGGGCGGCGATCATGACAGGCGACATTTCGCCACCCATGATCTTGCGGAAGAGCGACAGCATTTCATCGTGAAAAATTTCCCGATGGTCGATGATGCGCAGCAGGGCTTCTTGCGAGGTGATGGTCATGACCGCCCCTTACTGTGGGTAACTGCGCTTCAAAGATTCGATATGCGAAAAATTGAGGTCGGCTTCGCATGACAGACGCGCTTGTTGCGGATCGGTCTTGGCTTTGGCAGCTTTTTTTTCCGCCAATTCGCACTTGGCTTTGCGTTCGCGCACTAGGCGCGATTCGTCCGTGGCATAGCTACGGAACTTGTCTCGGTCGGCGTTCTGGCGCAGCTTGTTGGTGACGGCTTTGTTCAGTTCGCGCAGTTCACGCTCGGAGCGTTGCTGCGACGCCAGGATGCAGCTATCGAAATCGGGCGCGGTTTTTTCTTTGGCGGCGCATTCTTGCTCGACACCGGCATGGGCGTTTGAGGCGCCCGCCAGCCAACTGCCGGCGATCAAGGCTGCTGCCACGAATTTAAATGCCAATTTGCGTGTTTTAGGCGCGTGCGTCGATGAAATTTTTGAGTAAGGCATGACCATGCTCCGAGAGAATTGATTCAGGATGAAATTGCACGCCCTGGATGTCGAATTGCTTATGACGGACACCCATGATTTCGCCATCGTCGGTCCAGGCTGTGACCTCCAGACAGTCGGGCAGGGATTCGCGTTCGATAGCCAGCGAGTGATAACGAATGACGGTGAACGGGCTAGGCAAATCGGCAAACACGCCGACCCCGGTGTGTTTGATGGTCGAGGTCTTGCCGTGCATGACTTGCTTGGCACGGATGACTTTGCCGCCAAAGGCTGCACCGATGCTTTGATGGCCGAGGCACACGCCAAGAATCGGGATCTTACCGGCGAAATGCTGCAGCACAGCGATGGAGATACCGGCTTCCGCTGGCGATTTGGGGCCGGGCGAAATACAGATGCGCGCCGGTGCCATGGCCGCGATATCTTCCAGCGTCAGTTCGTCATTGCGCAGGGTGCGTACTTCTTCGCCAAGCTCGCCGAAATATTGCACCAGGTTGTAGGTGAAGGAGTCGTAGTTATCGATCATGAGTAACATATTAGATCTCCCCATCCAGGCCATCTTGCACTTGTTCTGCTGCGCGTAAGACGGCTCGTGCCTTGTTTTCAGTTTCCTGCCATTCCATTTCGGGGATCGAATCAGCCACGATGCCGGCCGCCGCCTGCACATACAACATGCCATCCTTGATCACGCCGGTGCGAATTGCAATCGCGACGTCCATTTCACCGCCAAAAGATAGATAACCACAAGCGCCGCCATAGATGCCACGTTTGGTCAATTCCAGCTCATCGATGATTTCCATGGCCCGTACTTTGGGCGCGCCGGTGAGGGTGCCGGCTGGGAAGGTGGCGCGCAATACGTCCAGATTCGACAGACCGGGTTTGAGGGTGCCTTCGACATTGGAGACGATGTGCTGCACATGGGAATATTTTTCGATGACGAGGCGGTCGGTCACTTTGACGCTGCCGGTCTCGGCGATGCGTCCGATGTCGTTACGGGCGAGGTCGATCAGCATCACGTGTTCGGCAATTTCCTTGGGATCGGCCAGCAATTCTTTCGCCAGTTCGGCATCCAGCTCGGGCGTCGCGCCACGTGGGCGGGTGCCGGCCAGTGGCCGGACTGTTACTTTTTTGGTGGACTGGTTGGAAGTTCCCGTGACAGTTTCATTGCGCACCAGGATTTCTGGCGACGCACCGACGATTTGCATGTCGCCAAAATTGTAGAAGTACATGTATGGCGAGGGATTGAGCGAACGTAGGGCTCGATACAACGTGAGTGGCGAATCGACATACGACTTCTTGAAGCGTTGCCCGATTTGTACCTGCATCAGGTCGCCGGCCATGATGTATTCATGCGCCTTGACGACCGCTTGTAAATAGTCTGCTTTTGCAAATTCACGGATCGTCTCGGTCCGCACCGAACTTGACGTGACCGGTGCATCGACACCGCGCCGCAACATCGCACGCAAATCTTTGAGGCGCTGGCGTGCTTTAGAGAACGCTTCAGCTTGAGTCGGATCGGCGTACACGATGAGATGTAATTTGCCCGACAGATTGTCGATGACGACAACTTCTTCTGTCACCAGTAATTGAATGTCGGGTAGACCCAGATCATCCTTGGGCGTAGTGTACGCCAGCTTCTTTTCGATATGACGCACTGTGTCATAGCCGAAATAACCGGCCAGACCGCCGCAAAAACGCGGCATGCCTGGTCGCAGCGCTACTTTGAATCGGGATTGGAATTGTTCGATAAATTCAAGCGGATTGCCTTCGTGGGTTTCGATCACGGCGCCATGTTTGACGACTTCGGTCTTGCTGCCAAAACTGCGCAACAGGGTCGAGGCCGGCAGGCCGATGAAGGAATAGCGGCCGAAGCGCTCGCCACCGACTACCGATTCAAGCAGGAAGGTATTTTTTCCGGCGTTCTGGGTTTGCGCCAGTTTCAGGTAAAGCGTGAGGGGCGTTTCCAGATCGGCAAAAGCTTCAGCGATCAATGGGATGCGGTTATAGCCTTGCGTGGCCAGCGATTCGAATTCGAGTTCAGTCATGTTTTCTCTCCAGGCCGCCATTGTAAAACGTCAGGCAGCGGGACTTTCAAAAAACGTTACCGGAATTTATTGACTATCAATAAATTGCCGGCAGCAAAGTGGGGGGATTACTTAGCCCAGGATTGCCAGCGTCGCCACAGCCAGGCCTCAATCGAGCCTGTTTGGGGAAGCATGTGTTTTTTGTCGAGAACCATGTGGGTTGCAGGTATTGATGAAAATTTTGATGAAAAATTAGGCGGCGATCAGATCGGCCGCGTCAAGTAGCGTGGCGACTATACCATCGCAATTAATGTTTTGTATAGGCTCGCCGTGGTTGTAACCATACGGTACGCATAACACGCTGCAGCCAGCCGCGCGCGCCGCCTGAGCATCGTTGGATGAGTCGCCGATCACGACGACTTGCCTGGGTAACACTGCAAAATCGGCACAAACTTTGAGAAAAGGCGCCGGATCGGGTTTTTTTGTGGGTAAGGAATCACCGCCATAAACGATCTCAAAAAATGAGCGCAGACTGTTTTGTTCCAGCAAAGACAAGGCCATTGCGATCGGTTTGTTGGTGACACATGCCAATCGTAGATTCATTGCGCTTAATGCAAGCAAGCCTTCGCGCACGCCTGAGAATAGGGTGGCTTGCTTGCCATTGATGATTGCATAGTGGTGCTGGTATGACGCCAGGGCGGTAGTGAATTGGGATGTCTGCCGGGCATCATCAAAATCTAACGCTAGGACGCGGCGGATTAAATTCTCGGAACCTTTCCCAATGAATAACTTGATCAAATCCAAGTCTATTGGTGCTAAAGACAAGTTACTACGCATGCGATTAATCGCAACAAGAAAATCAGGCGCGGTATCGATCATGGTGCCGTCGAGATCGATGATGACGGCTTTGATTTCTTTGCGGTTGGACCTAATAAAGGTGGTATGCATGAAATAAGGTCATTAAAATTATTAATTATGCTAGCCATTTCTCCGTGCATGTTTGCGCCGTTCCGGGGTGAAATGGGTGCTGTCAGTCAGTACCCTGCGCCCGGTTTTTCTGCGCTCGGTCGCCATTGCCAGGGAGGGGGCCGCAGTTTGGCTGCGTGCGGCCACCAGTGCGGTACGCAGGCGTTCGATCTGGGTTTCCAGGCGCGCGTCGAGTTCCCCGCCATCGGAGGCGATCACACAGCCGCCCAGTACCACGGCGCTGTCAGCGACCCAGGACACGGCACCGCCAGAAGGGAGCGTTGCATCCAAGGCTCCGTGCTCATGTAGCAGCGCCAAATCGACTGCATGCAGGCGCACCACTACCCGTTCGGTCGTGCGCAACTGCGTTGCCGTCTGGCGGACTATGGCCTGGATACCCTCCCGTGTCACCGCAGCACTTCCCAATATCTTGCATAGTGCCGCAAACGCGATCCCGAGCGCCATGTCTTCCATGCCAGGATTATCCTGTGTTAACGCTTGCTGCAACTGGTCGGCAAGCGACC
>JAZKIX010000151.1:0-970 GCA_040384645.1 Pseudomonadota bacterium | reverse complement strand
GACCCGATGCGTTCCAACTGTGCAGCGACATTGTTCCTTGCCTCCTCCGCCCCTACCAGCAGGCCCTCACGCACACCTTGCTGACGACCTTGTTCGCAGGCCGATTCGACTTCTTCCTTGAACTGCTGCAATAGTGCCAGGCGCCCCTGTTCCACTAGTGCCTCCACTTCCTGTGCACTAAACAGGCGTGGTTCAGCTATAGCCCCCGATTGCAATGTACCTGAAGTAAGTGTATTGGCCGATGTGCTATCGGCATGAATTGTCTGAGCCGGGTTACGACGTGTTGACAGTCTGCGTTTTTGATCGGAAATTTCGGGTGCGCGAATAATGGAAACCATAGACCGGACTTACCTCACCAAGGTTGTTGAGCCGGCCTGCCAGCATCGAAGCGGCCGATTCTTGAAATTAATGCCGCTGTGAGCCCTGATAGGCCGATAGCAAAACATGCTGTAGATGTTGATTGCCCTCTGATACCTCCACACCGGGTATGTTTTGCGCATCGACACCGCTGGCACTGCTGAGTGCATCGATTGCCGTGATGATCCTGCGCATATCGGCATTTAACGGCAAATTCTGCGTATTAAGTGCTATCCCCTGGTACAGGCAGACTTTTGCATCCTCAAACTGGTCCCGCATCAGATGACATAATCCGCAGCCAAAGTACGAAAAAGGACTATTGTTACCCAGCGCCTCCAGCGGCAGCAACACTTGCTCTGCCTGCACCGCGTTACCCGAGGTCAGCCAAAGTAAGCCTAACTGGAAGCGTACGAGAGCCTGGCTTGGATCAATTGCAATAGCAGCTTCCATTTGAGCAATCGCATCGCTATAAAGTTTTATCTGCGCGTATTCAGAGCCCAACAAAAAATGCATTTCGGCGGTGGCATCAAGACGCGATACAGCCTCCCGTAAATAGGTAATCGCTGCATCCGAATTGGCAGCGGTACTGGCGCTGATTGCAAGTGCCAGCAGC
>JAZKIX010000150.1:0-5363 GCA_040384645.1 Pseudomonadota bacterium | reverse complement strand
CTGACGCGCTGGTTTAGTTGCAGCTTGACGCCGGTGATTTCCAGCCGACGCATGTAGTAGCGGATAGTTTCAGAAAATTCTTCCTTGCCGGGAATCCGCATCGCGATATTGAACTGGCCGCCGACTCTGGCGCTGGCTTCAAACAAGGTGACGGCGTGGCCACATTCGGCCGCCACCGTGGCGGCGGACAGGCCCGCCGGACCAGCGCCAACCACGGCAACGCGGCGCCCTTGCTTGGCTTGGCGGTAGATCAGTTCAGTTTCGTGGGCGGCGCGCGGGTTGACCAGGCAAGTGGCGCGCTTGCGGGCAAAAGTATGGTCCAGGCAGGCTTGATTGCAGCCGATACAGGTTTTGATTTCATCGGCGCGCCCGCTGGCAGCCTTGTTGACGAATTCGGGATCGGCCAGAAACGGCCGCGCCATCGAGATCAGATCGGCATCACCATCCTGCAAAATCGCTTCGGCTTCATCGGGCATATTGATGCGGTTCGACGCCACCACCGGGATCGATACCGCTGCGCGCAAACGTCCCGCTAGCGAACGGAAGGCAGCGCGTGGCACCGACGTGACAATGGTTGGTATGCGCGCCTCGTGCCAGCCGTAGCCGGTGTTGAAGATGGTGACACCGGCCTGTTCCAGCGCTTTGGCTACCGTCACCACTTCGTCCCAGCTATTGCCGCCGTCGACCAGATCGAGCAGCGAATGGCGGTACATGATGATGAAATTGTCGCCCAGTGCGGCGCGGATGCGCTTGACGATCTTGACTGGCAGGCGCATGCGGTTTTCGATGCTGCCGCCCCAGCGGTCAGTGCGCTGGTTGCTGCGGCTGCACAAAAATTGATTGAGCAAATAGCCTTCGCTGCCCATGATTTCGATGCCGTCGTAACCAGCGCGCAGCGCTAGTTTGGCGCAGCGTACATAGGCGTCGATGGTGCTGGCGATGCCAGCTTCGCTCAGCGCTTTCGGTGCAAAAGGCGAGATCGGCGACTTTACCGCCGAAGCCGACACCACAAACGGTTGATAGCCGTAGCGCCCGGCATGCAAAATCTGCATCACGATCTTGCCACCTTCTTCATGCACGGCACGTGTTACCTTGCGGTGGTTGAAGACGTCGAGCCAGTGATTCATGGTGCCGCCGAAGGGCAATAACCAGCCTTGCCGGTTGGGTGAAATCCCGCCGGTGACAATCAGCCCGACGCCACCACGCGCCCGTTCCCTAAAGTAGGCTGCCAGCTTGGCGTAATTGTAGAATCGGTCTTCCAGCCCGGTATGCATCGATCCCATGATGACGCGATTGCGCAAGGTCAGAAAGCCCAGGTCGAGCGGTGCCAGCAGATGGGGATAATTTGTCATTGTCATTTTCTGCTTAGGAAAGCATGATAGTCATCGTGACAGTGTCCGGTATCAAGAAGGTAACGGTTAGATGTGGATCATGATTGAAGGGTCGACAGGAGCGCATGATGATTTCAAAATACCGGAGTTCCGCCAATTTACATGATCTTGTGCAAGGCGCAAACGACCTCATCAAAAGCCAGGGCAATTGATGAAACGCCGTTGCCTGTTGCTAACGCTTGCATCGCTGCCGCTGGGCGCGTCACGCGCCTGGGCGCAAGTGGTGTTGCCGGCGAATACGCTGGAAGTGAAAGTGCAGCGCGTACCCGATAGCGAACCGTCGGCGTATGAAGTGCAAGCCACTGCCCTGGTGCGTGCCACGCCACAAGAAGTGTGGCAGGTGCTGACCGATTACGAGCGGATGCATGAATTTGTGCCCGATATGGCATCTTGCAAAGTGCTATCGCGCGAGGCCAGTGCGCCCAATGCCATCACGCTGGAACAACATGGCAGCATGCATTTTTTATTCTTTTCGCAAGCCATCGACCTGGTGGTGCGCGTGGTCGAACAGCCGATCAGCACCATCGATATCACGCTGGTATCAGGCAATATGAAAGCCTATTCCTCGCATTGGGAAATCCGCCCGGTGCTGGGCAATAAAATGACCGGCACCCAGATTTCCTATCAAGGCAAATTGACGCCGGACTTTTATGTACCACGCCTGTTCGGCGTCAGTTTGATGCGTAGCAATATCCAGAATATGTTTGAAGCCGTGATGGTCGAGATTGAAAAAAGCATTCAAGTCAAACCAGCGCTGAAAGCGGCGCCGCCACCTTAGCTGACGTAAGCATCCTTATCGCGGATCTCGGCAAAATTCTCGATGCTGCCAATTTTGATCACGATTGGATTCAAACTCATGCTGGGCTGGGTAGAACGCCAGGCAAACAACCATTCTTGCTCGTGCGCTTCGGCGCTGGTTTTGGTAAATGCCGCACCTAAAGGACTGCGCGCGCCATATTCCACCGCGCCGTCAATGCCCATCCAGCTAGGCAAAGCGCGCTGTACTGCACGGTGCAAACGCTCGCCGAATAACTCGGTATTGTGAATGATGAGGCAGCTATCAACGGCAGCAAAAGCGTCGAATAAATCGGGACTCCATGCCGTGGCAAAACTTAAGGTCAGGCAATTGGTGGCAGGGCGCAGGCGGAATTCGCCGTTCGCCAAGGCGCGTTCCAGCCATTCGAGTTGTCCATAGCGGTACAACGTGGGCGGACGTTTGTAATCAGTGTCAATCATAAATACCTAAAATAAAACCCTAAAAATAAATCCGAACAAGCTCAGCACGGCCAACTCATCGCGGCGGTGGCGCGACCCGGTTCGACAAGCTCGCCGTAGCGATAAATATCTCACGCAAGAGATACACAAAACTGCCGATTAGCGACAGCATCCCCATCACAAAAAACGCCGCAATCCACTTGCCCAGTTGCAGGTTGAAAGCATCGCCCACGAACAGCGCGCAAATCACCACGCAAACAAACAAGCCGCACGCGGTGCTGAGGGTAATGGCGCGATTGATCAGGTGCGAGCGTTGGTACAAAACCGCCAACTCGCTCAAATCTTCGGGCAGGCGGCGCACATTGTCTGGCTCGTGCAGACGGTCTTCCAGTACGCGCGAACGGTCGATGATGCGTGCCAACCGATTGGTTAACACCATTAATTTAGTACAGACACCGGCCAGCAAAAACACCGGTGCAATCGACAGTTGAATGATATGGCCCACGTCGCCGAGTTGAATATCCATACGTCCGATCGAAAGAGTAAGGCAGCGTAGTTTACCAGCCTTGGCCTGGACTCCGCCTGGCGGCATTTTAATCGCCCATGTAGATCATTTATTCCTATGAAACACATTGATTGATTCGATACTCCGCAAAATAGTATTAATAATCGATTGCATGTATGAAGCGCCGATCTGGGGCAAAAAAGACTGGTTGGCTGAACGCAAACCCGATGCCGGCTACGATGTCGATGACTTGCTGCCCAGTATCCGCTCCGGCCTGTCGACAATAAACTTTTCGCCGCACCGCTCTATGGCGAAAGTTCGATGGTCATCTATCGCGCCGACTTGGTCGGCTACCAAGCAAGAAGTACCACCTATCGTCTTTTGTCGAGCGCGCAAATGCAATCGTTCGACGATGATGCATCGATGGCAAAGATCAATAAGGTCTTCAATTACATTACCGAAAACTATAGCGCACCGATTTCAGCCGGCATGCTGTCGGAAAAATTAGGCATGTCGCAAACTAAATTTTCCCGCTTTTTTCGCAAGGCAACCGGGAATAATTTCACCGATTTCGTCAACCCTATCCGCATCAACAAGGCCTGCCAATTATTGATGGATACGGATCAATGTGTGACGACGGTATGTTATGAAGTCGGCTTCAATAACGTGGCTAATTTCAATCGCCGTTTTCTTGAATTGAAAGGCGTGACGCCCAAAGAATTCCGGCGTCGGGCCGATGGCAGGTTCGGGGAAGAGTCGTAAAGCTGGGTAAAAACGGTGTCAAATCAGTCTAAAAAAGTAAAAATATACTCCGGTGTGTATTATATTATCGCCTTGAAAGACGTGCGGTATAGTGGGTAAAATGGCATATACCCCCGTATATTTCGATAATTACGGATATGTCTGCCACTTGTTTTGAGATGCAAAATCACCACAGCCCGAGCTGGTCGCTAGCGTTACTTTCCCCCAAACGAACCCCGACCCCCAACAGCCGAACCGCTTTCGTGCCGCGCTTAAATCCGGTTTCCAACAACTGTGCGAAAGCAGTTGCATCGATGCCGTCTCCCACACATTCCACAGTGGTTTGACGGAAGTCGGCGAAGCGAATTTTGACAAATAATTTATGGATATTGCCCTGCGCATCGGCACGCAAGATCCGTCCCTTCAGATTACTGATCAAGCCTGCCATTTGCGCCATGCACGCGTCCAGATCGGGCAAGTCGATGGTGTAAGTGGTTTCCACACTGATCGATTTTCGCTCGTAGCTGGAACACACTTCACGCTGATCCAGGCCACGGCATAGCTGATGCAGGCGCTGGCCGAATTTACCGAAATGATGCGACAAATCCTGCGTCGACCAAGTGCGTAAATCGGCGCAAGTGGCAGCGCCTAATTTATTAAGTTTGGCGGCGGTGACCTTGCCGACCCCGAATAATTTACCGACCGGCAGCGCCGCCGCGAAGGCATCGGTTTCGTGCGGCAACACCACGAATTGACCGTCGGGCTTGTTCCAGTCGCTGGCGATTTTTGCCAGGAATTTATTCGGCGCGATGCCAGCCGATGCCGTGATCCCGACATCGCTGGCAATCCGGGCCCGGATCTCGTGCGCAATCAGCGTGGCGCTACCTTTGCAACGCGTGGCATGGGTGACATCGAGGAAGGCTTCATCCAGCGATAGCGGCTCCACCAGCTCGGTGTAATCGCGATAGATCGCCAGGATCTGGCGCGACGCGATGCGGTACTTTTCCATCGCCGGCGGTAGCACCACCAGGCCAGGACAGCGTTGCAACGCTTGCGAAGTTGCCATCGCCGAGCGCACGCCAAAACGGCGCGCTTCGTAATTGCAGGTAGCCACCACGCCACGCTGATCAGCACGCCCGCCGACCGCTACCGGCAATAGCCGCAAGGCAGGATCGTCGCGCATCTCCACCGCGGCATAGAAGCAGTCGCAATCGCAATGGATGATTTTTCGGACGGCAAGATTGGAGGCGTTGGGCACGGCAAATTGGGACAATTTGGAAGGCCATATTTTAGCGGGCTTGACGCCACTGATTGCCGTCCGACCAGCCGAAATCTTCCGGCAATGCATATTGTCTTGATAAAAACCTAGCCAAACATGGAAAGCTCCTGTACACTTCGCGTCCTTCAGGTGTGGTGACGAGTTCATCACAAACACCGGATGTTGTAGATGTGCATCCGGGCGCTTAGCTCAGTTGGTAGAGCGGAGCCCTTACAAGGCTTAGGTCGGGAGT
>JAZKIX010000149.1:0-1934 GCA_040384645.1 Pseudomonadota bacterium | reverse complement strand
CGAGTCAGATAAGACTGCAACTCTCCCGGCGACGCATCTTTCAGGCGGGGCTTGATTTGATAATAATCAACGTAAGATGGCATAGGATAATTGCCCAGATTTGCGGCAATATCGGCAGCACGCGCTGCATCATTGCGTCGCGAAGCATCGCGCAAAGCCAAAAAGGCGTCGTCGTCACTGGCAAAACCGGTTGACCGTTTTTGCGCATGCGCTACCGGCACCAAAAATGTCGCTGACATCGCGACCAGCAAAATGCGAGAGAATAATTTATTCGAAAACATGAATTCGGTGACCTTTTTTGATCCTGCGTATACTGAACACTGAGTTAACTACTGCGCTGAGCACTGCTAGAACAATCTTTCGATCGGCAGGCTCGCATCAACGATAACTAGAATAGCACGCGATTCCTTCAAATCCTTAGCCTATCCCATGCAAAACAAGAGCGAATTACGTCAACTATTACTGGCATCACGCAATGTAATCTCTGCCGAGCAAAAACTGCTTTGGGATAAGCAACTTGCCGAAAAAATCATGGTATGGTGGTCCGTCAAACGCATCCATACAATCGGCGTGTACTGGCCGATGCGTGGCGAACCTGATTTGAACGCGGCCTATGCAGCGCTGAACGAGCTAGGAGTACAACTCGCGCTACCTGTTGTTGTGAGTGATAACGCACCGCTAAAGTTCTGCGCATGGACGCCCGGCGATGCTGTGATCAAAGACCGATACGGCGCTGCCGTGCCGGCAGACCAGCATATCGAACTGCAGCCGCAGGCATTGATCATCCCGTGCGTGGGTTTTAACAAGCAGCGCTATCGACTTGGGTATGGTGGCGGTTTTTACGACAGAACGCTGGCATCACTCCCCAGACCGCATACGATAGGGGTTGCCTACGCAAATGCAGAAACCATTTTTGCCGCAGATCCCTACGATGTTGCGCTGGATATGGTGATGACGCCATCAACGACGTTTTCGCAAGATCACGCATAAAAAAAGCCGCATATGCGGCTTTTTTCTTTTTGCTGCCTAGGTTATTTCTGTGACAAGTTCAAGCGACTCCAGATTGCATGCGTAGCTGCAGCCTGATTCAGCGTATAGAAATGTAAACCTGGCGCACCACCGGCCAGCAAACGCTCACACAAATCCGTCACTACATCCAGACCGAATGCACGGATCGAGTCAGTGTCATCGTTATAACTGGCCAGCTTCAGACGTATCCAGCGCGGAATTTCTGCGCCGCACATATCCGAGAAACGCATCAACTGCGAGTAATTGGTAATCGGCATCACACCTGCTGTTACCGGCACGTCTGCACCGGCCTTGCGCGCATCATCGACAAAGCGGAAGTAGGCATCTGCATTGTAGAAATACTGCGTGATCGCCGAATCCGCACCGGCCTTGACCTTGCGGGCAAAACTGGCGATGTCATCGTTCGGCGATTTGGCTTGCGGATGCATTTCCGGATAAGCGGCAACTTCGATATGGAACCAGTCACCCGTTTCCGCGCGTATGAATTCCACCAGTTCATTGGCGTAATGAAATTCGCTGGAAGATGCATCCATCGCGCCATAACCGCTAGGCAAATCGCCGCGCAAGGCAACGATGCGTTTGATGCCGTGCGATTTGTATTCCTGCAAAATCGCACGCAGGTTTTCACGCGAACTACCGAGACAGGATAGATGGGGTGCCGCTTCGTGACCGGCACCGCGGATGTCCAATACCGTATCGAGCGTGCCGTGTTGCGTCGAACCACCGGCGCCGAAAGTGACCGAAAAATACTTGGGATTCAATTCGGCCAGCTTGGCACAAGTGACACGCAATTTTTCCACGCCGACCGGCGTCTTGGGCGGGAAAAATTCTATGCTGAAATTCTGTTGTTTCATTTTTCTTTGAGTATGAGCGCGGACAATATCCACGAAATGATGCTGTACAAA
>JAZKIX010000148.1:31121-41815 GCA_040384645.1 Pseudomonadota bacterium | reverse complement strand
TTTATTATTAGTATTATTGAATTGCTTTTAGGACCTTTATTAGGGATTTTATTTGCGCTGCAACGGGCCGGCGCACTCAAGCAAAAGCATAACTTAGTGGGTATCGGATTGGTCGTACTGACGGCAAGCGCGGTCTTTTCACCGCATTTATCCTGGTTAATTGCCAATGATTTCCCTACCGTGCGCTACGCACAACATTCGGCGCAAAACCTGGATGCCGTGGGCAGACTGAAATCACTGGTCAGCTTTATCGCCACGCAAATCCGGTTTTATTTGCCTGCGTTGCTGACCTTGGGCTTGGTCATCGGTTATTTCAAATTTAGAAATCGCGCCGGCTACACAGATCGAATCGACCTCCGCTCGCCGCTTTTGTCAGCCTGGATGTGGGGTTTGATCGGCTTTCCTGCGATCTTCGTCGGTTTGATGGCACTTGTGGCTGGGGTTCATCTGGAAGGCCATTGGGGTTTGCAAACTTTCCAGTTCGCTTGCGTGTTGCTGGTGTGGCGCTGCAAGCCGTGGATTGAGCGTATCAGTCTGCTTCATTTTTTAATCGCAGCGGCACTGGTGCATGGGCTAATGCTCGGTTTTTACAATATGTCAACTGCTAGCACCGGTGCGCGTGCATCGCTGAAAAGCGGTGACCGGGTTTATCCCGCCGCCGCCGTGGCTGAACAAGCCACGCTTGACTGGCAAAAAGTGACGCAATGTCCTTTGAAATATGTGGTGGGGCCCGCTTTTGAGGGCGGCTTGATTGCACTATATTCAGGCAAATTCCCAGCTGTGCAAGAAGAAGGCGATCCCGCCAAGTCACCTTGGATCAAGCCGTCCGAGCTCGACGCCCACGGCGCGATTCAGGTCTGGATCCGCCCCGATCAGGCACCGGCGGGCGTGACAGCGGACGGCGCCATGACCGTGCCGGGACGCGGCCATGAAAGCGTCCCGCAAAAAGTGTATTGGCATGTGCTAGCGCCGAAACTGGCGTGCACGGCTTCAGGCTGAAGCAATATGAGGACGAGTGCTGCCGGATCCGTGGCAGCGAGCGCAGTTTGCCGGGATCGGACTCACGTCCATCACCAGAGATATCGAATATTGAGGGTTTTTGGCGGGGTATAAGTGATTTATTGCCGTCACCCGCAGGGATTCATTGGGTCTTTTTTATTACACCCCCCAGTATATTTTAAGGAAGAATGCCTCCTGAAATCATTACGGAGGCAATTTTTGCCAGCGGTTTGCATTCTGTAGCCTGACGCAAACAGGTAAAATAGCGCCCTGCCCTGCACTCGGGCGCACTTCCAAGCAATCTATTGGGCGTGCCTGAGCGCCATCACCGCTATTCCGGACTTATTACCATGTTGCGACTCAATGAAATCAAGCTGCCGCTCGACCATAGCGAAGGCGCTCTCGAAGCGGCCATCCTAGAACGTCTGGGCATCGGCAAAGCCGCGCTGACCAGCAGCACAATTTTCCGCCGCAGCTACGATGCGCGCAAAAAATCGGCGATTGTGTTGATCTATTCGGTCGATGTCAGCACCACGGATGACGATGCCGTCTGGCAACGGCTGGCGCAGCATCCGCATGTATCGATTACACCCGATATGTCTTATCGTTTTGTCGCAGAAATTGCCGCGCCCGGCAGCGATATCGGCTTGCGGCCGGTTGTGATCGGCACCGGCCCCTGCGGCCTGTTTGCCGGGTTGATTCTGGCGCAGATGGGCTTGCGCCCGATCATTCTGGAGCGTGGCAAAGCGGTGCGGGAACGTACCAAGGATACTTTTGGCCTATGGCGCAAACGCGAATTGCATCCTGAATCCAATGTCCAGTTTGGCGAAGGCGGCGCCGGTACTTTCTCAGATGGCAAGTTGTACAGCCAGATCAAGGATCCGAAACATTACGGCCGCAAGGTATTGACCGAATTTGTCAAAGCCGGCGCCCCGGGCGAAATCATGTATGTCAGCAAACCGCATATTGGCACCTTCCGGCTGGTCAAGATGGTGGAACAAATGCGCGCCACCATCAACGACTTGGGCGGCGAGTTTCGCTTTGAGCAAAAAGTGGTCGATATCGAAATCGAAGCGCTGGATGCGGCTGGCACAGATGGCAAAACTAGCGGCCAGGTGCGCGCCGTGGTGCTGGCCGACGGCCAGCGCATCCGCACCGACCACGTCGTGCTGGCGATTGGTCATAGCGCACGCGACACTTTTCAAATGCTATTTGACCGCGGCGTGTATATCGAAGCCAAGCCGTTTTCGATTGGGTTCCGGGTCGAGCATCCGCAATCGGTGATCGACCGCTGCCGCTTTGGCCCTTCCGCCGGCCATCCGATTCTGGGCGCGGCCGATTACAAGCTAGTACATCATGCTGAAAATGGCCGCTCTGTCTACAGCTTTTGCATGTGCCCGGGCGGCACTGTAGTGGCTGCCACTTCTGAACCGGGCCGTGTCGTCACAAACGGCATGAGCCAATATTCGCGCAATGAACGCAATGCCAATAGCGCTATTGTGGTCGGCATCACACCGGCCGATTATCCAGGACATCCTTTGGCCGGGATTGCATTTCAACGTAGCTTGGAAGAACGCGCTTTTGAGTTGGGCGGACGCAACTACGATGCACCGGGTCAGTTGGTGGGCGACTTTGTGGCGGCGCGGCCCTCGACCACGTTGGGGGCGGTGATTCCCTCGTATAAACCCGGCGTCAATTTATGCGACTTGGCGACGGCTTTGCCTGCCTACGCCATCGAAGCGATCCGCGAAGCCTTACCGGCTTTCGATAAACAGATCAAGGGATTTGGCATGGCCGATGCCGTGTTGACAGGTGTGGAAACCCGTACCTCGTCACCGATTCGCATCAAGCGTAACGACGACGATTTGCAGAGCCTCAACACGCGCGGTTTATTTCCTGCTGGCGAAGGTGCCGGTTATGCCGGCGGCATTCTTTCTGCCGCCGTCGACGGCATCAAGGTTGCGGAAGCGCTGGCACTGAGCATGCAACAGAAAAAGTAAGCGTAAGCTGCGCACTAGAACTGCGGCAGATCTACCAGCACTCAGTAAGGCTTGAAAAGTTCACCGTGGCTGGCAAACTTTTCAAGCTCTTTCATGATGGAAGCGAACCCGGGATCAGTCGTCCTTGGCGCCATCAATTCCCAGTTCCTGAATCTTGCGCGTAATCGTGTTGCGCCCGATCCCGAGCCGCACCGCAGCATCGTTCTTGCGACCGTGGGTGTGTTTCAGGGCAGTTTTGATCAGCGCCGATTCAAACTGGCGTCCCAAGGCATCCATCACTTCTGCTTGGCCGCCGATCAACATTTGTGCCGCTTGTGCTTCCAGCAAAGTAATCCAGCTCGCGGCATGGGCGTCACCTACTACCGCGCCTGCATACGGCGCACTGCCGTTGACCGCTGGTACGACCGCTTCCGCGACACGTGCCAGCACCGGACTGTGCTCGGCCTGCGGCGCTGAATTACTAGCGGGCGGCATGGCTGAAACGAAATCCTGGCCGTGAATCAAATCCTGCGGCAAATCCTTGACTTCGACCGTCTGCCCCGGCGCCATCACCGTGATCCAGTTACATAAATTTTCCAGTTGCCGCACGTTGCCCGGCAGATCCAGACCGCTCAGGAATTGCAATGCACTTTCGGACAAACGTTTGGCTTCCACACCTAGCTGCTTACCACTTTGCACCAAAAAGAAGCGCGCCAAAATGGGGATATCTTCACGCCGCTCCCTTAAACTGGGCAGGCGCAGGCGAATCACGTTCAGCCGGTGATACAAATCCTCGCGGAATAATCCTTCTTTCACGCGTTGTTCCAGATTTTGGTGCGTTGCTGCGATCACGCGCACATTGGCCTTAAGCGGCTGATGGCCGCCGACCCGGTAAAAATGCCCGTCCGATAAAACCCGCAACAAACGGGTTTGCAAATCAAACGGCATATCGCCGATTTCATCCAGAAACAGCGTGCCGCCTTCTGCTTGCTCGAAGCGGCCGCGCCGCGTGGTTTGCGCGCCGGTAAAGGCGCCGCGCTCGTGGCCGAACAATTCAGATTCCAGCAAATCCTTTGGAATCGCTGCGGTATTGAGCGCAATGAAGGGCTGCGAGGCACGCGGGCTGTGCTTGTGCAGGGCACGCGCAACCAATTCCTTGCCGGTACCAGATTCGCCGGTAATCAAGACCGTGACATTCGATTGCGACAGGCGGCCGATAGCGCGAAATACATCTTGCATGGCCGGTGCTTGGCCGAGGATTTCGGGTGTCTCGGTGGTGGCTGGTTCGATATTGACTTCGCGCAGGCTTTCTTCCAAGGCGCGCCGGATCAGTTCTACCGCCTTATCTACGTCAAAGGGCTTGGCCAAGTACTCAAAAGCGCCGCCCTGAAACGCTGCGACTGCCGATTCCAGGTCGGAAAAAGCGGTCATGATAATGACAGGCAAACCGGGATGTTTACCTTTGACCGTTTGCAATAACTCCAAACCCGAAGCGCCTGGCATACGGATGTCGGAGATCAGAACTTGCGGTGTTTCCTTCAATAACGCCGCAATGGCGTCGCGAGCGTTGGAAAAACTCTTGGTGATAAGGTTTTCGCGGGCCAGTGCTTTTTCAAGCACCCAGCGTATTGATTCGTCGTCGTCAACAATCCAGATTGGTTTCATATTGTTCGTTCATTGTCCCGAGTGAATGAGAAGCCCAAGCTGCGTTTTTCCGGCTTACGGCAGCGGTATCAAAATCCTGAAATCCGTACATCCCGGCCGACTTTCGCATTCGATCACGCCCATATGTTGCTGAACGAACGTTTGCGCCAGTGTCAGCCCCAATCCGCTGCCGCCTTCCCGTCCCGATACCAGGGGATAAAAAATTCGGTCATGTATATCAGGTGGGATACCCGGTCCATTGTCGATGATATGCAAGTCTAATGCCAGCCGATACCGGACCTTGGCCAGCGTCACTTGCCGCGCCACGCGCGTGGTAATCGTCAGCTCTGCACAGCCAGCGCGAATCTGTTCGACCAAGGCATTGGCGGCGTTATGCACGATGTTCAACACAGCCTGGATTAACTGCTCCTTGTCGCCGCGAAAATCAGGGATCGACAGATCGTAATCGCGTTTGATCACCAAACCGGTAGGGAATTCGGCCACGACCAGACTGCGCACGCGCTCACACACTTCATGGATATTGACGTCGCCCACGATATGCGGCCGCCGATGCGGTGCCAGCAGACGATCCACTAAAGTTTGCAAGCGATCCGCTTCCTTGATGATGACTTGGGTGTATTCGCGCAACTCTTTCAGGTGACGCTCAGGCAGCTCCAGCTCCAGCAATTGCGCCGCGCCGCGAATCCCGCCCAAAGGGTTTTTTATTTCGTGCGCTAAATTGCGAATCAACTCCTTATTAGCCTGGCTCTGATCGAGCATGCGCTCTTCGCGATCCAGTTTGAGCTGCTGTACGTTCTCGCGCAATTCAATCAGGACGGGTGTTTCGGCACTGTCGAGCGCGGTCACGATACTATGTACATGCAAAGGTTCACGCCCCACCCGTTCTAGCGTCAAGTCCTGACGTTTGTCTGCGAACTGATGTGCCGCCGCTTCGCGAAATACATTGGCCAATTCATCTCCATTAATAAAAAGCGCCGTCAATTGCTGATTGGCGAGCGCCTTAAATGAACTTTCGAGCAAATTCTCTGCCGCTGCGTTAGCGTAAACAATCAGGCCTTCCGAATCGAGTACGACCACAGCCGAGGCTAGTAAATCCAAACCAGCTAATGAAGATAAAGGTATTTTCACAAAAGCCCCAAAAAAGAAAGGCCGCATAAGGGCGGCCTTTTTATATGCACAATTTGATTAGATTTGCATTTGCATTTGCAAACAAGAACGTAACAACAAACCACTTGCTCACCATTGCGACTTATTTCATATTGCCTATTTCACGTTTCAAGGCTTCGATATTTTTCTCGGTGCGGGCGATATCGTCTTTCATTTGCGCCACGCGCTCTTGATACTTGGCAAAATTGCGTTCATCGCCATTGCGTTCCGGCTCGCCATTGGCAAATTCCTTCTTTTGATTGGCTAGCTTCTGCTCTTCCGCCTTCATCTCGTCTAGCAAAATTTGCTTACGGTCATTGTCACGCGTCTTTTGTGTATTTCCGTCTATTTTCGGGAAATCAGCTGGCGCGGATGCCTTAGGATTCGCGTTTGGGGCAGCAGCGGCTTTTTTGGGTACAAGCGCTGGGACGGTAGTGATGCCGGGCAAATCCACTTTTTTACAGCCTTTAGTTCCGCCGGTATTTTTGTACTCTTTATGGCCTTGCTCATCAACGCATAGGTATACTTCGCTGGCGGCATCATTTTGCGCCTGCGCCGCTGATGCCACTATAACCATGAGCGCGATAAGAAAAATATGTCGTTTCATAAACTTTCTTCTAAATTTCATTATTGCGGTAGTTTATGCCAAGTATCAACGCGATACAAACTATCCCCAACTATAGTGTAGTTTAGGATCGTTCAAAATAAAAAAGGCAGGGAAAGTCTAAACCTTCCCTGCCTTTTTTCGCCATAAAGCGAACAGCCCAGCTATTACATTGAATAGTACATATCAAATTCAACTGGATGCGCGGTCATGCGGAAACGCTGAACTTCTTGCATTTTCAGATCAATGTAGGCGTCCAGCATGCTGTCGCTGAATACACCGCCACGGGTCAAGAATTCGCGATCTGCGTTCAATGCTTCGAGTGCTTGCTCGAGCGACGAACATACAGTCGGGATCAATGCATCTTCTTCAGGCGGCAAATGGTACAGGTCTTTCGATGCTGCTTCACCAGGATGAATCTTGTTTTGCACGCCGTCCAGACCGGCCATCAGCAACGCTGAGAAGCACAGGTATGGATTCGCCAGAGGATCTGGGAAACGTGTTTCGATGCGGCGACCTTTTGGATTCGGCACATGCGGAATACGGATCGAAGCCGAACGATTGCGTGATGAATACGCCAACTTAACCGGTGCTTCATACCCTGGCACCAGACGCTTATACGAGTTTGTACCTGGGTTGGTGATGGCGTTCAATGCACGCGCATGCTTGATGATACCGCCGATGTAAAACAGGGCGAATTCCGACAAACCGGCATAACCGTCGCCAGCAAACAAATTCTTGCCGTCTTTCCATACTGATTGATGTACGTGCATGCCTGAACCGTTGTCGCCAACGATAGGTTTCGGCATGAAAGTCGCTGTTTTACCGTAGGTATGCGCAACATTCCACACGACATATTTCAGGTTTTGGGTCCAGTCAGCGCGCTCTACCAGAGTCGAGAAGCGGGTACCGATTTCGTTTTGACCAGCGCCGGCAACTTCATGGTGATGCACTTCAACTGGAATGCCGAGGGCTTCCAAAATCAAGCACATTTCCGAACGCATGTCTTGGAAACTATCTACTGGAGGTACTGGGAAATAGCCACCTTTGACGCTTGGACGGTGGCCACTATTGCCGCCTTCGGATTTGGCATCGGTCGACCATGACGCTTCGTCGGAATCAATCTTGACGAAACAGCCAGACATGTCGATTTTCCAACGAACACTGTCAAAAATGAAAAATTCTGGTTCTGGACCGAAGTAAGCGGTATCGCCCAAGCCTGTTGATTTCAGATAGGCTTCAGCGCGCTTGGCGATCGAACGTGGGTCACGGTCGTAACCTTTGCCATCGGATGGCTCGATCACGTCACATTGCATGAACAATGTGGTTTCTTCCATAAAGGGATCAATATTGGCAGTGCTTGGGTCTGGCATCAAAATCATGTCAGACGCTTCAATACCCTTCCAACCGGCAATCGAAGATCCATCAAATGCATGACCGGACTCAAACTTGTCCATGTCGAAATGTGAAACTGGAACAGTAACGTGCTGTTCTTTACCACGGGTATCAGCAAAACGGAAATCAACGAATTTAACTTCATTGTCCTTCACCATCTTCAAGACTTCTGCGGCTGTCATTGCCATGCAAATCTCCTCAAATAAGAAAATTGTTCAAATTGGGTTTTGAGCCGACTGTGTGCGTAACTGTTGTAAGTGCTCGCCCTAAAAACTGCAGTGCAAACCGAAGCGCGACCAGAACTCAGGGCAGGATGATAGCAGATTCCATGCCAACAACAATAAGAAAAACCCGACCGCTTTTGGTCCCGGCAGCGCATTTTAGATGTGAGCAATGCACCAAAATAATGCTTTCAAAACATGAATTTTCACAAATACGGTGCGTAATACTTCAATTTCACAAATTTAGTGATTTGTGTGAAATATGCACCACAAACGATTTTTGAACCTGTTCTATGCTCTACTTTCGCTTTTTATGACCACTGAAACTGGCTAAAAACTGGGCGAAAATCGAGGCAAGTTATTTCATTGCTGATGCAGGGCGACGCGCCTTAACGTTAGCTACATCAGGCAAGTAACTTTTCCCGTCGACGTAATGCCAGTCCCGCATACGCGCCAGGCCATCAACAAGTTCAAGCGTGCCAACAAATGCACCCAGTGTTGACTGGTGATCGAGCGCACGAAAGGATGCCGGCCCAAAAGGAGTATCAAATTGAGTACTTCGCAAAGCGGCAATCATCCCCTCTTGATTCGGCACTTGTGACTTTCGGAACCCCGCCGCGATCGCTAACATTGTGCTGTAACCGATGACCGAAGCGAGCCGTGGCTGATTACCATATTTTTTAAAATATGCATCGGCAAACTGCTTGTGTGCCGATGCATCTATCTGATTAGAGGGGTAACCGGTCACGACCCAGCCACTGGGCAGATCAGGCCCCAAACTTTCAAGGATTTCGGGCTCGCCAGTCAATATAGATAACACTGTCTTATCAGTAAAAAGTCCACGAAGTTTTCCTTCACGCACGAACTTAGCAAGATCAGTCCCCGACGTTGCATTGAAAATTGCCTCCGGCTTACCTTTGGCCAATGCCGCGACAGTGACGCTGGCATTCATTTTCCCCAGCGCAGGCCACTGTTCTGAGACAAACTCGACATCAGGGCGTTTTGCGATCAACGAGCGCTTAAAGCTGAGAGCCGCGCTTTGTCCAAATTCGTAATTCGGTGCCAGAATTGCCCATCGCCGCGCGGGCAGCTTTGCAGCGACGTCTGCCAGCATGGCAGCTTGCATCATGGTTGACGGTCGCATTCTGAAGGTATAGCGATTGCCGTGCTCCATTGTGAGGACGTCGGTTAAGGGCAATCCTGCGACGAGAACTACCTTGTTACGACCCGCGAAACGTGACAGTGCCAGCGCCACCGCAGGCAGAGAGGTGCCGCTGAAGATATCAACCTTATCAGTTGTCAACAACAGTTGCGCCTGTCGCATGGCCTCATCCGGTTTGCCTAGATCGTCACGCGAAATAATCTCCAGCAACCGGCCATTGACACCCCCAGCAGCGTTGATTTCCTCAATTGCCAGACGAGCACCTTTTAGATAAGGATCAGTTAGATGAGGCGCCGTCGAATAACTATTAATGTCGCCTATTTTGATAGGCTGGGTAACTTCAGCCAAGGCAAGACAAGGTAATAGCGCGGCAAAAGCAAACCATCTAAATAGCAAGTGGACTTTCATATCACTCCCATTGATCGAATCGCCACACTATAAAGGAATTGCTTGCTAAAAAATGCCTCGCACTCATCACATCGGCGCTACTTTAATGACGTGGAACGAATTTGCTTATTTGGATTGTGTCTAACTGCAAGTTTGTTAGAAAACTAGAATTGCCTTAAAATACAAGGCTTTCCGACTATGCAAACTCGTGGATTTTAGTCAACTCCCTCATTCTAGGCGCGATACGTTGCTAAAATTACGACCCGAAACCTCATGTAATGGCGCTTGGCATTGAGTTAGCGACAAGTTTCTGCTTGACTTCGAATGCCTTTTGTATCGATAGCGCTAAACATTCGCTCGACGGGCAAGCTACAGCATATTCGCACTATCACTACGCACCATATTTATAGATTGGACTGTTATGACTCACGTTGTCACCGAATCCTGCATCGCCTGCCGTTACACGGATTGCGTCGATGTGTGCCCGGTAGATTGCTTCCGCGAAGGCCCGAATTTCTTGACCATTGATCCAGACGAATGTATCGACTGCGCAGTGTGCGTGGCCGAATGCCCTGTCAATGCAATCTTCGCCGAAGAGGACGTGCCTGCCGATCAAGTGCCGTTTATCAAACTCAATATCGAGCTAGCGCGTTTCTGGCCGTCTATCACCAAGACCAAGGCGCCATTGCCAGATGCGGATGAATGGAAAGACGTAAAAGACAAAATGCAAATGCTCAAGCGTTAAGTTGAAATTCAAACTTTTTGAAATGCGATGCCGCTTTTAAAATGGCTCGCAGCTTTTTATACCTATCGAAACAAACAGGACACCACAGTCGTATGGAAACCAGTACCGGCACTGACGCATCAATTCTCGCTCCCAACAAACCCGCAACGCAAGCACCGATCGAAGCCGATGCCATCATCGTGGGAGCCGGGCCGGTTGGCCTGTTTCAGGTATTCGAACTTGGCTTGTTGGAAATCAAGGCACACGTCATTGACTCCCTGCCAGTGGTCGGTGGCCAATGCGTGGAACTATATCCCGATAAGCCTATTTACGATATTCCTGCGGTACCGGTTTGTACCGGACAGGAACTGACCGACAACCTTCTCAAGCAAATCGAACCGTTTGAGCCGAC
>JAZKIX010000148.1:17288-30989 GCA_040384645.1 Pseudomonadota bacterium | reverse complement strand
CTCAATTGTTTTACCGCGTCAAAGACCCCGTGCCATTCCACGGCAAAAATCTCGTTATTTGTGGTGGCGGCGACTCTGCCCTGGATTGGGCGCTCAATTTCGTCGGCAAGGCAGAATCGGTAATCTTGCTGCACCGCCGGGAAGACTTCCGCGCTGCACCAGCTTCGGTCGCCAAGATGAAACAATTGTGTGATGACTACGAGATGCAATTGATCGTCGGCCAAGCCACAGGCTTTGAAGAGCGCGACGGCAAACTTACAGAAATTAAGGTAACTGGTCCGGACGGCGTCACACGTCGTTTGCCGCTAGATATATTGCTGGTGTTCTTCGGTTTATCTCCAAAACTCGGGCCGATTGCCGATTGGGGCTTGGATATTGAGCGAAAACAACTCAAGGTCGTCAATACTGAAAAATTCGAAACCAATGTGCCGGGCATTTTTGCGGTAGGCGATATCAACACCTATCCAGGCAAAAAGAAATTGATTTTGTCCGGCTTCCATGAAGCGGCCTTGGCTGCTTTTGGTGCGGCGCCCTATATTTTCCCAGACAAGAAAATCCATATGCAATACACCACAACCTCGCCTAAATTGCACAAAATATTGGGCGTCGAAAGCCCTGTATTCGATTAAAACTGATTACAGCCAATAAAAAACGGCGCATTTTGCGCCGTTTTTTATTGGCTTCTTGTATTTACACTGACCTTAACCGGAGAGGCTAGTAACAACTTTTCTCGACTTCTTTTTGATTTTTGTTCAATTTCCCAAATTATCGACTTCGATCTTGAGAATGGATAAAAAACCATGTCATGCAATTGTAAATTTTCTTGACGCGTTCAAACACCCTTACGTACACTCCGTCAAAGTCGTTCGAACTCAGTTTTCAGTAAGTTCTCGATTTGGCGACTATCGCTAGTGCAATTGCCTGTAAATAAGACGAATCAGCACAACGATTTAAGTGCGTCCTGGCAACCCTATCGCCTGCTGCAATGCTTAAATGTTTGAATTTTGTCCAAAACCCACGATAAATCAATGTAAGTTCGAAGCAAGCCCCACTTGACGCTCTTTCTTGGCTTGTAAGACACATTGGTTTCCAAAATACTGGAATCCCATGCACCGACCTCTATTGATAAAACAATTTGCAATAGTGGCGCTCCTCGTTGTAAGCGCGCCCTTGTTCGCCGAGACTATCGACACGCCGTCCAGCCTCTCCGATATTCGCTTTGAAGTTGCGTCGATTGATCCCCAGTCCCCAACGCTCACGATTGACGACTTGATTGAAACCATCAACGCCGAACATCAAACTCAAACCGCAGAAAAAAATCCCGAAGTCTTATCGATTGAAGAAGTCGATGTGTGGGAACGGATGCGTCAAGGTTTTGGCATTCCTGACCTGCAAAATCCCTTGGTCGCAAACCAGTTGAACTGGTACACAGCGCGTCCCGACTACATAGCACGTACCACCACACGCGCTTCGCGTTATCTGTTTCATGTGTTGCAAGAACTGGAAATACGCGGCATGCCGGCCGAACTGGCACTTTTGCCGTTTATCGAATCGGCTTTTAATCCAGAGGCACTATCCAGCGCCAAGGCGGCAGGGATGTGGCAATTCATTCCATCGACCGGGCGCGATTTCAATCTAAAGCAAAACATTTTTAAGGATGAACGACGCGATGTATTGGCTTCGACCGATGCGGCGCTGTCATATTTGCAAAAACTGTATGGCATGTTTGGCGACTGGCACCTAGCGCTGGCGGCGTATAACTGGGGCGAAGGTTCTGTCGCACGCGCCATCAAGAAAAATCAGGCCGCAGGCAAGCCGATTGATTTCAACAGTCTGTCAGCTTTAATGCCAGCGGAAACACGCAACTACGTGCCAAAATTACAAGCGGTCAAGAATATCATCGCCCATCCGGAAGAGTATGGCCTGACCTTGCCGGCTGTAGAAAATCAACCTTACTTCGTCACCATCGACAAAACGCGCGACATCGATGTCAAGGTCGCTGCACAATTGGCCGAACTGTCGCTAGATGAGTTCAAGGCACTCAATCCGCAATTTAATCGTCCCGTGATCACCGGACTCACCACGCGGATTTTGCTGCCGCACGACAACGCCGATAAGTTCAAGAGCAATCTGGCGCAATGGAAACGCCCACTATCCTCGTGGGCCGCACATTTTGTAGGGAAGCGCGAACATATTGAGCACATCGCAAAACTGTTCGGAATCGCCGCCGATGTGCTGCGTGCCGTCAACCAAATACCGCCCAATATGCTCATCAGCGCTGGCTCTACCATACTCGTGCCTAAATTGACTACAGCGCGTGACGAGGATATCGCCCCCGATTGGGCCGATAAAGCGACGATGATGTTCGAACGCGAGGGTCCGGTCATGCGCCGCGTCACGATCAAGGTTGGAAAGAAAGACAGCCTGGCATCGCTCGCCAAACGTTACAAAACCAGCGTCGAACAACTCAAATCCTGGAACAACTTGCGCCGCGACATAGTTAGCAATGGCCAGGCCCTCCAAGTTGAGGTGCCGGTTCGCGCGACATCCGGTAGACGGGTCGTGCGGCTAGCGCAATCGTCCAAGCTACGGCAGGGAAAGGCCACTGTGGTGCAAATCAAAGCCACTGGCAAAGCGGGGAAAAGACGTCTGAGCTAGCTTTTATTTCTTATTCAAACAAACGTTCCATTGCTAATTCGTAGGGAGTATAGGCAAAAATAGCCTATCTCCCGCACGTTTTCATTAGCGAATAAATATTACTCCCTCCAGTATATTTTCCCTGAATTTTCATCTTGCATGAAAAGTTGCCGTCTCAGCCGCAACGCCCTACAATCTCGGCTCGGCGCAAAAAATCGAGTACGACTATTCAAAAAATAACCTTTATCGCCGACCATCCGCGATAGCTTCTGGAGTCTTTCATGGCATTTCTGCAAGGTAAAAAAATCCTCATTACTGGATTGTTGTCTAACCGTTCCATTGCCTATGGCATAGCAAAAGCTTGCCAGCGCGAAGGTGCCGAGTTGGCCTTCACCTATGTCGGCGAACGCTTTAAAGACAGAATTACCGATTTCGCCAAAGAGTTTGGCAGCGAGCTGGTATATGAGTGCGATGTCGCCAGCGATGAGCAAATCAACGCTTTGTTCGTTGACCTTGCCAAATCGTGGGAACATCTCGATGGCTTGGTGCATGCAATCGGATTCGCCCCGCGTGAAGCGATTGCCGGCGATTTCCTGGACGGCTTTTCGCGAGAAGGCTTCAAGGTAGCCCATGATATTTCAGCCTACAGCTTCCCGGCGTTGGCCAAGGCCGCGCTGCCGATGCTGCGCGCCAACTCAGCATTGCTGACACTGACTTACCTTGGCGCAATACGCTCGATTCCTTACTACAACACGATGGGGCTGGCAAAGGCTTCGCTTGAAGCAAGTGTGCGTTACTTGGCTGAATCGCTCGGCAAAAAAGGAATTCGTGCCAACGGTATTTCGGCAGGCCCGATCAAGACGCTGGCAGCGAGCGGCATCAAGGATTTTGGCACCTTGCTCGGCTTTGTCGCAGCGCACGCCCCCTTGCGCCGCAATGTGACGATTGACGAAGTCGGTAATACCGCCGCTTTCCTGCTGTCGGACTTAGCATCGGGCATTACTGGTGAAATCACCTATGTAGACGGTGGCTTCTCGAATGTGATGGGACTGAACGCGGAATCGTATTAAGCAACTTAGTTCTTGTGAAGAGCGACACAACAACGCTCTTCACAAGAAAAATGCACCGCATTCGCCCTAAATAGTTTTGAAATGCTGTATCATCTCGTTTTTTGCAATGCAGCACTAAGCAAAGCAGCAAAAAATTGCACTACCCTAGCAGCATCGCAAGCCTTGGCGCATCCTAATTCGTGATGGATGCCGCAAATAAAGCCCTCCCGCCTTGTGTGTCGTTCCTGACACCGTCCCGGCGCAAAGCTTTTGTGCCGAAATTTCTTTAAGTTTTAAGTCATTTCGTTGGTTGGCGTTGCTATTTTTCGTTCTTCGCATTTGCACGAACGCTGATTTATACGAAAGAAGATAATGACTTTTGAAGCACTTGGCCTACACGCGTCCGTAATTAAAGCTCTCACCGAAGCTGGCTACACCAAACCAACCGATGTTCAATCGCAAGCAGTGCCTGCGGCGATTGCCGGCCGTGATTTGCTGGTTTCCTCGCAAACCGGCTCCGGCAAAACAGCCGCATTCATGCTGCCTGCATTACACAAATTTGCTTCCGCCGAACAGCCGGCAGTTGTTCCTGGCAAAACACCCAATCAAGAAAACCAAGCTGCGCGTGCCCGTGGCGACCGTCCACGTTTCAAAGCTGCACAGCCAAAAATGCTGGTACTGACGCCGACACGCGAACTGGCGTTGCAAGTAACGACTGCCACCGACAAATACGGCTCATTCATGAAGCGTGTAAAAGCCATCTCGATTTTGGGCGGCATGCCTTACCCAAAACAAATGCAATTACTGGCTAAGAATCCAGAAATCCTGGTCGCCACACCTGGCCGTCTGATCGACCATATGGAATCGGGCAAGATCGATTTCTCACAATTGGAAATCTTGGTACTGGACGAAGCCGACCGTATGCTGGACATGGGTTTTATCGATGACATCGAAAAAATCGTCGATGCAACGCCGGAAACACGCCAAACCATGCTGTTCTCCGCGACCCTCGACGGCGTAGTTGGCAATATGGCGAAACGCATCACCAAAAACCCATTGATCATTCAAATCGCCGGTTCGTCCAGCAAGCATGAAAACATCCAGCAACGTGTGCATTTTGTCGACGATCTGTCGCACAAGAATCGCCTGCTCGATCATCTGTTGCGCGACGAAACTTTGGATCAAGCCGTGGTCTTTACTGCCACCAAACGTGATGCCGATACTATCGCTGACCGTTTGAATATTGCCGGTTTCTCGGCTGCAGCCTTGCATGGCGACATGCACCAAGGTGCGCGTAACCGTACACTCGATGGCATGCGTCGCGGTCAAGTCAAGGTCTTGGTTGCAACTGATGTCGCTGCGCGCGGTATTGATGTTCCGACGATCACCCACGTATTCAACTACGATTTGCCGAAATTCCCTGAAGATTACGTCCATCGTATCGGCCGTACCGGTCGTGCCGGTCGTAACGGTATCGCCGTTTCGCTGGTAAATCACGCTGAAGGCATGAACGTCAAACGGATCGAGCGTTTTACCAAACAACTGATTCCGGTGAATGTCATCGAAGGCTTCGAGCCTAAGAAAACAGCATCGGCACCACGCTCAACCGCACGTCCAGGCAGCTGGAAACCCGGCGACAACCGCAGCGCGCCAAGCAAGCCCGGCCAACGTACTTTCAGCAAGCCAGCCGCAGCGCCGCGCAAAGAAGGTTCCGGCGGTGCTTACAAAGGTTCTGCAGCGCCTCGTTCCACTGAAGGCGGCGCACGCCGTTCATTCAACGACCGTTAATCGACGGTCGACGCGAATTGACCTGATCTATTAGTTCAAATAAAAAAACCGCCTGTTTTAAGCAGGCGGTTTTTTTACGTCAAAATTAATCGCGCAACTACAGGGCGCAAGTACGAAACCCGGCAAAAATATCGTCCCGCTGAGGCAAGTAGACATGTCTGAATTTAGCCGAACGCATTCTCAAGGGTGTTGCGAACGACGCACCGCGCAACACTTGATGCGTAGCGAAGGTTGATTTTAAATTCCCTTGATCTTTATCTGCGGCTAGACCGGGGTAAGGCTCAAATGGCGTGGCAGTCCATTCCCACAGATCGCCCCAGCGCATGGCGGCATGTCCCGACAGCGCTGCAAATTCCCATTCCGCCTCGCTCGGCAAGCGCCGCTTGGCCCACGCACAATAAGCTTGTGCCTCGAACAAACTAAGATGGCGCACAGCTTCGTTGGCAATTGCCATCCGAACTTCGCCAAAGCGCAGGCAACGCCATTGCAGGCCATCGCGCCGCCAATATCGCGGCACAGAGCGCTCTTGCTGCATCAACCACGCTTGGCCGGATACGCTCCAGAATTGGCGATTTTGATAACCGCCATCGGCAACGAATTCAGCAAATTGCGCGTTCGAAATCAAGGTCGAATCCATCTGGAAAGCGGGCACATAACATTCATGCGCCCATTTTTCATTGTCGAACACAAAACCATGCCCTGGTGCGCTGCCCAATGCGATGGTTCCGCCGGGAAAACGAATCTCGCCTTGCGCCCATGTCGACTGCAAGCTGATACCGATCTGCGGTGGCGCCACGACACCAAGCACTTGCAAAGCCTGCACCAGCGATTCGCCCACCATATCTTCATGCGCCAAGGCCAACCGATACGGCTTGAGCGCCGCATCGTGCGAAGCAGCGCGGCTCAACTTGTCCAGCGTGCGATCCAACACTTCATGGCAATAGGTTTTCAGCGCACCACCACTGGGTAAACCCAAAGTCCAGCGCGCCCGATGCGGCACAGTATTGGGATCGAACCAATCATCACCCTTGGTCAAGAGCGAGGAACGCAAGGCGGAAACCGGATTGGAGGACTGCGCTTCTCGCAATACATACCACTCTGCGAACCATGCAATATGTCCCAGCGACCATAGCGGCGGGTCAAGCAAGGGCACAATCGGGACTTGATCTGGTGTGTCCAATCCAGCTGCGCTGAAGGCATCGAATAGCGTCAGCGTATGCCTGCGCGCTACCAGCAACGCTTCCGCCAATTGGCTAGGCGATGCGGTTCGGAAGGAATGATTAGTCAAGAGGATCGGCCAATGTCTGGAATATTCGCTGGATCTCTGCCGGGGCGTCTGCTGAGATGCTGGCAAAATTGTAGCCAACATCGCCGGTCAATGTATGACGATGTTCAACCTTCAACCGAAAAGACGTGACCATCCTCAATTCACATGGCATTTATAGGGAGTATATTCACAAACCACCCTTATCCCGCACGTTATATAAGGGCCTAATTTAATACTGCATAGAGTATTTAAACATCATTTTTGCACCAAACTGCTGCTTCACATTGCTTCGACCATTTATCCAGACCAAAAAATTTTCGAAGCTGCCACCACCGTGCTTGACAAGTACGCTACCCCTCCCGTACATTCTCTGCATGCAAGCCGCCCAATTTCATTCTCCTGCTCTATCGCACATCTCTAGCACACTGCTACCGATGCTGCTACTACGCATCATCTAATCCCCGCAGTTTTTTCTGGCAGCATCAAGCCAAATCCGTTTCAAAAAGCACCGAAGGTCAGCCAGCATGCATTTCACGTCGAGTCCCGTAACGCGCATCAATAGCCAATTGCACGCTGTGATGACTTGCGCGCGCACGCTGGTTCGGTCGCCGCTGCTACTGCCGCTACCGACCGGTTGCCTGGCCTCGCGTTAGTGGCCGCCCGGCAGCCTGAACGCCACATCGGACAAATTTCATTGTTACTAAAATTAAAGGATTTATCATGATGTTGACCAATCCGGCGACGAAATATCGCGCCTTTCCACCTGTTCCATTGACTTCCCGTAGCTGGCCCGACCAGATTATTACCAAGCCGCCGGTCTGGATGAGTACCGATTTGCGCGATGGCAATCAGGCTTTGATCGAGCCAATGAGCCCTGAAAAAAAATTGCGCTTCTTTGAAATGTTGATCAAAATCGGCCTGAAAGAAATCGAAGTTGGTTTTCCTTCCGCATCGCAAACCGATTTCGATTTTGTGCGCAGCCTAATTGAAGAAAACCGCATTCCCGATGACGTCACCATCATCGTTTTGACCCAATCACGCGAAGACTTGATCCGCCGCACGGTCGATTCCGTCAAAAATGCCAAACAAGCCGTCATCCATTTGTATAACCCGATAGCGCCAGCCTGGCGTCGTATCGTGTTTGAAAAATCGCGGGAAGAAATCAAGGAAATTGCCGTATCCGGCACCCGCCTGATCAAGCAATTGACCGACGCCATGCCCGAAACGCAGTGGCGTTACGAATATTCGCCTGAAACTTTTAGCATGGCCGAACTCGATTTTTCCAAAGAAGTCTGTGACGCAGTCACCCTTGCCTGGGGCGCAACGCCAAGCCGCAAAATCGTCTTGAATTTGCCGACCACGGTCGAATGCAGCACGCCCAATATTTTTGCCGACCAGATCGAATGGATGCATCGCAATCTGGCGCAACGGGATGCGGTGATCATCAGCGTCCATCCTCACAATGACCGCGGCACTGGGATCGCCGCCGCGGAACTTGCGATCATGGCCGGTGCGGAGCGGGTCGAAGGCTGCCTGTTCGGCAATGGTGAACGCACCGGCAATGTCGACTTGGTGACCTTGGCTTTAAATCTCTATACCCAGGGCGTGTCGCCGGGGCTCGATTTCTCCGATATCGATGCGATACGCAAATGCGTAGAAGAATGTAACCAGCTGCCAGTGCATCCGCGTCATCCTTATGTAGGCGATCTGGTTTTCACCGCTTTTTCCGGCTCGCATCAGGATGCCATCAAAAAAGGCTTGGCGAAACAACAGGCCGATGCGATTTGGGAAGTGCCTTATCTTCCAATTGATCCGGCCGATTTGGGGCGCAGCTACGATGCAGTAATCCGCGTCAATAGCCAATCGGGCAAAGGCGGCATGGCATATTTGCTGGAACAAGAATTCGGCTTGGTCTTGCCGCGTCGCTTGCAAATTGAATTTAGTCGTGCAGTACAAAAAGCCACCGATGCCACCGGCAAAGAAGTTGCAGCGGCCGATATTTACCAGATATTTAAAGCCGAATATCTGGATCAGACCTCGCCCTACGCCTATCACGCCCATCGCATGACTGAAGACACTGCGAATGCAGAATCGGTGCAGATCGAGATTGGCATCAAGCACGAAGGCAAATCCGTCACACTGGCTGGCGGCGGCAACGGCCCAATCGATGCTTTTGTCAACGCTCTCGGCCTGGATATTAAATTGATGGATTACCACGAACATGCCATCGGCTCCGGTGCCAATGCGCAAGCTGCCTGCTATGTGGAATTACGCTTGAATAATGGTCCGACTTTATTCGGCGTCGCAGTCGATGCCAATATCGTGACGGCCTCGTTCAAGGCAGTATTGAGCGCGATCAACCGGCAGTTGGTGACGGAGTTGAGTGCGGCATAAAATGTTTCGCTGCGGCATTAGACTTGACCGCTAAAATTGCGCACAACGGTCTACGAAAATGGGTTTGGCATCGCATCATGCCAAACCCATTTTCGTATCATGCGCAAGTATCAGGATTCAAGCACCTGTACGCCACGCCAGAACGCGATAAAGCCCGCGACATCTTTCGCCGCTTCCTTCGGCTGCGGATAAAACCAGGCAGCGTTGGCATTGATTGCGCCAGGTACTACCACATCGTAATAACTGGCGATGCCTTTCCAGCTGCATACTGTGTGATGGCTGCTTGCCTTTAGATATTTTGCATGTACTGCCTGGGGTGGAAAGTACACATTGCCTTCCACCAATTGCACAGCATCGGTCGATGCCTCTGCAATCACTACGCCTTGCCATATAGCCTTGGGCATTTTTTCTCCACTTTTTAGTTGCAACTTACATTGATATGCGATGCCAAGCTGGATGCCAGTTCATCGGCGCCAATAAATTCCTCGTGCGTTCCCAAGCAAACACAAGCAAAAGCACCGGCAATCGATCCGCTCAAGACACATTGCTCAAGCGGCGCACCGCCAAAATAGCGGCTTAAAAATCCGCTGACAAATGCATCACCCGCGCCATTGGTATCGACCACGGCACGCTTCGGTAAAACACAGGGGAAATGACGTATTGCCTGACTGCCGCGCCGCAATAAATAACTGCCATCCGCGCCTGCGGTTGCAATTACAAGCTTGGCCCGGCCTTGCTGCAAGATATCGCGCATGACTTGCTCATGGCGCTGGCCGAGCGCGGCAGTGCTAAGAAATACCAAGTCAGATCGATAGGCAAAATCTTGATGGTAGCTGCTTATGCCATCCCAATCATGCAGGTCGGTCGAAATCGTGATGCCCGATGCAATCGCCTCATCGTATAAAAAGCGCGCCCAATTCATGATCGAAAAATGAACATGGCGCGCATTCGTCAAGAAGGGCAAATAGAAATCGCCAGGCATCCGTAAATCCATCGGATGCCGCGCATCGTACAAGGACAGGCGGCGACCATGAGCGTCCACCAGATTGACGCTGCGACGCGTGCCGCTGGCATGGATCAAATAACTGAAGTCAAGCCCAGTCTGCGCGTAACGCGCCAAAATTAAAGCGGCCTGCGGATCGTCACCGATAAAATCAATGAACTTG
This sequence comes from Pseudomonadota bacterium, assembly GCA_040384645.1. Lineage (GTDB taxonomy): Bacteria > Pseudomonadota > Gammaproteobacteria > Burkholderiales > Burkholderiaceae_D > JAZKIX01. Next base: position 20,688 of record JAZKIX010000148.1, on the reverse strand, counting down.
GTTTTCATTCCCAAGGTATGGCAACCGAGCGCCACGCCATTGCCGGTATGCCCAACATAATCGACCACGGGCGGCACTTGAATCGAATCTTGCAATGGCAAAGGCAGAGTCTGGGTTCGTACCGTGGTGTCGATACCAACCCCACCAACTACTAAAATATCAAATTGCGACATGGAAATTATTTTCGCTTTCAGTTGAAGTAAAAGATCCGATACGTTTTTATGAATAGGATCAAATTTTACTTATGAAGAGATTTAGCCAATCGAATTCCTGAAAACTGCCATCGTGCTGTCGCACCAAAAAAATTGCGGTAGCTCACCCGTACATGGTCGCGTGGCGTGATGCACGACGCACCGCGCAAGACATATTGATTGACCATGAATTTGCCGTTGTATTCGCCCAATGCACCGTCGGGCGCTACGTAGCCGGGATAGGCCGCATAGCTGCTGCTAGTCCATTGCCAGCAGGCATCAAATATTTGCGACATCCCGTCGTCGGAACTGGCATCTGGATGTAAAGATTCTTCCGCCGCCGCATTGCCATCGCTAGCTGCTATTGCCGTGGCGGCTGCATATTCCCATTCGGATTCGGTCGGCAAGCGTGCGCCGGCCCAACGTGCATAGGCGTCGGCTTCAAAAAAAGAAATGTGGCTTACTGGTCGTTGCCAGTCCAGCGCTTGCAAGCCATGCAAAGTAAATTCATCCCACCCCGCGACCTCGCAATCTTTTTCGCGGTGCCAATACAAGGGATGTCTCAGCTCTTCTCGGCACAGCCAATCCCATCCTTCCGACAACCACAGCGCGGGATCGCGGTAACCGCCCGCGTTGACGAAGGCAAGATATTCGCCGTTATTGACCAGTCTTGAAGCGATGGCAAAGGATTCGACAAACTGCCGGTGCTGCGGCAATTCGTTATCGAAACAAAAGTCCGAGCCGCCATGCCCAATATGCACGACACCCGACTCAAGCGATAGCCAGCGCAAAGCACCAGATTCGCGGCGCCGGACTGGCGGCTTGCGCATATATGCTGGGTTCAGCGGATTGAGCGATAGTAAATGCTTGACATCAGTGAGCATCAATTCCTGGTGTTGTTGTTCATGCTGCAATCCGGTGGTGATCAAATCTGATAATGATTTTGGCGCACCATTGGCCAATAAATCAATGATCCGCTGATCGACTTGCTTACGATAATCGCGCACCAATTGCATCGATGGCCGCGTCAGCAAACCACGTTGAGCACGCGGATATTTTTCGCCAATACCGTTGTAATACGAATTGAACAATACCCGGAAGATGGGGTGATAGGCGGAAAAATCAGACTCGAATTTTTCAAGAATAAAAGTCTCGAAAAACCAAGTGGTGTGCGCCAGATGCCATTTGATCGGACTTGCATCAGGCATTGATTGGGCGCAACAATCTTCGTCAGATAAGGGTTTCGCCAGCGCGACCGAACGGGCGCGCACCCGGCGATATTGCTCACGCAAATTTGCTGCGGCGGAAATATCGGACATATCCAAAAATGGTGGCATCGTATTAGTGTAAGAATGAATTTTGCAAGGAATAATGCGATTCGACAGCTACCGAAGGCGACTTGAAATCATACTGCACCCGCATGGATCAAGGCATACCATTGACGCTCATCGGTCCATATTTTTACATTGCCAAAACCGGCCTTGGCCAATAATTCGATGCAGGCGTCACGGCTATATTTATAGCTATTTTCCGTGTGTATACGTTCGCCCTGCGCGAAATGGCGCTGGCTACCGGGCCATTGCACATTGAGGTCGCGGCGCGCTTCGAGGTGCATTTCGACGCGCGACTTGGCGCTGTTGAAATAGCCTAGGTGGCGCCAGTCACGCACATCGAAATTAGCCCCGATCAAGTGATTGACATGTAGCAGAATATTGCGATTGAATGCTGCCGTCACGCCGAGGCCGTCATCGTAAGCGGCGTCGAGTAGCGCTTTTTCCTTGAGTAAGTCGATGCCGATCAAAAGTCCGCCATCTTCGCTACAGGCCGCACGCAAGCGCTGCAAAAATGCCACCGCCTCGGCAGGTACAAAATTGCCGATGGAAGAACCAGGATAAAAAAACAAGCGTTTCTCCAGTCCCACCAAGTCGGGCAAATCCAAACTAGTCGAGAAATCCAGCCCCAGTCCCGTCATCGCGATCGAAGGAAAACATTGCTGCAAACGATCCAGCGCATCGTGCATATGATCGACTGAAATATCTACTGGCACGTATTGCGCCGGCTGTATCAAGGGAAATAGGCGTGCCGCCTTGGCGCAATTGCCGGCACCCAAATCGATCAAGGTTGTGCCCAATCCGACCGACGCCGCAATCTGCGGTAACACCGCATCGAAAATCGCGGCTTCGGTGCGTGTCGGGTAATACTCTGGCAAAGCGCAAATGGCCTCGAACAAAGTTGAGCCGAGCGCGTCGTAAAAGAACTTGGGTGAAATAGTCGGATGCGGCGCCAGCAAGCCAGCAACAATTTCCGCCGTTGTAGCGCTGGCATGCGGATCGCTGTGCAGTACCGTAGTCGCCGCAGGGTTGGAATGAAACGTTTGAATAAATCCAGCTTTGTTGAATGACGTGGCTAACCTGGGCATTGGAGGACACTTTCAATCTGGTTTAATCGAGAGCAGCTAGGAAAGCCAGTGCTGCAAGAAAAACAATGTAGTCGCAGATCGCCGAGAAAAACTGACGACAATGCACGAAACAAATCGTGTTATTCAAGTTGACAGCCAATTAGTTCTACGGAATTGTAAAAATCACTTCATAGTTCAAGTAAAGTTTGCGCGTTGCCGCAGCTTGTCCCTGATGTTATTTCAATTCCACTTTTCCACGATACGGATCGAACAGCCACAGCCAAGCTCGCTGCCCCTACGCGCAAGCCATACGCAAGCCGGTAAATGATAAACTCTGGCACCTTGGCGTTTGGCTCAGGGTTTGGCCAAATGTACCGTGCTCGCCGCGCTTGCTCCTCGTGCCCATTTCCGCGCTCTAGCTGGCTTACGAAAAACAAAATAATTTATGACCTCCCATTCCGCCTCCATCACCAGTAACGCGTCAGCGCAGAATTCCAGTCCCTCCATGTCAGAATCGATTCAACCTCAGTCACCCAAGAGTATCTCAAAGGCGGCGCTCCCTGAAAAAAGCAGCCTGTCCATGCTGAAAGGTTTGCTACCATTTCTAGCGCCTTATACCCGTCAATTTGTATTAGCTGGTATCGCCTTGCTGGTTGCGGCCAGCGCAACCCTGGCGATTCCATACGCCTTTAAACAAATGATCGACCTCGGTTTCGGTGCTGCCAATACGGCCGGATCCAAAAGTATCGAGCACGTCGACCTGTATTTTCTCGCCTTGTTTGGTGTTGCTTGTGTGCTGGCGATTGCTACC
>JAZKIX010000148.1:0-17278 GCA_040384645.1 Pseudomonadota bacterium | reverse complement strand
TTATATGGTGTCATGGCTAGGCGAACGAGTCACTGCTGACATTCGCAGTGCGGTATATAAGCATGTGGTTTCGCAAAGCCCGCAGTTTTTTGAAACCACCCAGACCGGCGAAGTCTTGTCGCGCCTGACTACCGACACCACCTTGATCCAGGCAGTGGTGGGCACCAGTATTTCGATGGCGCTGCGCAATACCCTGCTCTTCATCGGCGGCTTGATCATGCTGTTTTTCACCAGCGCCAAGCTATCAGCCATCATCATCGTTTTACTTGCCGCGGTTGTGTTTCCGATTGTCATATTTGGTCGCCGCGTGCGCAAGCTCTCGCGCGATTCGCAAGACCGGATCGCCGATGCCTCGGCGATGGCGGGTGAAATCCTGAATGCAATGCCGACCGTGCAAGCGTTCACGCATGAAAAAATAGAATCGAGCCGTTTCGGCACCTCGGTCGAAGGCGCTTTCCAGACTGCCATGCGACGGATTCGGGCACGCTCGCTGTTGACGGTGATTGCGATCTTGCTGGTGTTCGGCGCCATTGTTTTTGTACTATGGCTGGGCGCGCATGCAGTGATTCAAGGCACCATGAGCGGTGGCGAATTAGGCCAATTTATTTTGTACGCGTCGATTGTGGCTGGTGCCATCGGCGGTCTGTCCGAGGTATTGGGCGACGCACAACGCGCTGCCGGCGCTACCGAACGCTTGCTGGAACTCATTTCGGCCAAATCGCCGATTCAATCACCCGCGACGCCATTGCCACTGCCGCCGCGTGCCGTGAGCGGCGCGGCGCTCAGTTTGAACGATGTCTCGTTCAACTATCCTTCGCGTCCAGATAGCCCCGCGCTGTCGCGCCTGAGCCTCGATATCCGTGCCGGCGAAACCGTCGCCGTGGTTGGCGCATCGGGTGCTGGCAAAACCACTTTGTTCCAGCTGTTTTTGCGTTTCTACGATCCGCAACACGGCAAGATTACACTCGATGGCGTCGATATTACCCAGCTCGACTTGCATACCTTGCGCGATGCGATTGGGATCGTGCCGCAAGACACGGTCATATTTTCTGCCGATGCGATGGAAAATATCCGTTACGGCCGCGCCGATGCCAGCGATGCAGAAGTCATCGCTTGTGCCAAGATGGCAGCGGCGCACGAATTCATAGAAAAGCTGCCGGAAGGTTATCAATCCTTCCTCGGCGAACGCGGCGTGCGCCTGTCGGGCGGCCAACGCCAGCGCATCGCCATCGCACGCGCCTTGCTGAAGAACCCGCCTTTACTGTTGCTTGATGAAGCCACCAGCGCACTCGATGCCGAATCTGAACGTCTGGTGCAAAGCGCACTGGAAGCAGCCATGATCGGCCGCACCACCATCGTCATCGCCCACCGTTTGGCAACGGTACAACGCGCCGACCGTATCATCGTGATGGAAAACGGCCACATTATCGAGACCGGCACCCACGCATCGCTGGTTGCACTGGGCGGCATTTATGCCAATCTGGCGGCGCTGCAATTCCATACTTTGGCATAAAACACTGAAATAATACTGGCAGCAGTATTATTTCAGGCGCTTATAAAACGTGCGGGATAGGCACTATTTAGGCATATACCCCCTCTATTTGTTCTATACAGGCGAGCAAAGCGCTTGTACCAAGCGACATAATTCCCGCTGCTCCGACGGCGCCAACCGTTCGCTGAGCCGGGCTACGGCAACCACGAGCACCCATTGGTCTAGTTGCGCTTGCCAGTCAATTATCGGATTCAATTCAAAATAAAGCGCTAGATAGGTGTGATTGAATTGCTGGCGCGCTGCTTCAAATTGCGTCGCTGTCAATCCGTCGGGGACGGCCGTCGGCTGGTCGGGGTCAGCGCCATAACGGATCAATAAAGACGTCCGGGCCACATCGGCTAGCGGACTGCCCCGGCTGGCATCACCCCAGTCAATGATGAACGCCTGGCCGTCTTGATCAAGCAAGATGTTATTCATATGAAAATCGCCATGACACAGTTGCTGCTGTGAATGCTGCAAGTCGTCAAGCGCACTCAATGCTGCAGCGCGCATGGTATCGGGGATGCCATGCGCCGCTTGAATTGCCCACTGCAGGCGGCTCCGTTGTAAGGGCAGCGCGTTGGCGGCGTCGGAGCCTTCCAAGGAAATGGCGTGCAACGCTGTCTGTAACTGCGCTAAACGCCGAGCGAATGCATCAAGCGGATACAGCGCTGCATGCTTTAATGCCGTCTGCATCGAACCACCTTCGATGAATTCGTACTGCAAACCGAACCTGTGTCCCACCCGGACTATCGCCCCCACCGCAGGCACCCGTATTGTCCCGGCCTGCTGGGTCAGGGCAAAGACCGCTCGCGCATTGCGTGCTTCCGCCTCGACATAGGCTTGATCAAACCCAGCGTAAAACAGTTTCAAAATCCACGCTGGCCGAAAGACATACACCTCTGCCGTCGCACCACGCGCCAGCGGTTCGGCGCCCGAGGGGAATTCCTCCAATATTTCAATATCCGACATCGGTATATTCATGGAAGCAATCCTGTAGCGTAATTTTCATATCGATATTGCCTTGGGTCAAAACTGCTTTCATAGCACACTACACACCTTGAAACCCGCTACTGGCGGTAGCGCCCGATGCCACTTCTAAAAAGCCCCGATACTAAAACCACCCTGCGCTATTATTGCCCGGTCATCTTGAAACATCGGCAGCAAAAAACACAGTGGTGAAGCAGACGGCATCTGGCAAATTGATCCAGCCCAAACAAAGCTAAAACACATGCGCATGCAATTCATACGCACCAAACATCCCATATGACACCAATATTATTTTCCCTCGGCATCTTACTCGTGTTCAGTCTGTTACTGGCCTACGAAACCGGTACCGATGCATCGCAGCCGCGCCTGCAGCGGCTCGGTTTATTGTCTTGGCTCGTATCCGGCAATTGGCCCGCCAAGGTCGGCGCCCTGCTATTGATTGTGGGGATCGGCGCCCTATTGCGCTACGCAATGCTCCATCTGGATTTACCGCCTGAACTAAAGTTGTCGGGTGGCCTGCTCATCGCCGCCTTGCTAGGCGCCGCGGCATTTATCCTGAAAAACTTGCCCGAACGCCGCGCCATCCACTTGGCGCTGGCGGGTGCCGCGTTTGGCGTTGCGTATCTGACGGCGTATAGCGCTTATGGGTTTTTTAACTACGTCAGCAGTATCAATGCCTTGGCTTTACTGGCCTTGGTTGCCGCTGCGGCGGGCGTATTTGCAATGGCGTCCAATGCGATGTCGGTTGCGATTCTGGCGATGGCCGGCGCCTACGTCGCACCTGGATTTGCGCTCAGCGAAGCGGGCCCGATCCCGGTATATGGCTATTACCTGATCATCAGCGTCCTCAGTCTGTTGATGGTGACGATGCGTGGCTGGCGACCGCTGATTCATCTGAGTTTTCTTTTCACGCTGGCCGGCGGCATGTTCATGGGTTGGACGGCAAATTTCTTCCAGCCCGATTATTACGCCGTCATGCAACCCCTGATCGTGGCGCTGGCAGCGGTACACGTGCTGATGCCTTTGGTAGAGCGGCGTCATTTGCAATCGAGCTGGCTGACCCGCTTTGACACCGCCTATTTCATCGCCCTACCTTTGATAGCGGCTGGTCTGACCTTATTTATCGCACCGACCATCAAACAGCACGCCAGTCTTGGCTTGCTAGCGCTGGCGGTAGTGTGGGGCTCGACCGCAACAGGTCTAAAGCTGCTGCGCTGCAAAGGCGCGCCCAACCATGCACTGATCGCGGGCTTGCTGCTGGCGGGCGCGATCCGCTGTTATATTCATTTGATGCCGTGGTCGCTGGTGGCATTGGCCTTATCGGTTGCAGTGCTGGCGCTGGGGCCACGCATGCAGTGGTCGCGGACAGTAGAAGAATTGGCTTGCGGTGCTACCCTGCTGTTCGCGCTGATATTCGTATCCTCTTCGATCACTGCCGTTGAAGCGATGCAAGTACGTTTCGTATTCAATCCCACCTTCGGCCAGCGCATGCTTACTTGCATCCTACTGAGTCTGGGTGCACGGTTCGCACGGCGGCGCGTGCTTGGCTTTAGTGGCGTATTGGGCATCGTGGCGGCCTTGTTCTTTGTCTTCGCAGTTGGAATTGAATTACGCCGCCTCAACATCGATTTTGTCCCGCAATTAATCTATAGCCTACTGTTGTGCGGGATCGTCATCTGCGCAGTATTGGTACATAAAATTGCCTTGCCAAGATTGATACCGACCCTGTTGATATTGGCGCTGCCATTGGTCGGGTGGTGGGCTGCGGACGATGCCTCGGCCGCCTTTGTCTACACCTGTTTCGGCCTTACGCCGCTCTGCTTGCTGGCATTGTCACTACCAAGCAATGCAAAAGCACTCGAAAAAGATTCGCTTGCCGTCACTGCGCTGACAATTTTGCCGCTTGCCCTGCTCCCGTTTGCCCTCGCCACTGGCGATCTGCTAGTCATCCAGACATCGACGTTTGAATTAGCAGTGGTTACCGGCGGTGCATTGCTAGCCACCCTGGCAGGCCGATTCCGGCTAGCAAACAATCACCGCTGGAATGGCACGACCCAGCCCGTTTTGTTTCGCCTAATCGCCCTCGTCCTGGTCTTCGTCACCACATGGCATATCGAACGCGGATTTTGGCCGGCGCTGTTTGAAGTATTGGCCCTGTTGTTTCTGATGCTTTACAGCGCCAGCCATCCACAAACCGAGCCAGCCGGCGCCATCAAAAACGGCACCATGACGGTGATCGCTGCCGCGCTGGTAGTGCAGGCCATGACCTTGCGCCTGCTCGGCCCTGATATCCCAGTCATGGACGCAACCGACTTGCTGCACATGACATTGCCCGCAGTAGTATCGCTAATGTGGGCTTGCATCGGCGCCGGCTTCGCGTGCTGGGGCGCTAAGTTGCGTAGCCGTTCGATCTGGAGTGCGGGTGCTTTGCTACTGGCGATCGCCGCCGCCAAGCTGATCCTGCTTGATTCAAACGGTTTGGGCCAACTGGAAAATATACTGGCCATGATTGCAGCCGGCCTGGTTTTCATGGCAGTGGCTTGGCTGGCGCCGATACCGCCGGCGGAAAGCGGCACGGCAAGGGCGGATATTGATCATGATCCTGCGACAAGCAACACCATGCCAGACGCCAGCCGCACCCGTCCGGCCGCGCCGTCGGCCGAAGGCGCAATCTGGACCTGGCTTATCTTCTTTTCACTGGCATTGGCGATAGCCGTGCCAACAGTGACATGGCGCAAGCACACGCGCAAAGTGACGGCAGCGCACATTCAAGCGCAGCAACAAAGCAAAATAGAGCAAGAAGAATCGGCCCAGGAAAACGGCACTTTCGTCCCCGATCTGCCAGATCGGACAACGCCAGCGATTGCCGCGGGAACGGAACCAGAGTCCGCTGCAACCTCAACGGTCACAGATAGCTGCAGTCAATTTACTGCGCAACTACCGTCGCAGTACGTGCTGTATGCGGCCGGCGAATACAGCGGCCGCAAGCTCGACTTCACCATCGACCAGTCCGGTCGCCCCGCCACCCGCTTCGACGTCTTGGTCAATAAGCCGGGCGAAACCGTAGTGCTGGCATTGGGCGCCTACGAACCGTCGATCTGGAATATCCGCTGGACCATCGATACCAATATCGTCGGCGTCTACGTCTCCGGCCATTATCGTCAAGCCGTCGCCGGTTTGCCGCCGACCGTGCCGCTGCTCAACGCTAGCCAGGACAATCGCAGTGTTTGCGAAACTTTCCACCTGACCCGTGACACGGTGTCCCAAACCGGAACTGCAATCCGCAAAACCCTCGGCCGCTCTGCCCAAACCTACACCCTAGCCGCCGACGGCCATATAGAACTGGGCCCGCTGGCGCCGAGCGACAGCGCTTACCTGCAATCGCCGACAGTGCCTGTGCAAAACATCAAGGATCGCTTGAATTAGGCAAACTTATTGCTGCGATTATTGCTGCGATTATTGCTGCGATTAAGTAATTTACTGCATCACAGGGCTTTTTCAATAAAATATACTGGGCACAGTATATTTTATTGCGCTTACAAAACGTGCGGCTGACGCACCATTTCGCTATATACCCCATGCAAATTGGCTTGTTTATGCAAGGCTGTTGATTGTTTCGCCAGAACGCCAGCGCGTTCACGCACAGTGTGAATAGGGTGTACGGGGCCGCCGAGGCCGTGCTTACCAATGTTGGCCATGATCGCGGTTGGTGCGCACGGCGCACTCTACAAAAACAATTCACAGCCCTGCTTGTTTATCGATCTGCAACTAACAAACATCAGCAATGTGAAAATGCTTGACCTCAGTCGTCAACGTACGTCTTGCCTACTGTTCAAATAGAGAATTAAGATGCCTGAGCTCACTAAAGTAAGCGCAGTTCGACATGTAATGTCAGAACATTTTTAGAAGTCACGCAGTCAATGGACGCGTGTTATTTCTGGCAATGCTTAGAAAGCAATGTTTGATTATTGTCCGGACGGACAATTTGGAATTTAATTACAGGAAGGATATGGTCTGCCCAGCACGAATCGAACGTGCGACCCTCAGCTTAGAAGGCTGATGCTCTATCCAACTGAGCTATGGGCAGTCAGTAGAAAAATCAAGTTTAAACGAAAAGTGGGTTCTCTTGCGAGAACCCACTTTAAACTTGGTCGGAGTACAAGGATTCGAACCTTGGACCCCCTGGTCCCAAACCAGGTGCGCTACCGGGCTGCGCCACACTCCGAAGACAAGAATCATACCGGTTGGCGCCTATTTCGTCAATAGCGAGTTCAACTTTAACCGGCTGCGTTGAAAAAACGGCGCGCTATTTCCATAAATAATTCCTTCCATCGAGCTGCAAATTGAAAGCTGCTAAACACCAATTCTATCGGCGATTCGACGCGCCATTGATTCAGCATGACTAGCTGCTTTGGCCTCCACCATGACGCGAATCAATGGTTCGGTACCGGATGCACGAATCAGCACTCGGCCAGCGTCGCCTAACTCGCGTTCAATCATTTCTTTTTCGGACACCATTGCTTTATTTTTTTGCCAGTCAAATCCAGAGGCGACTTTTACATTGATCAAGGTTGGAGGGTAAAGAATCAGTTCGCGAGTACATTCTGCCAAGGACATCCCGCTACGTTTCAAGGCACAAAGGACTTGAAGCGCCGACACAATGCCATCTCCAGTAGTGTGCTTATCCAAGCAAAGCAAATGCCCCGAGCCTTCGCCACCGAATAACCAACCGCGTTCTTGCATCACTTCCAATACATAGCGGTCGCCGACTTTTGCGCGGGCAAAGCCGATATCCATTTTTTTGAATGCGACTTCCAGCGCCATATTGGTCATCAAGGTACCAACGGCGCCTGCGACAGGTCCGGTCGCCATCCGATCCTTGACCATGACATACAACAGCTCATCGCCGTTATAGATACGACCGCTTGCATCTGCCATGATGAGGCGATCCGCGTCACCATCCAATGCAATGCCAAGGTCGGCGTGATTGGCGCGTACCGCCATCGCTAAAGCATCAGGACTGGTCGCGCCAAAGCCATCGTTGATATTGAATCCATTTGGTTGATTGCCAATCGCGATGACTTCGGCACCTAATTCGTGGAAAACATGGGGCGCAATGTGATAGGCGGCACCATGTGCGCAATCGACAACAATTTTCAAACCGCGCAAATCAAGTTCGTTTGGAAATGTGCTTTTACAAAATTCAATATAGCGACCCTGCGCATCGTCCAGACGTTTGGCACGACCTAATTTTTCCGAGGCGACACAAGCCAGTGGCTCTTCAAGTGCGGCCTCGATTTCAAGCTCGACCGCATCTGGCAGCTTGTTGCCGGACGCGGAAAAAAACTTGATACCATTGTCCTGATAAGCATTATGGGAAGCGGAAATAACCACCCCCGCAGACAGGCGCAACGCACGGGTCAGATAAGCAATCGCGGGCGTGGGCATGGGCCCTGCCAACATGACATCGACGCCGGCGGCAGAAAATCCGGCCTCCATTGCCGCTTCAAGCATGTAACCGGAGATACGGGTGTCTTTCCCAATCAACACTGTTGGCTTGATCGATGCAGTACTAGACTGCGCAAGAACTCTGCCCGCGGCATAACCCAAACGCATTACGAAGTCCGGCGTGATCGGTGATACCCCGACCCGCCCACGTATTCCATCCGTACCAAAATACTTTCGTGACATACTTTTAAACCTCTTTTCTATTGTCTGTCGCCAACTGCCAAACTTTTAATGCATCGACGGTTTCTGCAACGTCGTGAACCCGTACTATTTTTGCGCCATGGGCTACCGCGACCAGCGCGGCGCTCAAGCTTCCAGCAAGTCGGTCCTCCACCAATCTCCCGGTAATTTCGCCGATCATTGACTTGCGTGACAGTCCAGCCAGTAAGGGCAAATCCAGATCTCTCTGGATTTTTCCAATATGTCGAAGCAGTGCCAAGTTATGCGGCAACTTTTTACCAAAACCAAAACCAGGGTCAATACAAATTCGATCAACACTGACACCTGCATCGATTGCGGAAGCAACGCGTGCCTTTAAAAAAGTTACGACGTCATCAACAACATCATCATAGCGAGGAGAAAGTTGCATGACTTGCGGAACTGCTTGCATATGCATAATACATAGGCCGCAATCGGCGTCTCTTATAACGTCGAACGCGCCACGGCCGCGAAAACCGTTGATGTCGTTAATCATATCGGCGCCGGCAGCGATCGCTTCTTGCATTACTTCAGGTTTGTATGTATCGATGGAGATTGCTTTACCACAATCTCGAAGCGCATAGATCAGTGGCATCACGCGTGCCAACTCATGCTCCAATCCGAGCGGCTCGGCACCTGGACGGCTCGATTCGCCCCCGATATCAATAATATCGACACCATCTGCAATCATTTGCTCGGCGCGAGAAATTGCTGAATCTAGCGAACGGTACTGCCCACCATCCGAGAAAGAATCAGGCGTCACGTTTAACACGCCCATGACAATGGGCTTAAAGTCCTCACCAGTTAAAGGGAGGCGATAACGGCCACAGTGTAAAAATTGCTGCATTCAATATTCAAGTAAACAAAAAAGGGCGAGGACTGTGCCTCACCCCGAAAATAAAGACTAAATCTAATTTAGATAGACATCCTCAAGCAGGTGCTGTTGCCGTCGGCGTTACGCCACCTGGTGTATTATCAGACGGACGCTTAGCAGGTGCACCAGCCTTAGGTAAGCGAGGGTCACGGCCTTCCATGATGTCATTGATCTGGTCGGCATCGATTGTTTCCCATTCAAGTAAAGTTTTCGCCATCAACTCAACCTTGTCGCGGTTCTCTTCCAACAATTTGCGAGAAAGCGCGTACTGCGCATCGAGAATACTGCGAATCTCGGTATCTACCTTTTGTTGAGTCGCTTCGGAAACGGTTTTGGCAGACATACGACCAAAATAAGCATCTTGCTCTGTATCTTCATACACCATCGTACCGAGCGACTCGGACATGCCATAGCGTGTCACCATTGCACGCGCCAGCTTCGTTGCCCGCTCAAAATCGTTCGAAGCACCTGTCGACATTTGATGCATGAAAATTTCTTCGGCAATACGGCCACCAAACAAAATAGCAATTTCTTCCAGCATCTTGTCTTTGTACATATTGACACGGTCATGTTCCGGCAGTTGCCATGTCAAACCAAGGGCAAAACCACGCGGCATGATGGTGACTTTATGGACCGGATCTGCTTTCGGCAACAACTTGGCGACCACCGCATGTCCTGATTCATGAAATGCTGTATTTCTGCGCTCTTCTTCACGCATGACGGCAGATTTGCGCTCTGGACCCATGACGATTTTATCTTTGGCGTCTTCAAAGTCTTGCATTTCAACCAACCGCTTATTGCGTCGGGCAGCGAACAAAGCGGCTTCATTAACCAGATTGGCCAAATCAGCGCCTGAAAACCCTGGTGTGCCGCGAGCAAGGATATCTGCTTTAACATCTGGGCCAATGGGTACTTTGCGCATGTGAACAAATAAAATTTGTTCCCGTCCACGAATATCGGGAAGGCCGACCACCACTTGACGATCAAAACGTCCGGGACGCAACAGTGCTTTATCTAAAACATCGGCGCGATTGGTTGCGGCAACAACGATCACTCCTGAATTTGCCTCAAAGCCATCCATCTCCACCAGCAATTGATTCAGTGTTTGTTCGCGCTCATCATTTCCGCCACCCATACCGGCGCCACGATGACGACCGACCGCATCGATTTCATCGATAAAAATGATACAAGGTGAATGTTTTTTTGCATTCTCAAACATGTCACGTACACGTGACGCGCCCACCCCAACAAACATTTCGACGAAGTCGGAACCTGATATCGAAAAGAACGGCACTTTTGCTTCACCAGCAATAGCGCGTGCCAACAGTGTTTTACCGGTTCCCGGAGGACCAACCATCAATACGCCACGGGGAATGCGCCCACCAAGCTTTTGAAATTTCGTTGGATCGCGCAGAAAATCAACGATTTCATTGACTTCTTCTTTTGCTTCATCGCAGCCGGCGACATCGGCAAATGTCACGGTGTTATTTGTCTCATCCATCATGCGCGCTTTCGATTTACCGAAAGAAAATGCGCCGCCTTTACCGCCGCCTTGCATCTGGCGCATGAAAAATACCCAAACGCCGATTAACAACAACATCGGGAACCAAGAAATAAAGACTTGTTGCAGGAAAGATTGCTCTTCTGGCGGCTTGACATCAAATTTGACGCCGTTATTTACCAGATCGCTGATCAAACCACGGTCAAGAATAGTGGCAGTCGTTTTCACCTTTTCGCCATCAGACTTGACTGCTGTGATGGCACTACCTTCAATGAGCACTTCCTTGATCCGCTTCGCCTTTATATCTTCGATTAAATCCGAATACACAATTGACTTGGCCCCGCTCGACAATCCTCCTCGATCAAACGATTTGAACAACGTAAAGAGAACAACGGCGATGACCACCCATATGGCAGCCTTGGAAAACATATTATTCACGAGAACTCCTTAGACGCCTTGCGCGCCATTTGCCAATGCGATAAAGCCCGATTTTACTCGTAATACACGGCCCTTGCCATGCAGCTGTTGCGAATGATTACATTTATGGAAACGCCCATCTATCTCAAGGGCACCGATAAACTTAAATAATCAGCATAAACTTATTCATTCTAGACTTTACTTTCCTCATTTCAAGAAAACCAGCCATTCCCTAAACAATTGTGTTCACACTTAGCCGCTTGGGTTCATCCGATGTGTTTATCTAAATGTAGATAAACATTGCAATATCAAGAGTCATTTTCGATGTGCGTCGGATTTTTAAGTACCTTCCCCAATAAAAATATTTCAGAAGACTTGTCTCGGCTTGCTTTAGGCTTCTTAGATGAAACCACCTTAAATTCGCTTTTGAATTTTTCGACAATTTGACTGTAACCAGTGCCATTGAAGCATTTAACCAACAACGAGCCGGACGGCTTCATATGCAATTGCGCGAACTCGATTGCCAAATCAATAATGTGTTCCATGCGCGCTGCGTCAGCAGTGGGAATTCCTGATAAATTGGGCGCCATATCGGACAGCACCAAGTCTACTTTTCGTCCCTCTAACAATACCTCCAGCTGCCGTAAGGAACGTGCTTCCCGAAAGTCACCAAGAATAAAGTGAACGTCTGCAATCGGCTCCATCGGCAACATATCAAGGCCAATAATGGTGCCGTTGACACCACCATTTTTGCCACCACCTAATTTATTGCGCACGTATTGCGACCAGCTACCGGGCGTAGAGCCGAGGTCGACAATAATTTGACCCGGCTTGATCAATTTCTCGCTTTCATCGATTTCTTTAAGCTTATAGGCCGCCCGAGCGCGGTAGCCCTCCTTCTGCGCCAGTTTCACATACGGGTCGTTAATGTGGTCGTGCAGCCAGTTTTTGTTTAATTTGTTCTTTGCCATTCGCGTAGAATACCGTTTTTAGAGGATTTTTTATGTTGAAACTTACACCAGCAGAGCGCAGCACACTTCGCGCCGAAGCACATACCCTTAACCCTGTCGTGATCATTGGCGAAGCCGGCTTAACCCCATCCGTACTGAAAGAAATAGATGCCAGCCTTGATTCACACGGGCTGATCAAGGTACGTGTTTTTGGCGACGACCGTGAAGCGCGAATTGCGATGTACGAAACGATTTGCGGCGATCTTCGCGCCGCGCCGGTACAGCATATTGGGAAACTTCTGGTGGTATACCGTCCGAAAAAGGATGTGCTGAAAGGGCCTAACGAAAAAAGAGGCAAAGGGCTACGCGAAGTCACTATCGTCAAACCCAGCCCGAGCGGTACCAAACGCCCTTCTGTCACCAAGGTAATGGTCAAAGGCAATGAACGCGTGACTCAAGGCGGCAATATCAAGCGCGCCAAACCACGTCAAAGCAGTTCGAAGAAAAGCGCGCTCGGCCGCTAAGGGCACCAAAACAATCAATAAATACTCCGAGGTGTATTAAAAACAGCCCGCTAAAAGCCTGCGCGATGGCTATGTTTTTGATACATACTCCCTAAATTCCATTTACACGGACTAAAAACAGCTTTGACAGCGTACTTTTTATAACCGCTGACAATGGTCTCGCTAGCGAATTTTCAATACCAGAAATAGCGCCAGCACGCTTTCAATTAAATAAATCACGCTAGATATGCCATGCAGGATGCCGAACTGGGCACGCTGATCAGAATTCATCACGCCGCTGGAACCGGCCGCTTCTCGTAAGCTCGCCATGAATGGCTGCAATCCAAAATGGATTACTACCGCGCAAACAAGCATCGCAATAATTAGGCCCAGCAATGCCTTATTGCCCGGCAAGTTTGCTTGCTCCTTACGACGGGGCAACATCGCCACCAAGAACAAAGCGCAGCACACCGACACCCACGCTTGCGCCCGAAACAGGCTTGCGGCAATGGTGCCGGTCAACACACGATCAGATAAGGTTGCAAACAAGGTCGGCGCCACCAGATAGCCGACCGTCCACAAACTACCGGCCCAAAATGTGGCCAGCAAAATTCTTGCGCGAGTAGGCCAAACTTCAGACCAGCCTTGCATCAGATGTAGCGCACTTCGATAATTTCATATTCCCGCACGCCGGACGGCGCTTGCACCCCAACCACATCGCCTGCATGCTTGCCAATTAGCGCACGTGCGATGGGGGAGGTGATGGAAACTTTCAACTCTTTCAAATCTGCCTCATCCAAGCCGACGATTTGATAAGTTACTTTTTGACCGGTTTCAAGATCCTCCAGATATACAGTGGAAGCAAACACCACGCGGCCATCGGCATCGAGCAGGGCCGGATCGATAATCTGGCAAGTACTTAGTTTGCCTTCTAATTCGGCAATGCGGCCTTCGACAAAACTTTGACGCTCCTTGGCTGCGTCATACTCGGCATTTTCAGACAAATCGCCGTGTGAACGAGCCTCGGCAATAGCATTGATAACTGTGCGACGCTCTATGGTTTTTAACTGATGCAGCTCTTCTTTAAGAAGCTGTGCGCCGTATTTGGTGATGGGAACTGTGCTCATGATTTATGAAAAATTTAAAAGCCACAAAGGCCACCGACAACACCCATTTGCGGTGCTCTCCGTGACCTTTGCGGCAAAGGTTAGATTGTACTGAAACCGTCTAGAAAATCAGTGTAAAGTTTTATGCAAACCTTGTAAATCATAGACGTGCAACTCATCAAGATGACGCACGCCTTCGACTGCAGCTTCGGCTCCAGCAATCGTAGTGTAAGTCGTCACGCGTGCCGCCAAAGCAGAAGTGCGGATCGCACGTGAGTCGGTGATCGCGCTACGTTTTTCTTCGACTGTATTGATGACCAAGGCGATTTCGTGATTCTTGATCATGTCAACCACATGAGGCCGGCCTTCCACCATCTTGTTCACTGTCACTACCGCCACGCCAGCCTCACGAATCGCCGCAGCTGTGCCCTTGGTAGCGACGACCGTGAAACCGAGTTCAACGAAGTCTTTGGCGACCTGTACCGCCCGCGGTTTATCGCTGGCTTTGACGCTCAGGAACACTTTGCCCGACTTGGGTAGCTTGACACCGGCACCCAATTGCGATTTGACGAAGGCTTCGCCAAAAGTTTTACCGACACCCATCACTTCGCCGGTTGATTTCATTTCCGGTCCAAGAATGGTATCGACACCAGGAAATTTTACGAATGGGAATACCGCTTCCTTGACGCTAAAATATGGCGGCACTACTTCGTTGACGATCCCTTGCGAGGCCAGCGATTGCCCGACCATGCAGCGCGCTGCGATCTTGGCTAGTTGCAAACCAGTCGCTTTTGAGACGAATGGCACCGTACGTGAAGCGCGTGGATTGACTTCCAGCACAAACACCACGTCTTGCAATACGCCGTCGATTTCTTGCTTTTGAATCGCGAACTGCACGTTCATCAAACCGACTACGTTCAATCCTTTGGCCATTAATGCAGTCTGGCGCTTTAATTCATCGATGGTGGTTTGCGATAAGGAATATGGCGGCAAGGAGCAGGCTGAATCGCCTGAATGCACACCAGCTTGCTCGATATGCTCCATCACACCGCCGATGAAGGTATGTTCACCGTCCGAAATACAATCGACATCGACTTCAATCGCGTCATTTAAGAAACGATCCAGCAATACGGGCGAATCATGCGATACCTTGACTGCTTCACGCATATAGCGCTCAAGGTCGCGTTGCTCATGCACGATTTCCATCGCGCGGCCACCTAATACGTACGATGGGCGAACTACCAATGGATAACCGATTTCCTGCGCCAGACGCAGGGCATCTTCTTCAGTACGGGCCGTGCGATTTGGCGGTTGACGCAGATTTAACTTGTGCAACATTTGCTGGAAACGTTCGCGATCTTCGGCCGCATCGATCATGTCAGGCGAAGTGCCGACAATCGGCACGCCATTGGCTTCCAGATCGAGCGCCAGCTTTAATGGCGTCTGGCCGCCGTATTGCACGATGACGCCAACTGGTTTTTCTTTGTCGACGATTTCGAGTACATCTTCCAGCGTCAGCGATTCAAAATACAGGCGGTCGGAGGTATCGTAATCGGTTGAAACGGTTTCCGGATTGCAGTTGACCATGATAGTTTCATAGCCATCTTCGCGCATCGCCAATGCAGCGTGGACGCAGCAATAATCAAACTCGATCCCCTGGCCGATACGATTTGGTCCGCCACCCAATACCATGATTTTTTTCTTGTCGGTCGGATTCGATTCGCACTCTTCTTCATAGGTCGAATACATATACGCCGTGTTGGTCGAAAATTCGCCAGCGCAGGTATCGACCCGTTTATAGACCGGGCGGATATTCAATGCATGGCGCTTTTGACGCACTGCCGTATCTGTCGTTTTCAACAATTTAGCCAAACGACGATCGGCAAAGCCTTTTTGCTTGAGCTTAAACAGCAGCGGCTTATCGATGGCGTCGAGTGATTGTGTTTCCAGCCACAATTCGATATCGACAATTTCCTTGATCTGGATCAGGAACCACGGGTCAATGTGCGTCAGTTGATGCACTTCTTCCAGAGTAAAACCATGCGCGAACGCATCGCCGACGTACCAAATGCGATCCGGACCAGGCTCACCGAGTTCTTCTTCGATTTTTTCGCGGTCGCGGGTTTTTTCATTTAAACCATCGACGCCAACTTCGAGGCCCCGCAAGGCTTTTTGAAACGATTCCTGGAAGGTACGGCCAATCGCCATCACTTCGCCGACTGACTTCATTTGTGTGGTCAGGTGATCGTCTGCTTGGGGGAATTTTTCAAATGCGAAACGCGGAATTTTGGTGACAACATAATCAATCGATGGCTCAAACGAAGCGGGCGTGGCACCGCCCGTGATTTCATTGCGCAATTCATCTAGCGTAAAGCCAACGGCCAACTTGGCCGCGATTTTTGCAATCGGGAAACCGGTTGCTTTCGATGCCAAAGCAGATGAACGCGACACGCGCGGGTTCATCTCGATCACAATCATGCGGCCATCGGCCGGATTGATCGAAAACTGAACGTTGGAGCCACCGGTATCGACGCCGATCTCGCGCAACACTGCCAGCGAGGCATTGCGCATGATTTGATATTCCTTGTCGGTCAGGGTCTGCGCGGGCGCGACAGTAATCGAATCGCCGGTATGGATACCCATCGGGTCGAGGTTTTCAATCGAGCACACGATGATGCAGTTGTCCGCCTTATCGCGCACCACTTCCATCTCGTATTCTTTCCAGCCAATGAGTGACTCTTCGATCAGCAGTTCACTGGTGGGCGACGCTTCAAGCCCACGACGGCAAATTATCTCGAATTCTTCTTCATTGTAGGCAATCCCACCGCCGGTGCCGCCCATAGTGAAGGAGGGACGAATGATGACGGGGAAGCCCAATTCTTTTTGTACCACCCATGACTCTTCAAGAGTGTGCGCCACGCCGGAACGAGCCGAGCCGAGGCCGATTTTGGTCATCGCTTGCTTGAACTTGGAACGATCTTCGGCCTTGTCAATCGCTTCCGGCGATGCGCCAATTAGCTCGACTTGGTATTTGGCGAGGACGCCATTATTGTGCAAATCGAGTGCGCAATTGAGCGCGGTCTGGCCGCCCATGGTTGGCAAGATCGCGTCCGGCCGTTCTTTGGCAATGATGCGTTCCACCACTTGCCATGTGATTGGCTCGATGTAAGTAACGTCGGCCATTTCCGGGTCGGTCATGATGGTGGCTGGATTACTATTAACCAGAATGACTTTATAACCTTCTTCGCGCAATGCTTTGCACGCTTGGGCGCCGGAATAGTCGAACTCGCAGGCTTGGCCGATGATGATCGGGCCAGCGCCAATGATCAGGATGCTTTTTAGGTCGGTGCGTTTAGGCATTTTTCTTATTCTCCGTCACGCTTGTTTCCATTAATTTCACGAAGCGATCAAACAAGTAGGCAATATCGTTCGGGCCGGGCGAGGCTTCAGGATGCCCCTGGAAGCAAAACGCCGGTTTATCAGTGCGGGCAAAACCCTGCAAAGAACCATCGAACAAGGACGAATGGGTGACGCGGCAATTGGCCGGAAGTGTCGCAGCATCCACGGCAAAACCGTGATTTTGCGAGGTGATCAACACTTGCTTGCTATCGAGGTCTTGCACAGGATGATTAGCGCCGTGATGGCCGAATTTCATTTTGAGCGTTTTTGCGCCGGATGCCAGCGCCATAATTTGATGGCC
>JAZKIX010000147.1:0-16352 GCA_040384645.1 Pseudomonadota bacterium | reverse complement strand
TTTACCGAAGGTTTTCATGTGCCACCAGGTGAGGCTTACTCCGCCGTTGAACATCCTAAAGGCGAGTTTGGAATTTATTTGATTTCCGATGGCGCAAATAAGCCGTACCGGCTAAAAATTCGTGCACCGGGTTTTGCGCATTTACAAGGACTCGATGAAATGGCGAGAGGGCATATGATTGCCGACGCCGTGACGATTATTGGTACGCAAGATATCGTTTTTGGTGAGATTGATAGATAAAAGACGGCCACTATCTGGTTGTTATTTAAGGCAGACACATGTTGTTATCGGCACAGGCATACACAAGAATTGATCGCGAAATTGCGAAATTCCCGTCGGATCAAAAGCAATCCGCCGTGATGGCTGCGCTCGCCATAGCTCAGGATGAGACTGCGTGGCTGCCTCCTGAAGTAATGCAAGAGATAGCTGATTATTTAGGGATGCCTGCTATTGCAGTGCAGGAAGTGGCAACGTTTTACAACATGTACAACGTTAAGCCAGTAGGTAAATTCAAGATTTCAGTATGTACCAATTTGCCCTGTGCTTTATCCGGTGGTGAAAAAGCGGCACTTCACTTAAAACACGTACTGGGTGTCGGTTATCGGGAAACTACGTCTGATGGTCAGTTCACCTTGATTGAGGGTGAATGTATGGGCGCGTGTGGCGATGCGCCTGTGATGTTGGTTAACAACAAGCGGATGTGTAGTTTGATGTCGAATGAAAAAATCGATGCATTGGTCGAGGAGTTGAAGCAATGACGTGTCTTCATGATCGCCATATTAATCCGCTCATCCTAGCAAACCTCGATGGAAAAAATTGGCATCTAAATGATTATGTCAAGCGGGGTGGATACGAAGCGCTAAAACGTATTTTGAGCGAGAAAATTGCGCCAGAGCAAGTAATCGCGGAGTTGAAGGCATCGTCATTGCGTGGGCGCGGTGGCGCGGGGTTTCCAACTGGTTTGAAGTGGAGCTTCATGCCGCGTCAGTTTCCGGGGCAAAAATATCTGGTTTGTAATACTGACGAAGGCGAACCCGGGACGTTTAAAGATCGCGACATCATTCGGTATAACCCACATGCTTTGATTGAAGGTATGGCCATCGGCGCGTATGCGATGGGCATTACCGTTGGTTATAACTACATTCACGGGGAAATTTGGGCGGATTACGACCGTTTTGAAGAAGCGATCGAAGAAGCTCGAGTTGCTGGCATGTTGGGCGATAAGATTTCGGGTAGCGAATTTAGTTTTCAATTGCATGCATTTCATGGTTTTGGCGCCTATATCTGCGGCGAAGAAACTGCTTTGCTGGAATCATTGGAAGGCAAAAAAGGCCAGCCACGGTTTAAGCCGCCATTTCCAGCTAGTTTTGGGATGTATGGCAAGCCGACCACGATCAACAATACCGAGACTTTTGCTGCCGTTCCGTTTGTGCTAAACATTGGGGGCGAAAAATACGCTGCGCTGGGGAAGCCGAACAACGGTGGCACCAAGATTTTTTCGATGTCCGGTGACGTTGCTTTGCCAGGAAATTACGAAGTACCAATGGGTACGCCATTTTCCAAGCTGTTGGAATTGGCTGGCGGCATGCGCGATGGGAAAAAAATCAAAGCGGTGATTCCAGGTGGCTCGTCAATGCCGGTATTGACCGGTGAAGTAATGATGGCTACTGA
Source organism: Pseudomonadota bacterium (assembly GCA_040384645.1). GTDB lineage: Bacteria > Pseudomonadota > Gammaproteobacteria > Burkholderiales > Burkholderiaceae_D > JAZKIX01. The sequence goes on along the minus strand of JAZKIX010000147.1, from coordinate 14,681 downwards.
TATGGATTACGACTCGATTGCAAAAGCCGGATCCATGCTGGGTTCAGGTGCAGTCATTGTGATGGACGAAACGCGTTGCATGGTCAAGTCGTTGCTACGTTTGTCTTACTTCTATTACGAGGAGTCATGCGGCCAATGCACACCGTGCCGCGAAGGTACGGGTTGGCTTTACCGGATGGTGCATCGTATAGAGCACGGACAAGGTCGGGTCGACGATTTGGACATGCTTAATTCAATTGCAGACAATATTCAAGGGCGGACTATTTGCGCCCTCGGTGATGCCGCAGCAATGCCCGTTCGCGCAATGATAAAGAACTTCCGCGAAGAATTTGAATATCACATTGAGCACAAGCATTGCTTGGTGCCCGCTTACGTGTAAGTCAGGTCAAAGAAGCCATGGTCGAAATTGAAATAGACGGAAAAAAGGTCGAAGTCCCTGCGGGTAGCATGGTGATGGATGCGGCCAATAAACTTGGTACTTATATTCCGCACTTTTGTTATCACAAAAAATTGTCGATTGCGGCCAACTGCCGTATGTGTTTAGTTGAGGTTGAAAAAGCGCCAAAGCCTTTGCCTGCTTGTGCGACGCCTGTTAGTGCGGGAATGATTGTTCGGTCAAACAGCGACAAGGCCGTCAAAGCACAAAAAAGTGTCATGGAGTTTTTGCTAATCAATCACCCCTTGGATTGCCCAATTTGCGATCAAGGTGGCGAGTGCCAATTGCAAGATCTGGCAGTTGGTTATGGTTCGTCTTCATCGCGCTATGCCGAAGAAAAGCGTGTGGTGTTTCATAAAGACGCCGGGCCGCTGATATCGATGGAGGAAATGACGCGTTGTATTCACTGCACCCGATGTGTTCGTTTTGGCCAGGAAATCGCAGGTGTAATGGAGTTAGGTATGCTTGGTCGTGGTGAGCATGCAGAAATTACTTCCTTCGTTGGCAAGACAGTTGACTCCGAAGTGTCTGGGAATATGATCGATCTTTGCCCAGTTGGCGCACTGACATCAAAGCCATTTCGCTATAGCGCGCGAACGTGGGAATTATCCCGCCGCAAATCTGTGAGCCCGCACGATGGACTTGGGTCGAACTTGGTGGTGCAAGTAAAGAATAATAAAGTTATGCGTGCTCTTCCATTTGAAAACGACGCGATTAACGAGTGCTGGTTGTCGGATAAAGACCGTTTTTCCTACGAAGGTTTAAATAGCGAAGAACGTTTGACACAGCCCATGATTAAGCAGGGCGGCCAATGGGAAACGACCGATTGGCAAACCGCGCTTGAATACATTGCGCACGGGTTAAAAAATGTGAAACACGAGCATGGTGCGGAATCGATCGCTGCACTTGCCACGCCATATTCAACTGTCGAAGAATTGTCTTTGCTGCAAAAACTAGTACGAGGTTTAGGTTCTGATAATGTCGATTTCAGGCTTCGCCAATCCAATTTTGAACTGGATGGACAAGTTAAACCTTGGCTCGGAATGTCGATTGCCGATTTCGGTCAATTGAACAATGTTTTTGTTGTCGGTTCGTTCTTGCGAAAAGATCATCCATTGTTGGCGGTGCGTTTGCGTCAAAGTGTAAAAATGGGCGCGAAGCTTCATTTATTGCATTCAGCCGACGATGATTTGTTGATGGCAGTTTCGACCAAAGTTATTACGGCACCTTCGATGTGGCTTTCGTTTCTAGGTGAGGTAATTCAGGCTATCGCTAAAGCAAAAGTGCTAGATGCGCCTACAGGATTTGAAGACTTCCGCCCGTCCGCAAATGCGACTGCGATCGCAACCAGCCTTTTGGCGGGCGATAGAAACGCGATATTTCTTGGAAATGTGGCAGCCCAACACCCCGAATCTGCGCAATTGCATGCTGCAGCCCAATGGATCTCAGATAAGACGGGTGCAAAATTAGGATATTTGACCGAGGCCGCCAACACTGTCGGCGGATATTTGGCAAACGCAATCCCTGGTAATGGTCTGAACGCCCGTCAAGTGTTCGAACAGCCGCGCAAGGCATACGTCTTGTTAAATGTGGAGCCAGAGTTAGATTGCGCCAATCCACATATGGCGGTCAAGGCTTTGAATAGTGCAGAAATGGTTGTGGTTTTGTCCCCATTTAAACACGGCATGAATTACGCAGATGTGCTGTTGCCAATAGCGCCATTTACGGAAACTTCCGGTACCTTTGTTAATTGTGAAGGCAGGGCTCAGAGTTTCAATGGAACGGTCAAGCCGCTGGGCGAAACCCGTCCTGCCTGGAAAGTAATGCGAGTACTTGGCAACCTGCTCGGTTTGGCCGGGTTTGAGTACGAAACATCGGAATCGATTCGGGCAGAAATTTTAGCGGACAAGGTTGCAACTGATCTGTCTGGTCAATTAAATAATTTTTCAAATGTAAAGCTGGCGCCAATTCCGCTCGCAGTGCCTAGTGTGGAACGCTTGGCTGAGATTCCAATTTATAGCACTGACGCTATCGTTCGCCGTTCATTGCCACTTCAAAAGACCAGCGATGCAAAAGCGCCTCGTGCATGGATGTCGGCAAATCTGCTCAAACAATATGGTTTGATTGAAGGCGATAGAGTGCAAGTCAAGCAAGGTGAGGCAACAGCATCCTTGTTCGCCGGATTTGATAGCGGTTTGCCCGAAAATGTCATCAGAGTAGCAGCGGGGCATAAAGCGACTGCTGGTCTTGGCCCGATGTTCGGGGCAATCACTGTAGAAAAACTCAATGCGGAGCATTCCTGATGGATCAATTTTTATTGACCATTCATGGATTGGGCCAAAATTGGCTTGGCGTTCTGTGGCCGCTTGTCTGGAACCTGATTAAGATTATTTGTATCGTATTGCCGATCATGGGCTGCGTAGCTTACCTGACCTTATGGGAACGGAAAATGATTGGCTGGATGCATATCCGGCTTGGGCCGAATCGTGTGGGCCCGGCAGGTCTTTTGCAACCAATTGCCGATGCCTTGAAATTGCTGCTGAAAGAAATCATTATTCCAGCAAAAGCCAATAAAGCTCTTTTTGTGATCGCGCCGATTATGGCTATCATGCCGGCGTTGGCCGCTTGGGCAGTCGTTCCATTTGGCCCCGAAACCGTTTTGGCTAACGTTAATGCTGGTCTGTTGCTGGTAATGGCGATTACATCGATGGAAGTATACGGTGTAATTATTGCCGGTTGGGCTTCCAATTCCAAATATGCGTTTCTCGGTGCAATGCGCGCGTCCGCGCAAATGGTTTCTTACGAAATTGCCATGGGATTCGTGCTTGTTATTGTCCTTATGGTATCCGGTAGCCTGAACCTGATTGATATCGTAAATGGGCAATCAAAGGGTTACTTTTTTGGACTTGGTTTCAATTTTCTTTCTTGGAATTGGCTGCCTTTATTACCTATGTTTGTGGTGTATGTGATTTCTGGAATCGCCGAGACTAACCGTCATCCGTTTGATGTCGTAGAAGGTGAATCGGAAATTGTTGCCGGACATATGGTTGAGTATTCAGGAATGTCATTTGCGATGTTCTTCTTGGCTGAATACGCCAACATGATTTTGATTTCCGCATTGGCTTCACTCATGTTCTTGGGTGGATGGGCATCACCAATTGGAGCGCAGGTACCGGTGTTTGGATTGCTGTCGTATTTGCCTGGATGGATTTGGTTAGGTATGAAAACCTTTGTCGTAGTTTCTATGTTCATTTGGGCTAGAGCCTCGTTTCCAAGGTATCGCTATGACCAAATCATGCGATTGGGCTGGAAGGTATTCATACCTTTAACCTTGGGGTACTTGGTAATCGTGGCTGCCTGGATGCAGACATCGTGGAATATTTGGAAGTAATGAAAGTAAGAGGCTGAAGTAGATGGAAGCCATAAAAGATTTTTTTAGTAGCTTGATGCTCCGGGAGCTGATCAAAGGTTTGGCATTGACTGGGCGCTATATGTTCGCCCGCAAAATCACCGTGCTATTTCCTGAAGAGAAAACCCCCGCTTCTCCACGGTTTCGTGGTTTGCATGCCTTACGCCGCTATCCAAACGGAGAAGAACGTTGTATCGCTTGCAAGCTCTGTGAAGCGGTATGCCCAGCGATGGCGATTACGATTGAGTCTGAGAAACGTGAAGACGGATCAAGGCGTACCACACGTTATGACATCGATCTGACCAAATGCATTTTTTGTGGTTTTTGCGAAGAGTCTTGTCCTGTAGATTCGATTGTCGAAACCCATGTTCTTGAATACCACGGTGAAAAACGTGGTGATCTGTATTACACCAAAGAAATGTTGCTGGCAGTCGGTGATCGTTATGAAGATGAAATTGCTGCTGCTCGGGCTGCCGATGCTGCATATCGTTAATTTAGTTTTTTATTTGGCTTTATATGGAATTTAAAACTGTCCTGTTTTACGCATTTTCATTAATTCTAATTCTCGCGGCTATCCGCGTCATTATTGACCGCAATCCAGTTCATGCCGTTCTTTTCTTGGTCTTGGCATTTTTTTCCGCAGCTGGAATCTGGATGTTATTACAAGCCGAGTTTTTAGCCATTGTATTGGTCTTGGTTTATGTTGGTGCCGTGATGGTCTTGTTCTTGTTTGTCGTGATGATGTTAGACATTAATATCGACAAAATGCGCGAAGGATTTTGGGGATATTTCCCAGTTGCCGGATTGGTAGGCGTAATCATTGTTCTGGAAATGGCAGCTGTATTGCTGCGGGGATTCTGGAAACCTGATCCTCAGCAGCCAGCGCCAGCACTCAATATCGGCGGCACCAAAGAATTGGGTATGCTGATTTATACAAAGTACGTCTACGCTTTTGAAATTGCCGCTGTAGTGCTATTGGTAGCGATTGTCGCGGCGGTCGCTTTGACGTTGCGTCGCCGTAAGGACAGTAAATATTTTGATCCTGCACAGGCAGTCAAAGTACGGCGTAGTGATCGTGTTCGCCTGGTAAAAATGAAGGCTGAATCGGATCGAGTGAACAACGATATAAATAATCCAATTTCCAACATTCCTGCTGTAGCCGCAGGCGAAACGCGGGCGAAGCCATAATGATCGTATCTCTTGCGCATTACTTGATATTGGGTGCGATTTTGTTCGCAATTTCGATTATTGGGATTTTTTTGAATCGCAAAAACATTATCGTTTTGCTGATGGCGATCGAACTGATGTTGTTGGCGGTTAATATGAATTTCATCGCGTTCTCGCATTATTTGGGCGATGCCGCAGGGCAAATTTTTGTTTTTTTCATCCTTACCGTGGCCGCAGCAGAGTCTGCAATCGGCTTGGCTATCCTAGTCGTTCTATTCCGTAATTTGGATACGATTAACGTCGAAGATTTAGATAGTCTCAAAGGTTAGTTTTAGCGCTCATCACAAAAACAACGATAAGGTTCATCATGGCGGGGCAACTTAACCCTAACCTCCTATTAGCCGTACCTCTGGCGCCACTTGTTGGTGCTGCTATTGCAGGTCTATTCGGCACTAAACTTTTCGGCAATAAAGTCGGACGTGTTACATCCCATAGTGCGACGATTCTTGGTGTTTTGATTGCATTCGTCATTTCATTCATGACATTGCTCGATGTAATCGATGGTGCCAAATTTAACGGTGTCATATACAACTGGATGACGGTCGGCACTTTAAAGTTTGAAGTCGGATTTTTGATCGACAGCCTGACGGCAATGATGATGTGCGTTGTTACATTTGTATCATTGATGGTGCATATTTATACCATCGGTTACATGAAGGATGACGATGGATACAATCGTTTCTTTTCGTATATTTCTCTATTCACCTTCTCGATGTTGATGCTTGTCATGAGCAACAACTTCCTGCAACTGTTCTTCGGATGGGAGGCGGTCGGCTTAGTGTCGTATTTGCTGATTGGATTCTGGTACACCCGACCAACGGCAATCGTTGCCAATATGAAAGCTTTCCTGGTGAATCGTGTTGGTGATTTCGGCTTTATCCTCGGCATTGGTTTGCTGCTTGCCTATGCCGGCTCGATGAATTATGTCGATGTATTTGATAAAAAGGACGAGCTGGCCAAATTGATGCTCCCCGGCACCGATTGGATGTTGTTGTCTGTGGCTTGTATTTGCTTGTTTATTGGTGCAATGGGGAAATCAGCCCAATTTCCTTTACATGTCTGGTTGCCTGATTCTATGGAGGGGCCAACGCCGATCTCGGCTTTGATCCATGCCGCGACCATGGTCACTGCCGGTATTTTCATGGTGACCCGGATGTCGCCTTTGTTCGAGCTTTCTGATACGGCGCTGTCGTTTGTCATGATTATCGGCTCCATTACAGCCTTGTTCATGGGTTTCCTTGGCATTATTCAAAACGATATCAAGCGCGTTGTTGCGTATTCGACGCTTTCGCAATTGGGTTATATGACGGTGGCACTTGGGGCTTCGGCATATTCTGTTGCTGTATTTCATTTGATGACGCACGCGTTTTTTAAAGCCTTATTGTTTCTGGCTGCAGGCTCGGTCATTATCGGCATGCACCATGATCAAGACATTCGCAATATGGGCGGCTTGCGCAAGTACATGCGTATTACATGGATTACTTCTCTCATCGGCTCCCTGGCGCTGATTGGAACACCATTGTTTTCAGGTTTTTATTCCAAAGACAGCATTATTGAAGCAGTACATAACACGCATTTGGCAGGGGCAGGTTTTGCCAATTTTGCCGTTCTTGCGGGTGTTTTCGTGACTGCGTTTTATTCTTTCAGAATGTATTTCCTGGTGTTTCATGGCAAAGAACGCTTCGGTAAAGCCCACCACGATCATCATAATTCAGATGCTCACGCTTCTTCACATGATGACGCGCACGATGAGGCTCACCACGGACTTGCGCCAGGTCAAAAACCGCACGAGTCGCCATTTGTCGTATGGTTTCCATTGGTTATGTTGGCGATTCCATCTGCGCTTATCGGTTTTTTAACCATTGAGCCGATGCTGTTTGGGGCATTTTTCAAAGAAGTTATCATTGTTAATGAAGCTCATCAGGCCATGGAAGAGCTTGCAAAAGAATTTCATGAACATGGAGGCGCATTGGGAATGGCGTTGCACGGCCTGACCATGATGCCATTTTGGCTGGCGTTGTCAGGGGTAGCGTTGTCCTACTACTTTTACATCGTCAATCCGAAAATTCCTACGATGATAAAAGCTAAGAGTCACGCCGTATACGCCTTGCTCGACAATAAATATTACTTGGATAAATTCAATGAAGTGGTCTTCGCCGGCGGCGCGCGTCTTTTGGGTGGTGCACTGTGGAATGTCGGTGATAAGAATTTGATCGACGGGATGATCGTCAATGGCAGCGCGCGGCTCGTTGCTTGGTTCTCGAGAATTGCCAGGACACTGCAGACTGGCTATATCTATCACTATGCCTTCACGATGATTTTGGGAATCGTTGTGTACCTTGGGTATTTGTTGATGTTTCCTTATCTGAAGTAGCAGCAAGAAAAACAAAAGAAAAAACATGATTCAGTCAACATTACCTTTTTTGAGCCTTGCGATTTGGTGCCCTATCCTGTTCGGGCTATTTGTTTTGGCACTTGGTCGCGACGAGCACGCTGGCATTGTGCGTGCGGTTTCCTTGATGGCTGCAATAGTCTCGTTTCTAGTCACGCTGCCATTGATTTTTCAGTTCGATAATGCGGCACATGGTATGCAGTTTGTCGAAAAAATGTCATGGTTCAGCCGCTTCAACGTTAGCTATTTCCTGGGGATTGACGGTATTTCGCTCTGGTTCGTGCCGTTAACGGCATTCATTACAGTCATCGTGGTTATCGCTGGCTGGGAAGTCATCGAAAGTCGGGTTTCTCAATATTTTGGTGCCTTCCTGATCTTGTCAGGCTTGATGATCGGTGTATTCAGCACACAAGATGGTCTACTTTTTTACGTATTCTTTGAAGCCACCTTGATTCCAATGTTCATCATCATTGGTATTTGGGGCGGCGCAAATCGCGTGTATGCCTCATTCAAGTTCTTTTTGTACACCTTGTTGGGGTCATTATTGACCTTGGTTGCGATTTTGTATTTGTATAGCAAATCCGGCAGTTTTGAGATTGCTGTTTGGCATAAATTACCATTGCCACTAAATACGCAAATCATGATTTTCATTGCGTTTTTGATGGCATTCGCGGTCAAGGTTCCGATGTGGCCAGTGCATACCTGGTTGCCCGATGCCCACGTTGAAGCGCCTACCGGTGGTTCAGTCGTACTGGCTGCGATCATGTTGAAACTTGGCGCATATGGATTCTTGCGTTTCTCCTTGCCGATAGCGCCCGATGCCAGCCATTATCTTTCCGGCTTCATGATCACCTTGTCTCTTATAGCGGTGATTTACATAGGTTTAGTCGCTTTGGTTCAGACCGATATGAAAAAGCTGGTTGCCTATTCCTCAATCGCACATATGGGCTTTGTGACGCTAGGTTTTTTCATGTTTAACGACATAGCAGTGCAGGGTGGTATTGTCCAAATGATTTCCCACGGTTTCATTTCGGGTGCAATGTTTCTGTGTATTGGCGTTTTATATGATCGTATGCACTCGCGCCAAATTGCAGATTACGGCGGGGTGGTTAATACCATGCCGAAGTTTTCAGCGCTATTCGTGTTGTTTTCGATGGCCAATTGCGGTTTGCCAGCGACGTCGGGTTTCGTCGGTGAATTCATGGTTATTTTGGGCGCTGTGAAATTTAATTTCTGGATTGGCATGTTGGCCGCCACGGCATTGATTTTTGGTGCCGCCTATTCTCTTTGGATGGTTAAACGCGTGGTGTTTGGCGCAATCGCCAACGGTCATGTGGCTCAACTGCAAGATATCAATAAGCGTGAATTTGTCATGTTGGGATTACTTGCCATTGCCGTGATTGCGATGGGTGTATACCCCGCGCCTTTCACTGACACCATGCAAGTTTCCGTGGCCGATTTGCTGAAGCATGTCGCCATCTCAAAATCATTCTAAAAACGGATCTCTACGGCGTCTCAATGAATAACATCAACCTGATTCCGGTTTTGCCAGAAATATTCCTGCTTGTGTCGGCAAGTTTGATTTTGCTTGTTGACATGTTTTTGCCCGACGAAAAGCGCTACATCACTTATAGATTGTCAATTGCCGCTTTGCTGGGATGTGCTGCGCTGAGCATGGTGGATCTCAATTCCGTGACGACGACATATACCTTCAACAATATGTTCGTTTCAGACCCGATGTCGACATTGCTCAAGTTGTTTTCGTATCTGGCTGTGGGATTGACCTTGGTCTATTCACGCCAATATGTGAGTGATCGCGGCATGGTGGGCGACAAATTAGGTGGCGAGTTTTACCCGTTGGCTTTGTTTGCCTTACTGGGTCAAATGGTGATGATCTCAGGCAATAATTTCTTGATCATTTATCTGGGACTTGAACTGATGTCCTTGTCCTTATATGCCTTGGTCGCTTTGCGCCGCGAACATCAGGTTTCGACCGAAGCGGCGATGAAGTATTTCATTCTTGGCGCCTTGGCTTCCGGTTTCCTTTTATATGGCATATCGATGTTGTATGGCGCCACGGGTTCGCTTGATTTGACCGAAGTAGCAAAAGCGGCTGCTTTTGGTTCGGTAAATAAGACCATCTTGATCTTTGGCTTGGTATTTTTGGTGGCTGGTCTTGCATTCAAACTGGGGGTTGTGCCATTTCACATGTGGGTGCCAGATGTATATCAAGGAGCGCCGACTTCGGTAACCTTACTGCTTGGCGGCGCGCCTAAGTTGGCTGCGTTTGCGATTTGCATACGCTTGCTGGTCGAAGGATTGATGCCGCTGGCGGTTGATTGGCAGCAAATGATCCTGGTGCTGGCAGTGCTGTCGATGGCAATTGGCAATATCACTGCGATTGCACAAACAAATTTGAAGCGGATGCTGGCGTATTCAACCATTGCACAAATGGGATTCATGTTGCTGGGATTGTTGTCTGGCGTGACCAATGGCAGTGCGGCCGGGGCAGCCAATGCCTATAGCGCCTCGATGTTCTATTCCATCACTTATGTCTTGACTACCTTGGGCACGTTCGGCGTCATCATGTTGCTGGCGCGGGTTGGATTTGAAGCCGAGACGCTGGACGATTTCAAGGGTCTCAATCAACGTAGCCCATGGTTCGCATTGGTGATGTTGTTACTGATGTTCTCGCTCGCCGGTTTGCCGCCGATGATGGGCTTTTATGCCAAGTTTTCAGTGCTTGAGGCGGTTCTAGGTACCCACCAAGTCTGGCTGGCCGTGGTCGCAGTGTTGTTGTCATTGATCGGTGCGTTCTACTATTTACGTGTGGTGAAGATGATGTACTTCGATGAACCAGCCGATAATGCCAAAATTATCGTCAATACTGATATGCGGGTTGCCCTAAGTATCAATGGCGCAGCCGTGGTCTTGCTTGGCCTTATGCCTGGATTTTTGATGAACGCATGCTTCAATGCGATCAAAAATACCTTGGCTTCCTAAGTTTTCCCATTGCAATGGATGGATCACTTTCCAGTTGGTGCGTAATTTTATTGGCGGTACTGGCAGCCAATCTACCATTCGCAAATAGTCGAATTCTTGCGTGCATTCCGTATCAGAGGACATCCGTACCACATAGAAAGCCATTTTTGCTTCATTTGCTAGAGTGGTTTTTGATGTATCTCTTGATTGGCGGCCTAGCCATGTTGCTTGAATCTAGGGCAGGCAATGTCTTTGCCCAAACTTGGGAGTTTTACGCGATTACAATTTTTCTATTTGTCGTATTGGCATTTCCCGGTTTCGTTTTTCGGTATTTGCGTAAACAGTACAGCTAACTAAATCGTCCCCATATATTGTCTTCTGGAATGGTCTATTTCAGAGAGTATCAATTTCATTTTTCGGTACTATTTCTCTCTGGGCCGATTGCACCTTCTCCAGTCCCGCTTTGAATCAAACGTTTTTAAACAATGCCATGGATTTACACCTCAGAGAATTCAAAATTGATGGAGAAAAGGTGTATGACGGCAGCTTTTTAAAAGTGCAAAAAGATCAGGTTCGTTTGCCAGATGGCAAAATAACGGCGCGCGAATTCATTCATCATCCTGGCGCCGTGGTTATCCTGCCGTTATTTGACGACGGCACGGTCTTGTTGGAGCGCCAGTTCCGATATCCACTGGATCGGGTGTTCATCGAATTTCCAGCCGGAAAAATCGATCCAAACGAAGATTCACTCGCCTGCGCTCAGCGCGAGTTGCTGGAAGAAACTGGGTATAGCGCCAGTGACTGGCAATTCGTCTGCACCATTCATAACGCTATCGCGTATTCCGACGAGCATCTCGATATTTTTCTCGCCCGTGGCTTGAGCGCAGGGGTGAGCAAGCTGGACGAAGGTGAATTTTTAGAGACCATTAGCGCCACCTTGCCGGAAGTATTGGAATGGGTCCGCGAGGGCGCAATTACCGACGTCAAGACCGTGATTGGGGCGTTCTGGCTTGATAAAATCTGCTCGGGACAATGGCGTCCTGATCGCAAATAAAATTTTTGAGCGTTTTGAACGCAAGGCGATAGTCGTAAAACGATGAAAAAGCCTTTAAATATACTGCCACCAGTATATTTAAAGGCCCAATAAAAACGTGCGGGTAAGGCACTATTTCTTGTTATACCCCCTATTATTGGAATCGGTAGAAGGTAAATCCATATCCCGAAGCGTTACATATTCGGATAATTCGGCCCGCCACCGCCCTCCGGTGTGACCCATACGATGTTTTGGCTTGGGTCTTTGATATCGCAGGTTTTACAATGCACGCAATTTTGGGCATTGATCTGTAGCCGCTCGTTGCCGTCTTCCGATTTCACAAACTCATACACACCAGCCGGGCAATAGCGCGCTTCCGGTCCGGCATATTGAGCGAGATTCAAGCTGACGGGGATGCTTGCATCTTTCAACGTCAAATGAATCGGCTGATCTTCTGCGTGGTTTGTGTTCGAGATGAATACTGACGACAGCCGGTCGAAGGTCAACTTTCCATCCGGCTTAGGGTAAACGATAGGCTGGCTATTGGCGGCCGATTGCAAGCACGCGTGATCGGCGTGGTGATGACGCAAAGTCCACGGCGCCTTGCCACGGAACAGCACTTGATCGATCCCTGCCATCATGGTGCCGAAATAAAAACCTTTGCCCAGCCACGGTTTGAAATTGCGTGCCACATGCAGCTCTTCGTGCAACCATGATTTTTCAAATGCGGTGGCGTACGCATCGAGCGCGTCGTGCTGCCGTTTCGCCGCCAGCGCATCGAATGCGGCGTCTGCTGCCAGCATGCCCGACTTAATCGCCGCGTGGCTGCCCTTGATTCGGCTCATATTGAGAAACCCGGCATCGCAGCCGAGGAGTGCGCCACCTGCAAAAGTGAATTTTGGCAAAGATTGCAGGCCGCCTGCAGTGATTGCGCGCGCGCCGTAAGAGATACGTTTGCCGCCCTCAAAAAATTTGCGGATTTCAGGATGTGTTTTGTAACGCTGGAATTCTTCGTATGGTGACAGGTACGGATTTTGATAGTCCAAGCTGACTACATAGCCGACCATCACTTGATTGTTCTCCATATGGTAGAGAAACGATCCGCCCACTGTGTCGTTATCGAGCGGCCAGCCTGTGCTGTGAATGACCAGCCCCGGCTGATGCAATTTCGGATCGATTTCCCATAGCTCCTTGATGCCGAGACTGTATTTTTGCGGATCTTTACCTTTGCTCAGATCGAATCGTTCGATCAATTGTTTTCCCAAATGACCGCGCGCGCCTTCAGCAAACAAAGTGTATTTGCCGTGCAGTTCCATACCCAATTGGAACGATGAAGTTGGCTTGCCATGACGATCCACCCCCATATTGCCCGTCGCAACGCCCTTGACCGACCCATCATCGTTGTACAGTATTTCTGCAGCTGGAAAGCCGGGGAATATTTCGACGCCCAAGGCTTCTGCCTGTTCGCCCATCCAGCGCACCACACTGCCCAGTGAGATGACGTAGTTGCCGTGATTTTGCATGCAACTCATCATGCCTAGTGCCCAGTTTGGTACTTTGTATGCTTTGGTTTCCGTCAGTATTAAAACCCGGTCTTCGCTGACCGGCGTATTTAAAGGGGCGCCGGAATCTTTCCAATTCGGTAGCAACTCGGTAAGGGCCCCAGGATCCATCACGGCGCCAGAAAGGATGTGGGCACCGAGGGCGCCACCTTTTTCCAACACGCAGATTGAGACCTCGCTACCACTTTCCAACGCACGCTGTTTCAGCTTGATGGCCGCTGCCAGTCCTGCCGGTCCGGCCCCGACGATGACGACGTCGTATTCCATCGTTTCGCGCGATCCGTATTGCTCAAGAAGGTCTGGCGTGGGGCTATGCGTCATGGTTTTATCACCGTAAATGTAATTATCGAACGAGTGTGCTAATTGTCGGGGATTTTGCCAAGGAATGCTAGGCTGCACGCTCTAAACTTGGCGTTTTCATGTAATCATACCGTCTGTGAAAATAGCAAGCCTGCTATGAAAAAGCATAAAAAGGGGAAAACGTGGGTATCGAAGTCAATTTTGAGGGGAAAATTGCCCTGGTCACCGGTGCATCGAGCGGTTTGGGCGCGCGTTTTGCCAAAATCCTGGCGCAAGCCGGTGCGCAAGTGGTGCTGGCCTCGCGCCGCACCGAACGCTTGAAAGAACTACGCGCCGAGATCGAAGCCGAAGGCGGCGCGGCGCATGTGGTGGCGCTGGATGTCACCGACTATGCCAGTATCAAATCCGCAATCGCCCATGCCGAAACGGAAGCCGGCCCAATCGATATTCTGGTCAATAATTCTGGCGTGTCCACTACGCAGCGCCTGGTCGATGTGACGCCGGATGATTATGCTTTTGTAATGGATACAAATCAGCGCGGCGCATTTTTTGTGGCGCAAGAAGCGGCCAAACGCATGATCGCGCGCGCCAAGGGCGACCCTAAAAAACAGCACCGCATCATCAATATCGCCTCGGTTGCCGGCTTGCGGGTTCAGCCGCAATTTGGCATTTATTGCATGAGCAAGGCCGCGGTAGTACAGATGACCAAGGCGATGGCGGTTGAATGGGGCAAACACGGCATCAATGTCAATGCGATTTGCCCCGGTTATATTACGACCGATATCAACGACGATTATTTTGCCAGCGAACAAGGGCAAAAACTGGTGAATACCTTGCCGCGCAAACGTACCGGCAAGCCCGAAGACCTGGATGGTTTGCTGTTATTGCTGGCGTCAGAAGAATCGCATTTTCTCAACGGCGCGATTATCACCGCCGACGATGGGATGAGCGCGCAATGACAAAGAAGCTGGTTCACCGTTCGCAAATGCCGATTCGATGGGGCGATATGGATGCGATGGGCCATGTCAACAATACAGTCTATTTTCGATACATCGAACAGGCGCGGATCGACTGGTTTATCGATCTTGGCTTTATGCCTAAACCCGATGGAGAAGGGCCAGTCATCGTCAACGCGCATTGCGCTTTCTTGCGACAGTTAAAATTCCCCGGCGAGATTGAAGTGCTGACTTTTGTCGGTGTAGTTGGTCGTTCGAGCTTTGAAACGCTGCATGAAATCAGGCGTCTCGATATCCCTGAAGTTTTATGCGCAGAAGCGGGTGCAAAAGTGGTCTGGGTCAATTTCCAAGCAGAAAAATCGGTTCGGTTACCGGACGCATTGC
>JAZKIX010000146.1:0-7665 GCA_040384645.1 Pseudomonadota bacterium | reverse complement strand
CTGCCGCAGCCAAACCGGTCGCCAAGAAAGCAGTAGCAGCACCAAAGAAAGCTGCCGCAGCCAAACCGGTCGCCAAGAAAGCAGTAGCAGCACCAAAGAAAGCTGCCGCAGCCAAACCGGTCGCCAAGAAAGCAGTAGCAGCACCAAAGAAAGCTGCAGCGCCAAAGGCCGTAGAAAAGAAAGCCGCAGCAAAGCCCGCCGCTCCAGCCGCTGCTCCTGCGGTAAAAACAGCGTTAAGTCCAGTTGCTGCATGGCCGTTTCCCACAGGCGGACGCCCTTAAATTCCGAGTTCGCTTGGAAGGCTCGGATTCTTCGGGCACAATAACCGCGGTGTGACCTTAGTCGCACGGCGGTTATTTTTTTTGAGGGGGATGTGTGTTACTCAGTGTACTGACGCTAATAATCGACACCATAGCTGGCTTGATGGCAGCAGTACTATTGCTACGCTTTTGGATGCAAGCCGTCCGGATCCGTCCGCCTGCCCAAGTTGGGCAATTCACTTTTCAACTGACGGATTGGTTGGTTCGACCCTTACGACGCTTGTTGCCGGGATTTGGCGGCTACGATTGGGCTAGCCTGCTGGCTGCTATTTTGGTTGCTTTATTGGCGACAGGTTTAAAAACGACATTGTTGCCAATTTTTGCAATGCAGTTGTATTTACTCCTTAGTGTGACCTTGCTGCTCCAATGGATTTTATATGGATTTATGGGGCTATTACTGCTGGAAGTTTTATTTAGCTGGGTCAATCCACAAGCGCCGCTGGCACCTTTTGTGCAGGCGCTTAATGCGCCACTGTTAAGGCCATTTCGCAAAATAATACCGTTGGTAGGGAATCTGGATTTGACGGTTTTGCTTGTATTTGTATTGCTCCAGATAGCGCTTCAATTGGTTGGCCATTTGCCCGGATTGGCGGTATGACCCGAAGTTGGTGTTCGGACCTATCGGGAGGTGTTTTTCGAATGGCCGTGCATATCGTGCCAAATGGAAAGCAAAATCAGATTATTGGTGTTATGGACGATGCATTAAAAATTCGCTTGCGGGCGCCTGCTGTAGAGGGCAAGGCGAATGATGCATTACTACGTTTCATGGCGACAAGCCTCGACGTATCTCAAAGCGCAATTTGTATTACACAAGGGCATACCAATAAATGGAAACTACTAGAAGTCAGAGACGCCCATCTGACTCTTGAAAAGATAAATGGGAAACTATTGAGCTTTTTCTGCCAGTGACATGAATTGCATCCATTTACAGGTCACTGGACTATTCTTTAATACAAGTCGGAAAATAATCAAAACTTAAAACTGATAATCAAATGCCTGGAAAAAGCGCTCGCGTATCTGTTCCAAGCTGACGGTATGATTTTGCCCGCCTTGATGGGAAATTTTAATCGCGCCCATTAAGCTCGCCAGGCGCCCGGTAGTAGCCCAATCCAGACCTTTGCTTAAGCCAAATAACACCCCAGCCCGGAATGCATCGCCACAACCGGTAGGGTCAACGATCTTGTCCGCTTTGACGCAAGGTATATCAATACATTGGCTGTTTGTATAAATCTGCGCACCCAACTCGCCCTTCGTTACGATCAATGCCAACAAACGTTGCGCGATTGCTGGTAGTGACATGCCAGTACGTTCAGTCAATAATTCCGCCTCATAATCATTGACAGCCACATAGCTTGCCAATTCAATGAATTCTTTCAGTTCTTCGCCATTGAACATTGGCAAGCCTTGTCCTGGATCGAAAATGAAAGGTATTTTCAATTCCGCACAATCTTTGGCATGTTGCAACATACCGTCACGACCATCTGGGGCAACGATGGCCAGTTTGATTGGTCCTGCATCTGCAATTTTATTAATGTGCGAAAGCGCCATTGCACCAGGATGAAATGCTGTGATCTGATTGCTGTCCGCATCGGTAGTAATAAATGCCTGTGCCGTATACGATGAATCGATCGTCTTGATAGCGCGAGTCGGGATGTCGAGTTGTTCAAGTCGCTTAAGATAGGGCTCACCATCTTGTCCCAGCGCAGCCATGATTAAAGGATCGCCTCCCAGCAACTTTAAATTGTAGGCAATATTGCCAGCACAGCCGCCAAACTCCCTGCGTAACTCAGGCACCAGAAAACACACATTGACCTTATGTAATTGGTCTGGCAGGATGGCTTCGGAGAAACGATCCTTAAATTGCATGATGGTATCAAACGCCAATGAGCCGCAAATTAGAGATGTCATAAATTAATAACTTAATTGAAAAAAGGAATCGGCATTGTTGAAAATGGTCAATTCAACATTAATTGATTCAGGATTTTATGGGAAATAAGAGTGAACTCGAAATCCAGAGGCTTTTATTTCTGGCAATTCAAAACTCAGTTTCATTGCTTGTTCAGAGTTCGCCGCAATGCCTTTTTCCAAATCTTGAGTGGAAAGTGAGAAATCCTCGGGTCGAAAGCTCCGGCGCAAAATCGCTTTTTCGTTTGAATCATTCAAAGTCAATTCAATAAATGGCCATTGCTGAACGATGTGGCTTTGATTGCGTAGCAGCAGTGTTAATTCAAAAGTATTTTTATCGGCCCCACCAATATTTTGCAAATCGCTCGATTCAATTGAAATCTTTTCAATTTGCGCAGGCAATTTAATCTCACACCCAATCACAGAGCATGCTTGAACCAGTGTATTAGTGGATTGTGGATACCATGCGGAAATCAGGTCGCGAAAATAATACGTCCCTTGCAATAAAAATCCCGCAGTTAGCATAAAGCACGCAATCCTGACAAGCGCACGAAGTACACGCCTGCTGCGCTGCTGGCGCCGTCCCTGGATTACGAACGCAGGCTCTTCCGTGTTTGATTCAATTGTTTGATCGAACTGTGGATGACTTTCTGGTGTTGCCGCATGTTTGGTTTCACTTGGATGAATAGCTGAACTGATCGGCGCAGTGATGGGCTCTGTTTTGAGTGTTGCTTCTGGCGCGGTTGCGATAACGGAAATCGAATCAACAACATTCGATTCTTCTTGCGTTACCTCAATGTCATCGATTTCTTCATCGTCGTCCACCTCCGAAAAATCTACCAAGGTCATCCGCTGTAGCGGATCTTCCTCGACTTTCTTTGCGCTGTCGATGGCCGGCGCGGCCTTTGCAACAGGCGGTATAGGCGACGATGAACTCGCTAGTTCTGTTGAGGTATGAATCGGCGCAAGCAACGAAGTACCATCTGGAGAAGCGGTTTTTTGGGGACTTGGGTCTATTACCGGGGCTGGCTTAACTACCATTTCCACAGTAGTGGCTCTAGGTGTCAATGTGGCGGACTTTGGCGCCGCTGCCGCAGAGGTTGCTGGCATTGCCGTTGCGCTATCGGGGCGCAGCAGATGTTCAATGCCATTAAAGACTTGCTGGCACGCGCCGCAACGGACGCTGCCAGAGCGCAGTTTTAACTGGTCATGTGCTACACGAAAAGTCGTGTGGCAATGCGGACATTGAGTAGCGAGCGCCATGGCGCTTAGTGTGTACCCGTGGTGCAGCCAGCCAGAGCGACCCAGCCATCATATTCGGCCCAAACCGTCAATTTAATGAAGGGTGCATATGCTGCCGCGACCTCATCGGCCTGACGAGCCAAGACGCCGGATAACACCAGCGCACCGCCTGCGGCGACACGCCCACTCAACATTGGGGCCATTAACTTTAAAGGACTGGATAAAATATTTGCCGCCACAATATCGAACCGTCGGCTACCAAACGCCTGCGCGAAAGCATCGGGTAGAAAATAAGAAATGGCGCAGTGATTGCGTGTCGAATTTTGATTGGCAGACTCAATCGCTTGGGGATCGATATCAACACCGACGACATCGGTGGCGCCCATTTTATTGGCGACCATCGCCAAAATGCCCGAACCGCAGCCGTAATCAAGTACCGACAAGCCAGCGCTCGTATGCTGTTCCAGCCACTCCATGCAAAGTCGGGTGGTCGGATGGCTGCCGGTGCCAAAGGCAAGGCCGGGATCGAGTTCCAGTACCACTGCATTAGGATCGGGCGCCTCGTGCCAACTCGGAACAACCCAAATATTTTTGCCGATATGGATCGGGTCAAATTGGGATTGCGTCAGGCGCACCCAATCTTGATCAGCAACCTGGCGTAATGAATAGGGCGGTATCAGGTTCAAACCAGCGGCTTGGCTGGCTGCGGCGACAATTGCCGCAGGATCGATGTCGAGCGCGACCAAAGCGACTACTCGACTGTGTTCCCACGCGGCCTCGTCAGGCTCCATGCCGGGCTCGCCGAATAAAGGATTTTCAGCCTCGGTCCCTTCATCCGCATCTTCCACTGACACCGATAAGGCGCCTGCATCCATTAAGGCGTCGGATAAAGGTTCGGCGTATTCACGCACAACTTCAATGATAATTTCAGCCCAACTCATAAATCTACCTTAATGGAAACTCCTGGAGACGCCGCGTAGCATCGATCTTACTTCAATAGTTTATGCGGGCCGATCTGCCAGCTTTTGCTCAAGATAGTGAATGTTCGTGCCGCCTTCAAGGAAGCGGGCATCGATCATCAATTCGCGGTGCAAAGGGATATTGGTGAGAATGCCTTCGACTACCATTTCAGACAAGGCAATTTGCATCCGTTTGATCGCTTGCTCGCGGGTGGCGCCGTAAGCGATTACCTTGCCAACCATCGAATCGTAATGTGGCGGGACATAGTAGCCTGCGTAGGCGTGCGAATCGACCCGAATGCCGGGGCCGCCGGGCGCATGCCACGACACGATTTTTCCAGGCGATGGAGTAAATTTGAATGGATCTTCCGCGTTGATCCGGCATTCCACAGCATGTCCGGTGAGGGTGATTTCTCGTTGGCGGAAACGCAGCTTTTCACCCGCAGCAATCCGAATCTGTTCTTGCACGATATCGATGCCGGTAATCATTTCGGTAACAGGGTGTTCCACCTGAACCCGCGTATTCATTTCGATGAAATAAAATTCGCCATTTTCGTACAAAAATTCGAAGGTGCCGGCGCCGCGATAACCAATCTTGCGGCAGGCTTCGGCGCAACGATCGCCGATTTTTTCAATGATTTTGCGTGGAATGCCTGGCGCTGGCGCTTCTTCGATGACCTTTTGATGCCGTCTTTGCATCGAACAATCGCGTTCACCCAACCATACTGCATTTTTGAATTCGTCAGCCAGTATCTGGATTTCCACATGACGTGGGTTCTCCAAATATTTCTCCATATAGACTTCAGGATTGCCGAACGCTGCACCGGCTTCTGTTTTGGTCATTGCGACGGCGTTAATCAAGGCCGCTTCGGTATGCACTACACGCATGCCACGACCGCCACCACCACCGGCTGCTTTGATAATGACGGGATAACCGATTTTGCGAGCAATCTGGACAATCAGTTTCGGGTCTTCCGGTAACGCACCTTCGGAGCCGGGCACGCAAGGCACGCCGGCTTTGATCATGGTTTGTTTTGCCGAAACCTTGTCGCCCATCAGGCGAATCGAATCGGAACGCGGCCCAATAAAGACAAAACCGGATTTTTCAACACGCTCAGCAAAATCGGCGTTTTCTGACAAAAAACCATAACCTGGATGGATTGCTTCAGCATCGGTGACTTCTGCCGCGCTGATGATCGCAGGCATATTTAAATAACTTAAAGCCGAAGCCGCTGGGCCTATGCAAACAGATTCATCGGCCAGTTTTACGTACTTTGCGTCACGGTCCGCTTCGGAATGAACCACTACCGTTTTGATACCCATTTCGCGACAAGCGCGCTGGATACGAAGAGCGATTTCACCGCGATTGGCAATGAGAATTTTTTCAAACATATTTTTGTGAACAGTAATCTGGATTCAGAAGCTGGATTCAATACGCTTTCATTCTTGCGTATTGAATAGAGATTGCAGACAAAATGAACCCGCCTGTCAGCCAATCACAAACAGAGGCTGACCGAATTCGACCGGCTGGCCATTCTCGACCAAAATTTGTTTGACTACGCCTGACGCATCGGCATCGATTTCATTAAGTAACTTCATAGCTTCGATCAAGCAAAGGGTGTCGCCGAGTTTGATATTGGCGCCGATTTCGACAAAAGGCGGGTTGCCTGGTGCAGAGGAGCGGTAAAAAGTACCAACCATGGGGGATTTGACGATGTGGCCGCTTGGCACTTCGATCGGGGCTGCAGCGGCTTGTGCGGCTGGTGCCGCCGGCATGTATTGCTGTTGCGGCGCTTGTTGATGCATCATTACAACTTGATTTTGTGGCAAGGCACTTGATTTGACGATGCGAACTTTGCCTTCGCCTTCTGTAACTTCCAATTCTGCAATGTCCGACTCTGCTACCAAGTCGATCAAAGTTTTCAGTTTACGTAAATCCATGTGGAAATCCCTCGGAATTATTGTTGGAATTATAGTTGCGTATGTCGTTGCTCTATTGGCAATTCTACGGAAGCTTATCGCCGTAATTGTAAGTGATTTGCCTGCAGATAAGGGAAGATTAAAGCTTGTTTAACGTAAAATCGAGGGCAGCGCGGTAGCCATCAACTCCTAGTCCGCAGATCACCCCT
The DNA here is from genome assembly GCA_040384645.1 of Pseudomonadota bacterium. Lineage (GTDB taxonomy): Bacteria > Pseudomonadota > Gammaproteobacteria > Burkholderiales > Burkholderiaceae_D > JAZKIX01. The sequence goes on along the minus strand of JAZKIX010000146.1, from coordinate 1,110 downwards.
ACCGCAACGGCCGATAGGTAAGAGTGATGGCGAAATGTTTCGCGTTGATGAATATTGGAGATATGGACTTCAACAAATGGGATGGCGACCCCGCTAAGAGCGTCGCGCAGTGCTACGCTAGTGTGTGTTAATCCACCCGGATTGATGATGATGGCATCGATGCCTTCAGTTTTGGCAGCATGGATGCGATCAATCAGTGCGCCTTCATGATTACTTTGGAAGCTGGCCAGAGTGGCACCAGCAGCCTGCGCCTGCAGGCGAGCGGCTACTTCGATATCACTCAAAGTGCTGTCGCCATAGATGCCGGGTTCCCGGGAACCAAGCAAATTCAGGTTAGGGCCATTTAGCAGAAGTATGTTTTTTGCCATAAAAATGCAACTCAGTTTGACGACAATGGCCGCATTTTGCCGCTAAATGGCGTGGATTGGCAAGAAAAACAAAATTGTCAAAAAGGCTATAGTGCTATATCGCTGCAAGATCGGTACGTAATTCAGTCATTTTCAAAGCGCCTAAATAAGTCTTGCGAATTTGCCCATCTGCACTGATCAGCACGGTAAAAGGCAATCCGCCAGCTTGGTTGCCAAGCCGGCTAGACAATTCAGTGCCACTCATGCCGGCGACATATAGAGGGTAAGAAATTTTATGTTTGGCGGAAAATTCCTGGATACTGCTGGCGGAATCAATGCCGATGCCAATGAATTGAATACCTTTTGGCGCCAGTTCGGTTTGCAAAGCCGATAGTTCCGGCATTTCCTTCACGCAAGGCCCGCACCAAGTCGCCCAAAAATTAATCAGCAAGGGTTTGCCTTGCCACTGCGCCAATGCTTGCGGTTGGCCATTGGCATCGGGCAGGGTTTCTGTAAATAGTTTGGCAACTACGGCATCGGCAGGCTTTTGTGGCGCGAGCCGTTTAAGACCCACAAATCCGCCCAAGGTCAAAAAAATAATCGCAACTACCGCAATCATGATGGATTGTCGTTTCATTGTTGTTCGCTTTCAGCAATCAGGGTTTTTACAGCGTCGATATTGGCACGTTCGCCGCGATTGCTCGATTTTGCCTTAAGCGCGCCCCGTAAATCGTCCAAGTCATACAGCGCGAGATGTACGCCT